>CAYQNR010000008.1:0-53135 GCA_964418945.1 uncultured Desulfobacteraceae bacterium
TTCTTATCTCGCTTGCTTTTAATTCCTGGCCGGTTGATTTTGTCTCAGCAACAAAATAAACGGTTTTTTCGTTCTTTTTTATCAAGGCCCAATCGGGATTGTAATTCCCTATTGGCGTTTGAATTTTAAACCAGAAGGGCAGTTTGAAATAAAATTCTATATCATCGCGGGTTTCACATTCTCTGGCAAAATTATATTCCACGCCGGAATCGAGCGGGACAAGATTGCTGTAAATGGTTTTATCTTTCCTTGATATCTGAAATGTAAGCTCATTGATATGGATTTCATAATCTTCAAATAACCGCATTTCATATTCTTTCTCTCCTATCTTTTCATATTTAATTCCATCGATCATTAAATCGGTCAATACATCATTAATAGCCGACACGGCATTGTCGAGGAAAAGCTGGGGATTAATCATTATATCTGCGGTTCTGCCAGACTGTAATAGAATTTCAAGAATAGTTGAACGGGTCAGCTCCGTCCTTTCCTGGACATAAAAAAGCACATCGGGTATGTTGAATACCGTATCCAAAACCGTGGCATATGATGCCTTGATATCGGAAATAATGCCGGCTTCATCAAACTCCAGAGCTGTCTTTGTGGTCTTAATCAGGGCTTTTTTGATCGCAGGCATTTGAGTTAGGGCCTTTGAAGCCTTTTTAATAAGCTCCAAGGTATCATAATCAACCTTATATGTTGCCTGATGTTTTATCCTGTCCCAGATATCCCTGAATTTTTCATCCAGTTCAAATCCTTTGCGATATTTTACGGTTGCCCGTTCCTGCCTGTTTTTTATCCTGTCTTTAAAGGACACCCCGCAATCTTCTTCAATCTCCGCTTGAAGCTGTCCGGCAAAATCTTTATAGGCCTCATTCGCGATAACGGTCAAACGATTGGTATTGATGTCCTGTATTCTGCGACCTTCCTGATTTACCGAAAGCCTCAATCCCCTGCCTATTTCCTGTCGTTTTTTCAGCTCGGAATGTGTCTCATTCAAGGTGCAAATCTGAAAGACATTGGGGTTATCCCATCCTTCCCTTAAGGCTGAATGACTGAAAATAAAACGCAAAGGCTCATTGACATCCAGAAGCCGTTCTTTATCTTTCATAATCAGTTTAAATGTGTCATGATCCGCAATGGCATTGCCCCTCGTATCCTTCCACTTGCCTTTTTTGTCCTGTGAAAAATAGCCGTTATGAACTTCCTCCGCTTCAAAGTGAATCAACCCTTTATAAGGATCTTTACCTGATATTTCCCGGTACATCTCCTCAAACCAGACGGCAAACTTGCCTTTAACCGGAATCCCGTCAGCGTCATAGCTCCGATAGTTTGCCACCCTGTCGATAAAGATAAGCGAAAGGATCTTTACCCCTTTATCCTTGAATTTTCTTTCCTTCAGGAAATGCTCCTCTATGGTCTTTTTTATCTGGACCTTCATAACCTCATCCGAAAGACCGCCCAATGTATCTCCTACAAAAATGGTCCCGCCGTTTGAAAGCTCAATAAATCCCTCAGCCACATCAATCCCGTTAATGATATAACCGTTTTTGTATATATCTCTTTTATTGGACAGATCATACAAATCATCGCCGACCTTCACGGCAACGGTCTTCCTTTTAACGCCGTCCTTTGTGTTGATATCGATTTTTATTCTTGCAGATGTCCTTGCCTTTGCGGACGTCACCTTTTCAAGGCATATAAAGGCTTCATTAAAATCATTTTCCGTGACGATTGAATCCACTTCTATCTGTTTGACCAGACCCATATCATATGCCTTTACAGGATCAAGACTATAAACCATATTGTATCGGTTGGTATGAGTGGCCGAATAACGCAGGGTACACAGAGGGTTCAGATTTCCTATGGCATTTCTTCTGATATCGGTTTCCATGTTCTGCGGTTCATCCACGATTACAATCGGGGAAGTCGCCCGGATAAATTCAACCGGCCTCTTGCCGGTCAGTTTGTCATTGGGCCGATTAATGATGTTTTCATCTTTGGCAAAGGAGTCGATGTTGATGACAAGAATCTGGACGTTGTTGTTGACCGCGAAATTTCTCAGGTTGGAAACCCGCCTGGAATCGTACACATCAAAGTTGACAGGGGTTTTCTCGTAAAGGTTCTGGAAATGTTCAAAGGTGATTTCGAGATTTTTTAACACGCCTTCGCGAATGGCAATGGAAGGAACGACTATGACGAACTTTTTAAATCCGTATTTCTTATTCAGTTCATAGATGGTGCGAAGATAAACATAAGTCTTGCCGGTTCCCGTCTCCATCTCAACAGAAAAATTCATGCCGTCCAGTTTATCTGAAATGGCGAGTTCATTTTTCTTTTGGATAGTCCTTACGTTTTCAAGGATCTGTTCTTCGCCCAGCCTCAGGCGGTTCCCTATGCCGCCCTCATAAAAAAGATGACTTTCATGGGATAGGGTAAAATCAAGGTCCCCGTCCTTTAAGGGCTGCCCTTCAAAGATCCCGCCAATGGATTCTATCGCGTCGATCTGAAATTGCTGGTTCGGGTCGAAATGGAGCTTCAATCTTCAGTCCCCGGTCTTGGAATTCTGACGATAAATTGTTCCCCATCAATATCATTAATAAACTCTATGTCCGGCTGAGATTCCAATGCCCGGGTTAATCCGGTACCAATACCGCTGAAAGGAAGGGTATGAAAACTGAATTTCACAAGTTGAGGGTTTCTAATTACCGGATTACCGAATATCGCTTCTTCGACAGTGAGATTATTAGGTAATTTCCCGGGACTTATAATTTCTACTCTGTTATCAAATATCAAAATACGGATAGGAGCATTTTTAAAATAATCCCTGTGCACTAACGCATTTACAAAAAGCTCGATAAAAGCGTCTCTTGATATTTCCAGAATCCCGATAGAATTGAAATCCTGTTTTTTTTGGATATGCCGTAAATTTGATTCAATAAATTTAATTCCTTTGTCAAATAAATCAGGTATCGTTCCTTGCAAATCCTGTGGTTTGTCTCTATAATCTTTTCCAGACATGGAGTTTCCAAAAAATGAAACGGCTTTAATACAAAAAGCCGGCTTTATATTTTGCGGATTATTTCCAAAAAACAATAACCCGGCTAACGTCAATTTTCCATTACGCAATACTTTTTTAGCCTTCAACGCTTTTTCAAAAGTTAGCCCTTTTTCTTCGATGGAAGAATGAAATTCCTTCTTAAAATATTCCCGGAACAATTCTTCATTGAGGTCATCGATTGAAGTATCATATACCTCCATTTCATCAGCCAGTAAATGGCTGCCTTGCTGAAAAAGACGGAGTAATTCCGCATTGTCGGTAACTCTTCTTTTATCCGAGCCTTGTTTGACCCATACACTCCCGCCTAAATCCTTGTAAGGTTTATTTATCCCTTCATCTACATAGACGACGAGTATTTTATTTTCTCCATTAATATCGACAGGCACCACTTCCGTCTTTATATAGATAGGGGGGACAACATTCCCAGTAGCATAATTACCTATGACCTGGCTGTAGCCTTGGATTTCTACATAAGAAAGCCCTACTATTTCACCTGTTTTATCCTTGACTCCGAATAGGATTATTCCACCCATTGTATTGGAAAAAGCAACCATTTCGGCAACGATTGATTCCGGGTGCGGCATTTTTTCCTTAAACTGGACTTTGCTTGTTTCACCGGTATTAATAATATCAAGAAGTTCTATTGGGTTCATTTTTTATAACTCCATAGCTCATAAATACTTTTACGGCGATTAAATGCTTCTTCTCCGCCTTCCATGATATCCACTACCTGTTTCTGTGTTTTATGGTTGTCAATTGTGCCGCCATGAACCTCTATTTTTGACTCCGAATATCTGCACGAGATTATTTTTTCGCTGTCGCCAAGTACTGGAATATTGGCATTGTGGGTAGCGAATATAAACTGCATTTTGCCTTTTAAAGCCTTGACAGCTTTAATCACATCTTCGTAAATCGTCTGGTTATCAAGGTCATCTTCAGGCTGATCGATTATTAAAACATAAGTTTCTTTTTGGGCAAGCAGGAAGAGAATCAGTGCGGTAGCACGCTGTCCAAGTGAATGATCTTTCAGGGGTTTGCCGTTATATTCAATAGTGAATTTGTCTTCGACACGGAATGTCAATAAATTGAAAAGATTGTCGTAAAACCGTGTTTTAAATTCCGCCAACAGGTTTTCGCTGATATTCAATATGGAATTTATATTTCCCATGTCTCTATAAATTTCAATAAAATCTTTATATTGCAATGTGATATTATCGTAAGTTCCCCCCCTTATTCCTGTGCCCTTAAAAATTCCCCTGAGTTTTGCGTCAAAATTATCTTTTCGACCTTTATATTCAACGGAGATGGAAAGAGAGCTTTCGTATTCATTTATTCTGCCAACCTCTTTTTCAAGAATTTTATACTCTTCATGCCATAGGTTATTCAACTCAGAGACTTTATTGTTCAGTGATACTTGGTATTCTATTTTCTTTTTTTCTGATTTTTCGATCTCCATCAGTTTCAGCCTTGAAGTTTCAATTTGCCGATTCAATTTAAGGAATTCATCGGGATTAAGATTAGGAATGGCGATTTCCCTTTTTATTTTTGCGAATTCCTCTTTAAGACTTTCCTTCTTTTCCTGTAATTTTTTATAAAGTTGTTCAAAAGAGGCTTCATGTTTTTCAGTTTCGGTTTTTATATCGTTTAATTTATTATATTCAATTGCCAGTTGTTTAAATATTTTTTCTGCTTCCAGAAAAATGTTTTTATTCTCTTCTGATTCAAATGCCGCCTGGCTAAAAAAAGGTTGAAAGTTGTTTATAATGGTTTCAAGTTCGACTTTAAATTTTGATACTTCATTTAATGATTCATTAAAATGCCTCATATCGGAATCGAATCGGCTTTGTTGTCGTAGTTTTTCTTCCACGCCTTTTTCTTTGTATAATTTAAGCTTGTGTTCTGCATCTTTGATGGCGGCGGCAATTTCCTTTTTCAATTCATCGAGATTGTCCATTTTTTTATAAGCGTTTATTGTGTCTTCAATTTCCGATATTTTCAGATCTATTTTTGATTTTATACCTTCAAGTTTATTCCCAATAAGTTTTTTAACAAGGTCTGCCTCAAAATTGATGTCTTTGTTTGATAAATCCTTCTGCCCGAAATATACTGGCTTTTTAAAGACAGTATCTATGTATGGTGCATCAATACGGGTCCCATTTTCAAATATATCTTCCTTTTGTCCGTATATCTTTTCAATCCTGTATTCTTTTTTATGCTCATTAATAACATAAGTAATGACTTTACCGCCGCTTTTCAGCACATGTTCAATAAGGCTGTTTTTATACTCCCTATCAGTTGCCTGATTCCCCAAAGAGATCCCAAGCGTATAGCGCAGTATTTCAATAATTGATGATTTTCCGCTTCCGCGGATGCCGATAAAATTATTAAGCTCAGACGAAAAATCTATTTCCCTGCCATCGAGAAGACCGCCTTCAAAGGCGATGGATTTAATAAAGGCGTTTTCCGATTCAGGTTTCCTGTCGTTCGACACGCGGTTTTCCTTATCGGTCAGGGCATACTTTACAGCTTCAAAATTAAAATCTCCTATTTTTATGAAACATTTTTTTTCAATTATATTGCCGTCTTTATCCTTTTGCGTACCGCATAAGCCGATTTCATCAATTTTTTTACAATCAGAACCTTCAACAAACGCGGGGAGTTTTTTTTCATCTCCAAACCATGTTATCAAATTTTCTTTTACGTCATTGGTCCTTACTTTCTGAAAGGCCAATACATTCCTTCTAAAATGCTCATCTTCTGCTGCCCGAATAATCCTGCCTCCGTCCAGTTCCTTGTAAAAACCGCAGTCCTGTTCCACATGTGCCATAATAACAAATGTGTCGCGGCCTTCTTTCCTATGTTCGTCTAATTTTCTAAATAGATCTGTAAGATTATATCTGGATTTAGCGGTTATCCTTTCATGGTTGGCTACACCCTCAAAAGCAGCGCTTAAAAACTGCTCAATAAAATTATTGCTGTCTTTTATCCAGGTCTCATATTCAAAGGCGATTAATGCATGAATCCCCTTTTTCCCGTCATCCACAGAGAGTTCCACGCCAGGCAATAAATAGATGTTTTCTTTGAGGCTGTTTTTAAAAAGCTCTTTATATTCCACCAAATCAAATTTATTATGATTTGTAACCAAGCCGATCCCGATATCCTTTTTTCTTAATTCATCAATAAAGGCAGATGCAAAATAATTCTCATCGTCATTGTATTCGAATTCTTTTTTATCAGCCTTTGTATGGAGGTGAAAATCAGCTTTCAGCCAAACGGATCCATTTTTGAAAACATTGCCTTTATACTCCATGGTCACACCGCCTTAAACTCTATTCCCGCGTCCTTCATCTGCAGCGCGGTATTGGTTTTTAACTGGTCGTTGTTTTTGAACAACCTGTCAAGCGTGATTACTTTCCCGGGTTTTTCCGCGATGACCTCCTTGATAATCTTATCGTCAGCCTTCTCCAGCATCAGGGCAACCTCATTATCATTCACGAGTATATAACCGGACTTTTTCTCAATCTTTGCCGTAAGTGAAATGCCGGACTTTAAAAGCAATTCATAAAGGACGTCCTCGATTTTAGCATGCTCATCCAGCGGCTCCAGGTGCAGTTGCAATTGCTCAACAAGCTCTGACTCTGTTTCTATCTTCGAACGCCAGATTTTAAAGTTGGACTCCCTGAGCTTGAAGACCTTGAATCCCAGATCCTGCTTTTCAGCCATGCCCCCAAAATCCAGTTTCTCCTCCTGTTCCTCTTTTATCTTTTTTATTACCCGCCGGATGCGTTCCTTGCCGATTTCGGCGATGGTTTTGTAGCCTGACTTAAAGGCTTCTGAACTTTCATCGCATTTCTCCGGGATCTGGACGCAGATGAATTTGCGATTCCCTCCGTCTTCCTTGTTGAGATCAAGGACTGCATGGGCTGTGGTGCAGGAGCCGGAAAAGCAGTCGAATATAATATCATTTTTACTACAACAACCCTTAGAAAAATGCTTAATCAATGAAGGTGGTTTTGGATACTCCATTGGGGATTCGTCTGGCGCAAATAATTGATATAACGAATCAGAACCTTCTTGAGTGCTAAAATCATTAAAATAAATGCTTCTTAATGCCTTGCCTTCATAATCAGATTCAAATTTCTTAAAACGAGGTATATTTTTACCATTAATGTAAACTCGCTTTTGTTCAAAAATATCTTTTATTGAATCTTTTGTATATGACCACCGCCTAATAAATCTGGCGATATTATGCTTTTCATCAAAATCTTCCCATGCAATAGCGTCACCAGCATTGCATTCCCGTATGGCAATGGTATGCTCTAAATATTTAAAATCATAAATAAGGTTTCTTTTCTTGTCGTCTTTTTCGGGAACATTTACATCATTGTTTAAATATATTTCTATGAGATATAGTTGGTTGGGATTTTTATTCTTTGATGGTGCTGTTATAGCGCAGCTTTCCCAAGGCCCGCGCTCATCATTATCAGGATTTTTAAAATTACCATCCTCTTCATTGAAGATACGCCATTTGGACAAATTTACAATATTTTTACCGTAGACGAGGACATATTCATGCTCATCGAATACAAAATTAATACCGCTACCTGCTCCTGTCTTTTTCTTCCATACTATATTTGAAATAAAATTCTCCTCCCCAAACACCTCATTCATCATAAGCCTTAGATTATGAACCTCATTATCGTCAATGCTCACGAAGATCACCCCGTCGTCGCGCAGGAGATTTCTTGCCAGAAAAAGTCGCGGGTACATCATGGAAAGCCAGTTGCTGTGATAATGGCCGCTGTCCTTGCTGTTTTTTCTGAACAGACCCTCGCGAGTCATGAACCCTGTCTCGTCCTTGTCGCCGATCCTGCTCAGATATTCTTCCTTTGTCTCGGAGAATTTGTCCGGATAGATAAAATTGTCATTGCCTGTGTTGTAAGGCGGGTCGATGTATATCATCTTGATCCGGCCGAAGTAGGACTTCTGCAAGACCTTTAAGACCTCAAGATTTTCGCCTTCAATAAAGACATTCCCGGTTTTGTCAAAATTCACGGATTCCTCCCTGCACGCTGCAAGGGTGGCAGTGGAAGGGGATTGCAGGGCGCGGAACGCGTCGGATTTTCCGGCCCAGTTCAGCACATAGCGCTCGTTTTTAAACTCAATATCATCGCTTAAAGCGGCCTTCAGCTTTTCCCAGTCGATCTTATTTTCCGTAAACGCTTCCGGGATAATATCCTTAAGCCTGCGGAGTTTTTCTCCCGTTATGCTCAGCGATTTATCTTCCACTGTCTTTTCCTGTTTTCGGCGTATGAGGGGATTGTCTGTCTCTTCTCTAATCACATAAATCTGAAAAATGCTATTATCGGATAAAAACGATATATGAACAGCATCACAATGCCGAACTATTTGATTTTAAAAGGATTATTATTCAAGGAACTTACGGGGCAATGATGAAATAAAATTACATTAATGTCAATGCTTTTTGGGCTGGTAATCTGAGATGAGGAAGTACCCGATATTCTACCGGCATCCTCTGCCGAGTCGATCATTAATGTAATTTCAGAGTGGAGAGAGTGAGCATAGGGTCAAACCTTGATTATTGATTAAGCAATTAAGCATAATTACAGTTCAAGGTTTGACCCCATAAATTCAAACATGGGTCAACTAATATGTCGAGGGGGTCGTTCGTGCAGAACGTACATAGAAATCTCACCAAAAACTAATTAGTTTCAAACTTTTTCCACGTGGTTCATACACAATGAAAGACCTAAACCCATTTGTCCACCCTCTTTGATTTTCCAGTCAAAAACAAAATATCCTTGCTGTCATGTTTGAAGGAATAAGAAACTTTATCCTTGTAAAGTGTAATACAAGATAAACCGTTGTTCTTGAAAGGCCAATGGCCCATATAGAATCTGGATTCCCCGGTCCCGTCTTCGCCTCATGGCTACGACCGGGCAAGCAAGCCGGGGAATGACTGATAGGTAGTCATGTTTTTCAAATGTGATGGAGCCGGCGGAGATATGGCTTTGAAGAGAGGTGGAAGGACAAAAGGAAAGTCGAGGATCCCGGGGGTTTGTGAATTTCACGGGGTAAAGATAAGTGAAGGAGTTAGAGACGGAGAAACCTGATTATCTGGAACCATGGTGGCGGATGGTGGGACGAAAATATTGTTTGAGTTGGTTGCTATAATCACTTAAAGTTATTATCATAGACAACTTTTTGTTATCAAAAAAAGGTCTTGCATGGAACCTGAAATTATACTGATCAACCCATGGATACACGACTTCGCGGCATATGACCTCTGGTCCAAGCCCCTCGGTCTTCTCTACCTGGCCGGTTATCTTAGAAAACTAGGCTTTGAGGCCCACATAATAGACTGCCTGGATGTCCATCATCCGGGGATGACTCGTTCCCGATCCAGGAAATCGCCGGTAAGAAGGGCATTCGGTACCGGTAAATTCTGGAAGGAAGAGATCCCAAAACCGCCCCCCCTGAAACACCTCCGTAGGACTTACAGCCGGTACGGCATCACCGGGCAACTCTTCATAAAGGAGCTGAAAAAGATAAAAGATCCATGCGCTGTTTTTGTGACCTCCCTGATGACCTATTGGTATCCCGGTGTAAAGGAGGCCGTTCGGATGGCAAAGGAGATCCATCCTGATGTCCCGGTTATCCTGGGGGGAATATATGCAAGGCTTTGCGTTCAACACGCCCGCCAATTCTCGGGCGCGGATTACATCGCAAATGAGGTAACCCTCAACCACATGGAAACCATACTGGACATTATGCGACGGTTCGGTATTGCCTTTCCCGCGGATATTATGGACAAATCCGAGCCTGTTTTCCCTGCCTTCGATATGCTGGGAAACATAGAATATGTATGTATATTGACCTCGACCGGCTGTCCCTATAGATGCCGTTATTGTGCAAGCCCGTTTTTGTATCCCCTATTCTCCATGCGTGATCCTCAAGAAGTGGTCGAAGAGATAGCATACTGGCACAGCCGGTTCGGAGTTAGGGACTTTGCCTTTTATGACGACGCACTCCTTGTCGATCCTGAACAGCATATTGTTCCTATTCTGCAAGGGCTTATAAAAAAAAAGCTGAATCTCAGATTCCATACCCCCAACGCCCTTCATGTGCGGGAGATCTCCCCGGACATCGCCGCGCTGCTTCGCGTTGCCGGATTCCGGACCATCCGTCTCGGCCTTGAGACATCCGATATGGCGCAACATGAGGTCCTAGATAAAAAGGTGTCTGCAGGTGAATTCGAGGAAGCGGTTCATAATCTCCAAAAGGCCGGATATAACAAGCGGGATATAGGCGCCTACATCCTTATGGGGCTCCCCGGACAATCAGTTGATTCAGTATCCCGCACCATAGATTTCGTAGAAAACGCAGGCGCCGTCCCTTTCCTGGCGGAATACTCCCCCCTCCCCCACACCCCGTTATGGGAAGAGGCCGTTGCCTGCTCCGGTTATGACCTTGCAGGTGAACCCCTGTTTCACAATAACACTCTACTCCCCTGCTGGGATAAGGATAAACGGCAAAGGGTCCCTTTTCTCAGGCGGATGGTACGGGAGGTCAGAGAACATTGCCTGAAATAGCATAATGGTCATCCTTCCTCCTTAACCTCACCTCCGGCCGCTTTTGCTATCCGGCCTTTACCGCGGCACCAGGCACCCCCCTCATGAAAGCACTCCCAGCCCCATTTAAGCCATCCAAGCATGGAATAGGCGAGCCAGAGGGCCCATGCCAGCATAAGGAACCGGAAGACCATGAGATGCAGCGAAAAGACCGCGGGGCGCGGCATTGTTGAACCGACCCTGTCCTGGGTCCAATGGAGGAAAAAGTATGTTGAACCATTCCCTGATACCTGCATCTGGGGTATCCCCAAAAGACCCTTTTGAATGGCGATATAAAGCCCGACCAATGCCGCCGCTGTCCATGCCGTGAGAAATATCTGCATTGCATTCAATGTAAATCTCCCCTCCGGCAGGTCCCCCTCCCGCCTCTGTCCAAGGGCAAGAAACCACCCCGCCACCATGATGGCCAGGATAGGATGCACCTGTGTTAATCCCAGACCCAGGAGCAGCCAGTGACGGGTCTTTAATGGAGTCCGCCTGATCTTGCCCAGGGCCAGGGCTGCAAGGATTATTACCACAAGATAGGTCCAGAAAAGTACGGCCGGCCCCAATCTGGGTCCGGTAGTCCAAAGTATCCAGCGGTTTGGCGGCATCTTAATTCGAATATCAGCATTAACTGCCCCCTCCCCGATCCATATCTGGGGAGTCCTCACAAGCATGGAAGATCCGGAGGTCTGATGCCATTCAATCTCGACGTCCTGGCCCCCGGGTTGGAGTGGCAGCATGATCTCACCGTCCTGTTTCCTTATGGGTACCTCTTTTCCCTCCATCGCCACTCGTTGCAGTCTGGCACCTTCAGGCAGGAGGATGCGGTGTTGACCCCCCTTGCTGGTTCGAATATAAAGGGACAGTTCTGCCAGGCTAAAACGCTCTCCAGGAGTAAAAGACAGGTCTGCCCTGTCCATGGTCACCATCTGGCCCGGTACGGCCTGAGGTCTTGAGATGCTGATCGTCACCTCTTCTCCGGGCCACGGCCGCCAATGGGGGCGATAGGTGCCCTCTTCATCCTGCCGGTGTATTACCGGTATCCCCTTAAAATCACAATGCCAAATAGTGCTTGATTCCATTGTCCATGCCTCGGTCCAGGGCACATGGGATGGTGATTTAAGTATCAGGGTCGTATTCTTCTTCATGGTTGAATCCCATCGCACCTCCCTGCTGTCCGGGGCCATCTGGATATGGGCAATTCCATCCTCGACCCTGATCCCCGGAGTGGTGACCGACTCGCCCGTGAGAAGCGGGATGGAAAGAATCGCCGTGGTCCCCACAGGCGTAAGCCTTGTAACCCTTGTACGCAGATGCCAGTCAAGCCCCAGGGACAGGATTCTCTCCACCTGAAAAAAGGGAGGAACAGCAGTCTGATCCGCATCTTGAATCCTTTCATCACCGACCCCCTTTCTTCGAATAAACCTTATCACTGACTCAGCCTTCCCTTCCCTGTCAATACCCTGGATCTCCCAACCTTCACCGGAGTAAGTGACCTTGCGTGGTGTCAGCGGCAAAGGGATCTGAAAATCATCGGTCTTGCTGATCGATCCCATGAGAGTAACTACCTGTGTGCCTTCCCGGACCAACATGCGGAGATAACCGTCATCGCCCATCAAGAGTCCTTCAGCCGGGTCAGTTCCAAGGAGGACCTGATCAGGAAGCCATGATTCCATGGCCCCCGGAAGGGGAATGACCGTATCCCCGGCTGCACCTACCTGGAGCAGGATTTGCAGGGTATCCGGAGTTGCCGTCATCTCCATCTTGGGGATATCAGCGCAGTAGGGATAACAGTCGGGGCCCTCAATTAGTCTTTTCTTAAGCTCCTGCAGCAATCGATCCGGCGGAAATCCGTTACCTGTTTCCTGCGCGATGGAAGCAAAGGGAATAAACAAAAGCAGAACGGCTGAAACAGTAACAAAAGGAAGACGCCCGCCCAGGATTTTCCATTGCTTTGGGACAAGGAGAACAAGAATCAGCAGAGCGAGCAGTATGACGCGAACAAAGGAGAGAATAAGATTGACAAGGGGTGAGAGAAGCCGGAATCTTATATTTTGACCCTTTTCCACGGGCCCGTTCCACCTCATGCCGTAAGAATGCCATGTCCAGTCGGGTATCCCGGGGCCTGTCTGGTTAAGGGCATCCCTGTCTATGACCTCGATAGCCTTGTTCGCATCATAATCTGATACTTCCTTTTCTCTTAATTTTAACATTTCGGATCTACCGGTAATGCTGGGCAAAGATCTTATTCCTTTTCTTTGTATTTCAGGCGGTGCGGCGGGCATAACGGCTTGAGCTTGGTCTTTTCTGACGGATTGGGTCACCTGTGGACCATAACGTGGCTCCAATTGCGGATACATACCCCACCTGACCTGCTGGACCATAAACGGTATGGAAATGAGGAGCAGGACCAGCACGGAACCCACACGCCAGAGATCGATGAGCCTCCGGAACCATCCCCTGGGAATAAAACGAAGCAGCGCAATGGAGGCAAGGAGATTGAGCCACACGATTCTGGGAGCGCCCGGTTCATGATATATCAGGATCAGTGTCACCAGCGCCAGGATCCCTTGCGGACGTCCCCACAGTTTATATACAGCCAGAGATATAATCAGGACCAGAAAAAGATCCAGGAGTGTCCATTTCTCAAACCATGTGCCGGGCATTACATCTACGCCGCTGACGCTAATCAGTCTCCAGCCCGGAGGCAGGTTAAGCGTACCTGAGACCGACTGGAATCCGTGGTCCCAACCCACCGCTGAATAGGTCTCCCCGGGGGACTCAATGCGTGATTCAGCGGTCATATCCAGTTGTCCCCTTCGAAGCTCCACTCCCGGTTTTTTGTCGTCACCGTGGTACGTAATAAGCTGGTCCACACCGTCCAGCGTGACCCTCCCCAGTATCACAGGGGGATTCGTTGCAAGATACCACTGGCGGCTCATGGTACCGGTAACATGGTCCCTGATAGTAAAACCCTCTCCGCTAAAGTCCAGCCACCATGTCCGCTCCAGGGAAAGACGATCGGGCGCCGGGTCCGAGTCGCCCCTGCGGCTCTCCTTAAACACTATTTTGTCGTCACTGTCTATCACATAGGTGCTGTACTGCCGCCATTCCTGCGGACTGTCGGTCTGGTTTGGATCAATAGCGGGAACGCCTTCGATCTGTACCATGCGGAGGTCGTTTTGAGGTTCAAAGGCCCATATCTCCTGGCCATATGGGGTCTTGACAGGACCCATTACGTTAACCATTGACTGTGAACGCCCCTTAATATATATCTCCCATTGTCCGGGGCTGGCCTGAACCGTGAGATTTCTGTCCGACGTGATCCTTGCAGGGATGGGACTTGTGATTTTCATGGGGAGGAAGCCGTCGAGAAGAACATTTTCCAGGGATATCTCCCTGGCCTTGCCCGAGACGTTCACCCTCATAAGGGTTATGATCTCCATGGGGATGTTATCCGTGATCAGCCTGAATACCCTCACGTCCACACTATCCTCGGCGGTCGGGGATCTTCGTGTGCGCTTGAGCCAGAGCCTTCCGTCCTTTTCCTGAAGAGGAGAGGATACTGTCCTGCCGTCAATCATAAGGGTCACTATCCCTGATGCAGGGGGGACATTTATCATCTCCGGCATCTGCTCCCATAAGAATCTCCCCTTAACAACATGCTCACCACGCGCAAGTTTTATACTGGGGGTCCCGTTTCTTTTAAGCACAGGCAATTTCACTTCGTTGACGAGTACATCCCAGGGCCATGAGTCCTTGTTGCCGGGCAAGGGGACCCATCCTTCCACCAGGACAAGCCATTGCTGTTCAAAAGTTCCCCCGTTTTCGTGGAGGGACAGTTCGAGGCGAGAGGGCCAGATACAGCAATATTGCTGTCCGTCATTATAATAGGTAGGACAGACCTTTTCTTCTTCGCCGTAAAGGACCCAGTCCTCCCAGGGTTTCAGGGGTGGCGGGATATCTATCTCACGTGCCCCGGCTTCATAGACGGCGCTGCAAATCAAACCGCAACCCAAAAGGAAAAAACAAATAACCGCCAACAGACGTTCAGTCATTCCCTTCCTCCATGCAAATAAGTGTTAGGTTTTTCATGGATGTCCGGCAGTACCCCCTTTTCGGAGGCGAAATCTACAGCCTGTTTATAATGCCCGCAGCATATCCGGCCCCGAATCCGTTATCGATATTTACTACCGTTACGCCCGAGGCACAAGAATTCAGCATGCCGAGCAGCGCCGTTATCCCTTTGAAACTGGCCCCGTACCCGATGCTGGTAGGGACGGCGATAACAGGACAGCCCACCAGTCCTGCCACCACACTGGGGAGGGCACCTTCCATCCCCGCCACCGCGATTATTACGGAGGCCCTTTCCAGGGTCTCCCTGTGGGCCAGGACCCTGTGGAGCCCTGAGATGCCCACATCATATATGGTCTTTACCTCATTCCCCATGAATCTCGCGGTGACAGCGGCTTCTTCGGCCACAGGGATATCCGACGTACCGGCGCTTATCACCACTATGGTCCCTCTCCCGGAATTGTTAACAGGTGTCGTCATCAATGTCAGGGCCCTCGCCCTTTTGCTGTAAAGGCTTTCGGGAAACCTCTCCTTAACCTTGTCTGCCTTGTCTGAAGAGAGGCGGGTGATAAGGACGTTTTCACCTTGCTCAACCAGCCTCTCCATTATGGCGATAATATCCCCCGCCTCTTTTCCTTCCCCGAAGATGACCTCGGGCGCCCCGCGCCTCAGGCCGCGGTGGTGATCAATACAGGCAAACTCTATATCCTCGAAAGGGAGGTGTTTTAACCGTTCAAGCGCGCTGTCGACGGTTAAATTTCCTTTGGATAGATCCTCTAAAACCCTTTTCAAGCTGTCTTCTCTCAAGTTGTTTCTCCTTAACAGGCCTTCAGCGGTCAGCTAAGCCTTAGCGAAACCATTGTTTAAAGGTCCTTGCTTATATTCCATTTTTTTTACCAGTTCAGCCACCCTTCTGCCCAACTCTATCCCGTTTTTCTCCGTCTTCGCATCAGGTGCCCCGACACAGGCCACACCGTAGTGACCGGTCGCAGACATGGGATCGCCCACGATTATCATCCCGTATATCAGGAAAGCATGGATAATGGACATCATAGTGGTTTCCTTGCCTCCTGTGGCATCACCGGAGGTTGCAAATGCCGCTCCGATCTTTCCTTCCATCTTTTTTCGAACCCCGATGAACGCATCAAAAACCCCTTTTAACTCAGCGGCCATGCCGCCGAAATAGACCGGAGATCCGGCAATTATTCCTTCCGAGTTCACAAACTCTTCTTCGGTCACCTCATTACAGTTCCGAAGGAGAACGGTTACACCCTCAACCTCTTTCACTCCCCTGGCAATCACATCCGCGAGTTTCCTGGTATTACCGCCTTTGGAATGATATAATACAAGTATCCGCATTATAATTCCTCCTTATTTTAAGACACACTTTTGATTATACAGCAAGAGATAACTGAATAACCTACTTGTCTGGGGAGAGCTTATTCTTCGATTTGCCCTTCTTTATGTGTTTTCACTCTCGATGCCAAGCGCCCTGGCACGTTCCGCCCATCTTCTGCGCGCCAGCTTTCGCATATCCACCACAGTATCCGTTTCATCCGTGATTTCCATGCCCATCAATGTCTCCACCAGATCTTCTAGTGTAACCAACCCGCTCGTTCCCCCGTATTCATCGACGACTACGGCGATATGTTGACGGTATTCGAGAAAATTTTCCAACAGAATCGGTAGTGACATCAATTCCGAGACTACAATGATGTCTCGCTTCAGTGCCTTGACCTTTTCATCATCCCGGCCATGAGCATTGAATATCAAAACATCCTCTTTCAGGATAAAGCCGGTAATGTCGTCCATATTGTTCCTATAAAGAGGAAGACGTGAGAATGGGCTTTTAGTTACCAGGTTCAATGCTTCCGAAATCGTCATATCCTCGCAGATTGCCGAGATTACAGTGCGAGGTGTCATAATATCCGCTATGGTCAGTGAACTGAACCGAAACAGATTCCGGATAATCCGGGACTCGTTGCCGTGTATATACCCGGTCTGCTCACCGACCCGGGCCATGGCGATAAACTCCTCCCGACTAAATATGTGCACCGGTTTCCCGCGTGAAATGACCCTTGTCACCATTTCGGCGATCCGTACAATGGGATAGAGAATTATAATCATGCTATTTACAAAGAACGCGATCGGTCTTACCAGCCTTGACCAATAGAGGACGCCTATTGTCTTGGGAACGATCTCGGAGAGGAAAAGGATCATCAATGTCATGACCGCCGAAAAAAGGCCGATCCAGACGCTTCCAAAAACGACTGTGGCTTTGGCCCCGGCCCCTATGGCCCCGAGGGTATTCGCTATGGTGTTCAAGGTTAAAATCGCCGCAAGCGATTGTTCCACATTATCCTGTTTCAGTCGCTTCAGTTTTGCCGCAAATTTTGGTCGCTTTTCTTTGAGGCCCTCGATATATGACGGCGTAACACTCAAGAGAACCGCTTCCGCCACGGAACAGAGAAATGAAACGCCCAATGCCAGCAAAACGTAAGTTATCAGCAGCATGACATCAGCGGACGTATTTTCGATAATTGATGTGCTTGTTTCTTCAGCACCGCCGGCAACAGCCGAGCTAGCCCACGTTAATGTTAATATAACACAGGATATCCAGTGTAGTCTTTTTATTGACAACCTCATGGCGTTTCCGATGCCTCCTTGTCTACGGAATCGAACAACCTTATAACCAGACGGGCGCTTTTCATCGGGTATTCCTCCTTGTCAGGCGGTTTCTGATGAGTGAAACAGGTTGCTCACATCGGTCTGGGAAAGAAATCCAGGGCGCCTACTGCAAGAAGCGCTTCGATCACGGCATGGACTGGTAAGCCCACAACATTGCTGTAAGAGCCGATTATGCCACTTACCATGAAAGCCCCTATTCCCTGGATTGCGTAACTACCGGCCTTACCAAACGGTTCTTTTGTGGCGATATAGGCCCTTATCTCTCTTTCGGATAATCCCTTTATGGCCACCGTAGTTCTCACATGTCCCGTATGGGCGATACTTCCGGAAGGATCAATTATGGAAAAACCTGTTATCACCTCATGGCCCCTGCCGCTCAGCATGGCGAGCATGGACTTTGCTTCCTCCTTATCAACGGGTTTGCCCAATAGTGTCTCCTGTAAAACCACTATTGTATCCGCTCCCAGTATCCAGTTCTCCGGGGACCTTGAACAGGCGTACATTGCCTTTCGTTGGGCCAGGATACAGGCGATATCGGCCTGAGTGTCCCCTGTCTCTTTTTCATCGATATGACACGGTAAAAAACGGAAAGGCAATCCTATCTCCCGCAGGATCCTCTTCCTTCTGGGAGAAGCGGACGCAAGGACAAGGGGATTTTCATTGCTTATGGTCTTAAAACGCATGTTTTAGTCTTATCTCAAAAAATGGATCATCCAGTTAATGAGTACTGAAAGGACTTTATATAAATACTTGGTTTGGCCCATGGGGTTCTCTTTGCGACAGGCGAACTTGTTTATGTGCAAGGCGCGGGCAATAAGCCGGAGGAGGCGGGCGGCGGGCTATTGGAATAATATACCAGGACCGGAAGTTCGGCTATCATCTCAGAAGTTACCCGCCCGCCTGGGTGGCACCTTATGCTATTATCTTGCTTCTAATTTTTTCGCCGCTGCAAAGAGAGCCCCATGGGCCGAATATCACCAAACTTGCTATAGTTTTATCATTAAGTGTACTCATTAAGCGGATGAACCCAAAAAATTTGATTGATATTAAAAAAATGGGTAACCCTTTTGCCCTATTTAAGCCCGAAGAGTCTCTTAGCGTTTTCAGAGGTCCTGAATGCCAGGTCTTCAAAATCCATTCCCCTTAATCGAGCGATGCTGGCTGCGGTATGCTTGACAAAAAGGGGCTCATTTCGTTTTCCCCTTTCGGGGACAGGCGTCAGAAAAGGCGAGTCTGTCTCAATTAACAAGCGTTCAATGGGGACTCTGCAAGCCACATCCTGGACCTTAATGCTGTTATTATATGTTACGGTACCGGGGATTGAGATATAATAGCCGATATCAATAAAGGCCATGGCAAGTTCATAGTCACCTGAAAAACAGTGAATTACGCCTTTATTACTCTTACCACTTCTCTTTCTTAAGATATCAAGCACTTCAGGGTGGGCATTCCGGTCATGTACTATAATAGGCAGGCCGAATTCCGCAGACATCTCCACCTGTCGCTCAAATACCTCAATCTGCTTTTCCCGAGGGGAAAGAAGGCGAAAAAAGTCCAGGCCTATCTCACCCCATGCAACAACCTTCTCCTCCCGTGCAAGCCTGCCCAGTTCCTTCAGCCTCCCGGGATCCGCATCGAGAGCATTATGGGGATGATAACCTATGGATGAGAATATAAAACCATACCTGTTTGCCAATTCTAGGGCCCTGATAGAACTGGAAATATCGATCCCTACTGTTACTATCTGGGTAACACCCCCGTTTAAGGCCCTTTGAAGGACATCTTCCAGGTCTTCGCTAAAGTCCTGCATATCCAAATGCGCGTGGCTATCAATTAACATCTTATCTCCTGAAGCCACCTGATACTCTTTTTGTCCGTCCGGATCGCTTAATAGGCACCCGTTTCCCCTGCCCCGCCCTTTGTAATGGGAAAAAATGCCGCCTTGCTGGTAGATCAGGGCAGGTATAAATATTATATTGAAATAATGAATTATTTATAGTATGATATATAAAGATGTTTTATCTTGTAAATAAATATCTTGCATATTTATCAAATCACACTAGAATAAGAAACAGTATTCATAAATTGGGAGGTTGTCAATCTGAGTATGGCAGCTACAGTCAAAAAAGCAGATGAAACAAACAATAGGGCGTCATCTCTTGAAAGACAGCTGCAGTTTCAGAAAAGGCTTAATAATATCACCAATAAGATCCATTCTGCCAAGGATACCAACGATATTCTACTCAATCTGCAGAAGGATATCCTAAGCCTTTTTGCCACAGATAGAATCACCATTTATGTTGTTGATGGCGTGAATAAGCAGATCGTTTCCAGATTCAAGACAGGGACTGAGGTTGCTGAGATCCGGGTACCAATAAACAATACGAGTATCTCTGGCTACTGCGCGGCTTCCGGCAAAACAGTCAATATCGCCAACGCGTATGATGATAACGAACTTAGGAGGATTAATCCGGAATTAGTATTCAATAAAAGCTATGATGACAGGACGGGATATAAAACGACCCAGGTCCTAGCGGCGCCTATCATCCATAACAAGTACCTGCTCGGAGTTATACAGCTTATAAACAAAAAAGACGGAAGCCATTTTACCCTTGAAGACCAGTCCTCCGTGATGGAGATAGCCAAAGTACTCGGATTGGCCTTTTTTAATAACCAGAGGGTAGTAAGTAAGAAGAAGCCGACCAAATATGACTTTCTGGTTACCAACAACATCATCACCGATAAAGACTTGGAAAAGGCCATGAACGACGCCCGCAAGCTCAAAAAATCAGTGGAAAGCGTCCTGATAAGTGATTTCCATGTGTCAAAGGATGATATCGGTAAATCCCTGGCCGCCTTTTACAAAACACGTTTTATTCCCTACGATGATAAGATGGTGATCCCGGGCCAACTCCTCAAGGGCCTGAAAGCCAACTTCCTCAAGCACAGTGTGTTTACCCCTGTATCACAATCCGGCAACAAGGTAATTGTGGCTATGGAAGACCCCAATTATCTGCCGGCAAGGGATACTATCAGAAGACTCATTCCCAGCAAGGATTTTGAATTCTGTGTTTCCATAAAAGATGACATCTTCGAGATGATCGATCTGTTTTTTGACATCAAGAGAATAGGAACAATGGAGGATTCCGGGAGCATAGAGGATATCCTGGGACAACTCGGCACGGAAGAACAGGAAGATACCGATGACCTGGACAGGGTAAGTGAAGAAGACGGTGCTATTGTCCAGCTTGTGAACAAGATGATAGTTGACGCCTTTAACCGGAACGCTTCGGACATCCATGTCGAACCAAGGCCCGGCAAGGCGAATTCCGTGATAAGATTCAGGATAGATGGTGCCTGCCAAGTATATCAGACTATCCCTTATTCATTCAAGCAGGCACTGGTTTCACGACTCAAGATCATGTCGGACTTGGATATCTCAGAGAGGCGGCTTCCCCAGGACGGTAAGATAAAGTTTAAGAAATTCGCCCCCCTTGATATCGAACTCCGTGTCGCAACCATTCCCACCGCAGGCGGTGTTGAGGATGTGGTCATGCGTATCCTGGCCGCCGGTGAGCCCATCCCCTTGGAAAAGATGGGCCTGAATGAAAGAAATTATAACGTGTTCATAGATATGATCACCAAACCTTACGGGATAGTCCTGGTTGTGGGCCCTACTGGAAGCGGAAAGACAACTACACTCCATGCTGCCCTGCATTATATCAATAAACCCGAAACAAAGATCTGGACAGCGGAGGATCCCGTTGAGATCACCCAAGACGGCCTTCGTCAGGTTCAGGTACACGCCAAGATAGGTTTTGATTTTTCAACCGCCATGAGGGCCTTCTTGAGGGCTGATCCTGATGTGATCATGGTAGGTGAAATGCGTGATCAAGAGACTGTGTCTACCGGTATAGAGGCCTCACTGACAGGGCACCTGGTTTTCAGCACCCTTCATACCAACAGCGCACCTGAAACCATAACCCGTCTACTTGATATGGGTATGGATCCTTTTAATTTCGCCGATGCCTTGCTGGGAGTCCTGGCCCAGAGGCTTGTGAGGACCCTGTGCAAAGAATGCAAGGAGGCTTATCACCCTGACAGGGAAGAATATGACAACCTGATCAGGCTTTATGAAGGCGACTTTGAAAAACTGGGTTACTCCTACGATGACGATTTCGTCCTGTATAAACCGAAAGGTTGTTCAAAGTGTGGCAATACAGGATATAGGGGCCGTACCGGGCTGCATGAGATTATCGTGGGAACGGAAGAAATGCAGAATAAAATACAGGTAAGGGCAAGGATGGAGGAATTGCGGGATCAGGCCATAGGAGACGGCATGACCACCCTTATGCAGGACGGGATAAGAAAGGTATTAACCGGCCAGACGGATCTTATACAGGTAAGAAAGGTGTGTATGTAAAAGGCATAAGGCCTAAGGCGCAAGCTATAAGATTAAACCCGGATCGTACAAACTGGAGATTAGTGAGTTCAATCCGGGTTATGTTTATAGATTTATTACGGGAATCTGCCGGGTCTTAAAAGACCCGCAATCTCATCCAGTCCGAACATAATATTCATATTCTGAACGGCACTCCCTGCCTGGCCTTTAACAAGATTATCTATTATGCTCACCACGATTAGCCTCCCGGTCCTTTCATCCACATTTACCGAGAGATTACAGAAATTGCTTCCCCTAACATCGGAACTGCTCTGGGCCGTATCCGGGCCAAAGGTCCTGATAAAGGCGCAGTTCTCATAGAAAGAAGTATATGCGGACCGGATACTCTTGATATTTTCCCCTTTGTTTAATCGGCTATAGATGGTGGTTAATATGCCCCTGCTCAGGGGAACGACATGGGGGGTAAAGGTAATCTTTATCTCCCTCCCTGCAATAAGACCGAGTTCTCTTTCCACCTCGAAAACGTGCTGATGGCCTGATATCTTGTAGGCATTCATTGAGTCATATCTGGCAGGATAATGAAAGGCCGGGGAGGGCTTTTTGCCCGCTCCGGAGACACCTGTCTTGGCATCACAGATAATGGATTCGGTCTCGATTAAATCATATTTTATGGCAGGGGCCAGTCCAAGGATGCAACTCACCGCGAAACAGCCTGGGTTGCCTACGAGGTCAGCTCCGGCAATTTCGTTCCTATGTAGTTCCGCTAGCCCGTATACCGCCCCGGGCAGGAGATCGGGTGACGCATGCTCCCCGGCCCTCCCGATTCTGGAGGCGTAGCCCTTGTATATGTCCGGGTCGTTAAAACGGAAATCCCCGCTATAGTCCACGACCTTTACCCCCTTGTCCAGCCAGTAGCGAGCCCCTGCCTGGCCCACTCCGTCCGGGGTGGAAAAAAAGACCACATCAAAATCATCACCGCGGCCCGGGTCGTCCGGGGCCGTAAGAGGAAGATCACAGAAACCTTTAAGATGCGGATAAAGGTCACTTATGGGTTTTCCAATATCCTGTTTGTCAATAACAGAGACAACCTCTGCGTTGGGGTGATCAAGAATGAGTTCTATCGCCCCGCAACCTCCATAACCACCCGCTCCGATAATGCCTACCTTTATTTTTTTCATAGATTGCCTTATAAATTAAGATTTTATATTCTATTATATATCACAGATTTGCCGGTCGGGGCAAGGCGCAGGGCACAGGGTAAAACAAAGATCACATCTTTAGGCCTTGTGCCTTAGGCCCTGCGCCTTTCCTCATATATTAAACCTGAAATTAATGATATCCCCGTCCTGTACAACGTATTCTTTGCCTTCAAGTCTTACCCGCCCTGATCCCCTGGCCTCTCTGAAGCTTCCATATTGCTTCAGATCATCGTACGAGAGGACCTCCGCGCGGATAAAACCATGCTGCATATCCGTGTGTACCTCACCCGCCGCTTCCAGAGCCGGTGTACCCTCCCTTACGGTCCATGCCTTAACCTCATCTTCACCCACGGTAAAAAAGGATATCAGACTCAGAAGCTTATATGACATGCCTATTAAACGGTCCAGGGCTGATTTTTCGATATGATATTCTATAACAAATTCTTCGGCATCCTCTTCCGGCATGGCGGCTATCTCCATCTGGATCCTTCCTCTGATTACGCACATCTCGACATTTTCAGGCGCTGACTTCCATAGAGGCATGGACTCATCCTCGTCATCGTTATTAATGATAACCAGCTGGGGCTTGGCTGAAAGGAGGGTGAATCCTTTTAATAGGGGGCTCGCAGTCAGTAAGGGCGATATCCTTAAAGGGCGACCGCTTTCCAGGATCTCCACGCAGGATTTTAGGAGTGAGTATTCCTCCTCTTCCGACTTCTTGCCCTTCTTGATATCCTTTTCTATCCTTTCGATCCTTTTTTCAACCACCCCGAGATCACTGAGGATCATATCTTGTTCAAGCCGTTTGAAATCTTCTTCCGGTTCAGGGACAGCGCCCGCGGCATTAGTAAAATTGCGGACCACATGGATAAGGCCGTCACATGTCCTTGCCAGATTCCAAATAACACCTTCGGAACCGGAGACCGGGTCTGAGGGGAGGAGGTATTCGATCTGGGAGTAGGTTGTCTTTTTGGGTTTATACATGGCACTGAGGAAATCTAGCCTGTCATCCATGACCTTGACGGTAATCATCCTCCGGTCCTTTTTGGACTCCTCGCCCCTTGCGCCTGAAAGTGCTGCGAATATGGTGGATCTGCCCGATTGTGGGAGGCCGATAATCCCCAGTTTCATAAAAAACTTCCTCGTAACACCGTGCCTGAACTATGTAAACAGTATTTACAGAACAATTACCACCTAGACTCCGGCCATGTATTCTAATGAAGCTCCCCACCGCAAGCGGTGGGGTATCAAGCGGAATTCCGCCATAGCCTACCCGGCTTCGCTCTTACGAGCTTCGCCGCGGTTCACCTTGCCATTCATCCCTGCGGCAAGCCGCAGGGTATTCTGGCGAAGGCGAATAAAGCATATGCACTTTTTAATATTGAATCAATAATCTTCTTCAAAAAAATAGCTTGACAATTGAGTTTAACCATGTATATTAACTAAAAAGTTAAACCCAAGAAATAGGACCATAAAAATGACGAATAAAAGGCTAAAGGAAAAACAGGATCATTCCATACGTATGATACTGGACGCGGCCATGGAGATCTTTGCAGAGTCGGGTTATGAAGGGGCGAGGGTCGATGAAATCGCCAAAAGGGCCGGGGTGAACAAGGCCATGATCTATTACAGGATCGGCGACAAAAAGACCCTCTATGATGCAGTAATTCATAATGTCATGCACAATGCTGCCAAGCGGGTCACTGAAAATATCAAAAATAATTTTTCTCCTGAAGATAAGCTGAAAATCTATATTGCCAATTTTGCCAAAACGATGGCGCAATATCCCGCATTTCCAAAGATTATGGTGCGGGAGATGGCATCAGGGTGGGCACATTTCAATGAGGAAATTGTTGATGATATGGCAGGCATCTTGGTAATAGTAAAAGATATCATTGATGAAGGTGTAAAAAAGGGAGTGTTCATCAATGTTAATCCGATGATTGCGCATATGATGACAATAGGGACTATGATACTTTTTAATCTATCCATGCCGGTAAGGAATAATTATTCTCATATCCTTGGAGGGAAGATAAATGTTTTTGAGAAGACAAATTTTGAGCATGTTCTCCCTGAGATAGAAAAAATGATACTTCGTGCATTGAAGGCATAGGTTTAATGTCATGCGTTGAATCTATTTATTAACAATTTTTATCCGGAGGTGTTTCCTTGAAAAAACGGATCATTATAATATCCTTTTTTGCATTGCTTCTGGCTGTGATTCTCCTTGTTTATTTAGGGCAGAGGAGCGCCAGGTTAAATGGACTTTATTATTCCGGAACATTGGAGGCCACCCAAGCGGAGCTGTCTTTTCAGGTCGCCGGAAGAGTAGCGGAGATCCATGTCGATGAAGGTCAATCGGTTAAGAAAGATCAGGCCCTTGCGATACTCGATCGTTCAGAGTATCAGGCGCGTTATGATCAGGCAAAGGCAAACCTGGATGCGGCCAGGGTAAATCTTGACAGACTTGAACTTAACCTTGAGATGTATAAAAAAGCTCTGCCCGCCGATGTTGAGCGGGCCGAGGCCGGGGTCAATGCATTAAAGGCACAACTGGAAGAATTGGAGGCAGGATATCGCATGCAGGATATTGAGAAGGCAGGGCATACTCTTTCATCACTCAGGACATCCATGGAGATGGCAAAAAAGGATAAAGAGAGATGTGACAGGCTATTCAGAGAGAATATCATTTCCGAAAAGGAGCACGATAATGCGGTCCTCCGATATGAGACCGCCCTGAAGGCATACGAAAGCGCCGGGGCGAGCATGGATCAATTACAGGAAGGCTACAGGGAGGAGGATATCAGGGCTGCAAAGGCGAAGCTTCTAGAGGGTAAGGCGGCCCTTAAACAGGCAAAGAGCTACCTTGATAAGATTGACATGACCCGAAAGGAGATTGAACTGGCAAAAGCGAATGTCAGGGCTGCTGAAGCATCATTCATACTAGCTGAAACTCAACTGGGATTCACGGAACTAAGGGCTTCCTTCAAAGGGATCATTACAAGCCGCAACATAGAACCCGGCGAAGTAGTCTCCCTGGGCCGGGAGGTTTTTTCCCTGGCAGATCTATCCTCTATTGAACTGAAGATATTCGTCAACGAGACAGATATAGGAAGAATCAAGCCGGGCCAGAGAGTGGAGGTCACAGTGGATAGCTTGCCGGAAAAGGTATTTGAGGGAAAGGTCTCCTTTATCTCCTCCGAAGCTGAATTCACTCCCAAAATCATTCAGACCCACAAGGAAAGGGTAAAACTCGTTTACCTGGTCAAAGTCTTAATACCCAATAAAAATCTGGACCTTAAACCGGGCATGCCGGCGGATGCCAGGATCAAACTGGAGCACTGACACTCATATGTCTTCGATATCTTCCCAGGATCACACAATTGTCAGGATAGAAGATGTCTCCATGGCCTACGGGCCGGTTAAGGCCTTAGATAAGGTCAATCTCCACATTAAAAGAGGAAGCATTTTCGGTCTGGTGGGGTCGGACGGGGCAGGGAAGTCCACGCTCCTGCGCATGGTGGCAGGCATGATCCAGCCGTGTTCAGGCCATATTACCATTGATGGGCTTGACACGGTTAAAGATAGGTCAAAAATAAAGCACTTAATAGGCTACATGCCCCAGCGTTTCGGGCTGTACAAAGACCTGACTGTCCTTGAAAACTTCAGTTTTTTCATGGATATCTTCAAGTTGTTTGGAGATGAGAGAAAGAAAAGAACTGAACGCTATCTCGGGTTTTCAAATCTCCTGTCATTTACGGACCGGCTTGCAGGCAACCTCTCAGGCGGAATGAAACAAAAACTCGGCCTTGCATGTGTCCTGTCCCATGAGCCCAAAATTCTAATACTTGACGAACCAACAAACGGTGTTGATCCTGTTTCACGGGTCGAGTTCTGGGATATTCTTTTTGGCATGAAAGAGGAAGGAATGACCATACTGATCTCAACAGCATATCTGGATGAGGGGGAGAAATGCGACTATCTGGCCCTGATGCATAAATCAGAGGTCCTCAAGTCTGGAGATCCTTCCAAGATTAAGGCTAAGTTCGACAGTCTTGAAGATGCTGTGATAGACGGCATTAAAGAAACCGACACGGAGTTGATGAATGAACAATTCAGCATCTGAGATTGTCTATGTAAACGATCTGAAAAAGGTCTTCGGCGGTTTCACTGCAGTAGACGGAATAACCTTTTCAGTGAAAAAAGGTGAAATCTTCGGTTTCCTGGGGCCTAACGGGGCAGGGAAGTCTACTACCATACGAATGCTCTGCGGTATCATTACACCCACATCAGGTCAAGGTAAGGTCGCAGGCTATGATATCTTCACAGAGTCTGAACAGGTAAAGCATTCCATTGGCTACATGTCCCAGAAATTCTCCCTTTATGAAGATATGACACCCTTTGAGAATATACGCTTTTATCTGGGGATCTACAGTGTGCCTGAGAAGGATTGGAATGAAAGGATTGAATGGGTGCTTGACATGGCCCATCTCACGGATGTCAGGGACCGCATTACAAGGGACCTGCCTGCGGGTTGGCGTCAGAGGCTTGCCCTGGGCTGTGCCCTGATACACAGGCCGCAAATTCTTTTTCTCGATGAGCCAACGTCAGGCGTTGATCCCATAACCAGAAGGCACTTTTGGGAATTTATCAATCACCTGGCAAGGGAGGGGATAACGGCGTTTGTAACAACACATTATATGGATGAGGCGCGTAATTGCGGAAGGATTGTCATGATAAATGACGGCAGGATTGTAGCATCAGGAAGTCCGACATCGATAATAAATGATATGTTGCCGGATAAGCCGGACGCAGACCTGAATGACGTGTTTATTAAACTTATGAAGCGTGAATAGGATAGCAAGGATTAACATTGAATTTCACAAACATAAAGGCTATAGCAAGAAAAGAATATTACCACCTGATAAGGGACTTCAGGAGCCTGTACCTTGCATTCATCATACCGCTCTTTCTAATCCTTATGTTCGGTTATGCACTAAGCCTGGATGTGAAGGACATAAAGGTTGCGGTCGTAGATCAGGACAAAACGGATATGTCCAGGGACCTGATTGACCGTCTCGATGCCTCTATCTATTTTGATGTTATTGCCTATCCATCTGACAGCGCAGGAGCTATCGAGTTTATTGACAGAGAGAAGGCTATTCTTGCCCTTATCATCCCTCCAGGGTGGACCTCGGATATCCGGGCGGATCGTCAATCCCCGGTTCAACTCATCATCGACGGATCCGATTCAAATTCTGCCGGCATATCCAGCGGTTATATATCCGCCTTTATCCAGGATTATAACAGGGAACTTATGGTTGATTTTATTAACAGGAAGGGCATCCAGGAGATGAAGATGCCGGTCGATGCAAGGATTCGCATATGGTTCAACGAAGACATGGAAAGTCGGAACTTTATTGTGCCAGGCATTATTGCCCTCATAATAATGATCGTAGGCGCTATACTCACATCTCTTGTTATAGCACGTGAGTATGAAAACGGGACCATGGAAACCATCCTCTCCCTTCCTGTCAGCGCAGGTGATTTTTTTATCGGCAAGGCCCTGCCTTATTTTTTTATAGGGATCGTGGATACGCTTATTGCCGTCCTGATGGGACAGGCCCTCTTAGGAGTTGTTATTAAGGGGAGCTTCTGGCTGATGGTCCTTGCCTCGACCGTCTATATCTGGACGGCATTGGGCCTGGGTCTGCTCATCTCCGTTACCGTTAAATCACAGCTAATTGCCAACCAGATGGCCATAATGCTTTCATATCTTCCTTCCCTCTTGCTGTCGGATTTTGTCTTTCCCGTGGACAATATGCCCCTCATCCTCAGGGTGATCTCATACATCGTGCCTGCCAGATATTTTATAGATATTTTAAACGGATTGTATCTTCGAAACCTGGGGTTTGGATATCTATGGTTCGACTATCTTGTACTTTTGATTATGTGCATAATCCTTGCGAATCTCGCCTTCAGGAAATTAAGGAAGGAGGGATTATAATATGAACAGTGTCAGGATAAGGGAACTGATCCGCAAGGAATTCATTCAGCTCCTAAGGGAAAAAAGAAATCTCCCCTTGATCATAATTGCGCCTTTCATGATGTTGATAATATTCGGTTATGTCGTAAGCACGGACGTAAACGATGTCAAGGTCGGCATGCTGGATCAGTCCATGACACACGAGAGCCGGATGCTGACTGATGCTATCGACGCTAACAGGACGTTCCGGATTACATATTTTGCAAAAAATACGGAAGATCTGGAAGATATACTGCTTCATAGGAAGGTGGATATGATTATCAAGATAGGGCCTGATTTCAGCGAGCGGATAAGGAAGGGCGATTCCGCGATCATACAGGTCCTGATTGACGGAAGCATGAGCAATATATCGGCAAAGACAGTGGCATACCTGTCATCAATAATAAACGATTACAACCAGGACCTATTAAAGGAGATATACCATCGTAAGTTAGAATATGGAAGGATAGATGCAAGGATCAGGACATGGTATAACGAAAACATGGAGAGTAAAAATACCTTTGTCCCAGGTATTGTGGCCTTCCTGGTTATGCTTATCTCCCTCCTTTTTACCTCGATGGCTATAATAAGGGAGAAGGAGGCGGGAACTATAGAGCAACTTATAGTAACTCCGCTGAAATCCTCGGAACTGATCCTGGGAAAGACTATACCCTATATAACTATTGCCATCGGACAGATGATTATGGTTACGATCTTTGCAGTCCTGTGGTTCAGGGTCCCCTTTAACGGAAATTTTCTGGTACTTTTTGCAGGGCTTTGTTTCTTTCTTATAAGCACCATAGGGATAGGGCTTTTCATTTCCATAGTATCCAATACCCAGCAGCAGGCCATGATGACAACATTCTTTTTTATACTTCCTTTTTTATTGCTGAGCGGGCTTATATTCCCCATATCCAACATGCCGGTAGTCATACAATGGCTTACACTTCTGAATCCCCTCAGATATTTTTTGGTCATCATCAGGGGTGTCTTTTTAAAAGGGATTGGTCTGGAACTGCTGTGGCCGCAGTTCCTGGGATTGTTTGTTCTTGGCGTGGCTGTGTTTACAGGGGCGGTCAGGTTTTTCAGGAAGAGGCTGGATTAAAGTCCCTCTATATCTATTTCCTGAGCAGTACATATATCGCCCCGGTTCCTCCGTCGTACGGCCTGGCGGTGGCAAAGGCCAGAACAATCTTTCTGGCGGGTCCGCGATTGAGCCAAACCGGGAGCCTTTCCTTTAAGACAGGTATATTGTCAGGAGAATTAAGGCCCCTGCCATGGACTATGAGCACGCATCGTAAACCACGGCCATGGCTATTGATAAGAAATCTCCTGACCCTTCTCTCAGCCTCCTTTCGGGTGAGGCCATGGAGGTCTATATAATCCTGTACCGGGACTTGGCCTTTTCTAAGCTTTCTCATTATGTTCTTCCCGACACCTCCTATGGACCCTTCTATGTATTCATCACTAAAAAAGATATCCATTTCAGCAGAGCCACTTATCAGGTCCCTTAGGTGTGTCATGACTTCCTTTTCTTCATCAGGAGGGGTGTGGGATGGGCTCATATTTTTTCCCTGGACAGGGATCCTCTCTCTACCGTCCGCTGAAAGCGGATGCACATCGGACATGGCTTCCAGAAAATGAACAGTATCATCATGGCCCGACTCTACTCGTTCGGGCTTTTTAACCTTGTCTATCTTTTCATCCTTTCCCGGCCCCCATGCTATCATGCGGGTGTTTTTGAAGACTGGGTTGAAGGCCTTATTTCTTTTCTTCATATATTTCATATTGCCCAGGATCAGATACCCGTATCGTTGCGTTTCCGGCTTTCCAGGTCCCGTCACAATGTTACGCATAGACGGGTCCGGGCAGTTCGGGTTCCGCCGCTATCTCCAAGAAGTGAAGCTCCCCGTGCTCCCGCACGGGGCATCTTGGCGAAGGCGAGTCAAAAGGTTTAGCAGACCTTTTGATTTCAAGTGGACTATGCTTAGTGCTTCGATTCGCAAATACAGTGACGTATTTTAGCCTGTCAAATAAGGGTATAATCGCTTACTCAGCACTAAGTCCTGAGTAAATAAATTCGTCATCGAATTTATGAATCGATGGACTTAGTCTCAGACATAATTAATCACATCCTTGTTCCTGCGAGGAGGAGCATTGAAGATACGCCTGGAATTCCTTTTATCCCTGCGTTCGCTGACGGATAATTTCGGAAAGGATTACCCCGGCGGCCACCGAGACATTGAGTGCCTCTGCCTTTCCCAAGGACGGTATGGATACCAACTGGTGGCACTTATCCTTGATTAATGGGCTTAGGCCCCTGTATTCATTTCCAAGTATAAGGATAAGATCCCTCTTCCATTCAAATTTATATATGGATTCTTTGCTTTCGCCCGCTGCTCCGATTATCCAGAATCCCCTCTTTTTCAATTTATCCAGTGCCCTGGCCAGGTTTACTACCCTAGCAACAGGGAGGTGCACATAGGTACCGGCGGATCTTTTTATCATATTCACCGATATTTTAGCAGAACGGTCTTTGGGCAACATAATGCCTTGAACCCCGAAAAACACGGCCGTACGGATTACTGCCCCCAGATTCCCCTCATCCGTAATGTGATCAACTCCTATTAGCAGGGCGTATCCCGGTGCCTTTAGAGACTCGTTGACAAGGTCTTCCACTTGGAAATATCCGAATTCTTGGGCCAGGGCGACGATACCCTGATGCCTTGTGCCCGGCATTACGTCATTCAGTATATCCACCTCTTTAAAAAAAACAGGGATATCCTTCTTGTCTGCAATCTTAAGTATCTCCCTGATCCTTGAGGAATGCCTGCCTTCACTGATCCATAACTCCACTATATCAACGTTTCCCTCCAGCAGCGCTTCCTTAACACCATACACACCGGGTATAAGCCTTACTTCTTTCCCCTGGTTTATATTGGTCTTGTCCTGCGATCTCATTATTAAGGTTCATCCGGTTAATAAGTACGTAAAGAAGTAAAAGATTAAACCTCATTATAAGTACCTTAATGGCCCATGGGGCTCTCTTTTAATCGGCGAAAATATTAACAGCATGCTAATTACGTAGGGTGCCACCCATGCGGGCGGAATACTTATGAGATAATAGAAGATTTTCGAGTCCGGCCAAGTCCGGAAAAGGCTACCCGCCCGCCCCGTCTTGTTTTGTGCAGGGTCATAGCACATAAACGAGTTCGCCGCTAAAAAGAGAACCCCATGGCCCATATAGCGCAAAATATCCAGATATCATTAACTAGGGTACTCATTAACCGGATGAACCATTATTAAACGTTTATAAAGGGTGTACCCTCAACTTTGAAATCCAAAGGTTTTGAACCATACCGATTGTTCTGGTTTATAGCCCGAATATCTCCTTAATCCTGGGGAAGACCCTGGACTTACGGCAACGGTCCGAAAGAATGACGGCTTCCGCTTCCTCTACCGCCTTTTCAATGTCATAATTGATAATAAGATAATCATAAAAGCCGCAGTTCCCTATTTCATCCTGGGCCTGTCTCAGCCTTTCAGCTATTACATCATCTTCGTCCGTTGCCCTGTCTCTAAGTCTCCCTTCAAGGACTTCAAGAGAGGGGGGCAGAATATAGATCATAGCGCATTCCCTAAAGAGCGCCCTGATGTTTTTGGCACCCTGGTGGTCCACGTCAAGCAGCATATCAATTCCCAGGTCCAGCTGCTCACGCAGCCCGTTAACAGAGGTGCCGTAAAGGTCACCATATATAACCGCCCATTCCACAAAGGACTTTTCCTCTATCATCCTGTTGAACGTGTCCCGGTCCACAAAATGATAAGCAACCCCATTCACCTCGTTTTCCCTTGGCGTTCGAGTAGTGTGGGAAATGGAATATCCCAGTTCCTTAATCCTTTCCCTTAATTTGCGGATCACTGTTGATTTCCCTGAACCGGAAGGACCGGAAAAGACGTATAGCTGGCCTTTCATTTTTCCTCTTCGATTTCTTCCTTGCTCAAAATTATGTCCGGACTGAATCTAAGGGCAATGGTCTCAGATTGTATAGCTGATAAAATGACATGGTTGCTGTCGGTGATAATAACAGATCTTGTTTTCCTGCCCTGGGTGGCGTCGATCAATCTCCTTTCTTCTCGTGCCTCTTCGCGCAGGCGTTTGATCGGGGCGGCATTAGGAGAGATTATCGCCACCACACGCCTTGAGACCACTGAGTTACCGAACCCGACATTCACAAGCTTATGAGTCATATAATACTCCTTTCATTCAATATTCTGGATCTGCTCCCGTATCTTCTCCAATTCCGCCTTAACTTCCACCACATCGGCTGATATGGACGCGTTAGAAGCCTTGGCGCTTATGGTATTTACCTCCCTGTTAAGCTCCTGTACCAGGAAATCCAATCTCCTCCCCACCGAGTCATCCATGGCCATATAGTCCTCAAACTGGGACAGATGGCTTCTGGTACGCAGGATTTCCTCGGTTATATCGCATCTGCTAGCGAATATGGCTACTTCCTGTGCCAGACGACCTTCATCCACTTCGATATCCTCAGATATGGTTTCAATCTTGTTCCTCAATTTCTCCTGGTATTCATCCACTACAAGGGGTGATTTCTCCTCAATAGCGTCAAGGTATCCTGCCATGAACTCCAGTCTTTTCAAAAGATCTTCCTCGATAACCTGTCCCTCCCTATTCCTCATGGAATCCATGGAATCAAGTGCTCGCTCCATGACCTCTTTAACCCCGGCGCGTAATTCCTCCACATCCATCTCCTCGGGCTTCATAACAAGGATATCCTTTATCTGCAAAAGATAATCGGGCCTGATCCTTTCATCAAGGCCGAATTCCTCGCTTAGCTGTTTGAATAGGGAGATATATGACTTTATCAGCGGACGGTTTATCTCCAGTCCAGTGTTCATTTCCTTGTCCTTTTTATTCACCTGAATGGATAGCTCTATCCTGCCGCGTCTTATCCTGGAAAAGATCACCGCCTTTATGAAATCCTCCAGTTCCTGCAGGCAAGCCGGGATACGCAGTATAATATCCCTGTAACGGTTATTCAGGGATTTTATCTCCGCTGAAAATACAGTGCCACCCAGTTCATATTCTCCGCGCCCGTATGCGGTCATGCTCTTTATCAAGCTTATGATCCTTTCTCTGAAAGAGATTGCTAGATCCCTGATTATCTATATATCCACTCCCCTTAAGGATCTCTTATATCTTTCTCTTTCATCATTAAAATAGGCCACAGTGGACGGATCCGAATAATCCTTGTAGGTCCACTCAAGCGGTCTGAAACTACCCTTGTTGAAGACCAGGGTCAGATCCGCGTAAACGCCCTTGGAAAGATAAATCCTGTGAGTATAGTTCTTCCCTGTGGTCAATACCAGGCGTTCAAGGGATATATAGCCCGGGTCAATGTTTATAAGGCGCCTCCCGTCCCGGGTATACTTATCCTCCAATCCGACAGCGCCTAATTTTATATCCACGATCTCTCCGGGGTCTATCAACCTCTGGAATGAGATAAAGCGCCGGTGTAACGGCCAACCCATCTCTCTCTCATAATACCTGGTACGGTCGAAAACAAGCCATGGACTTATCTTATCCGTGGGCCCGAACATATCCTGCAGTTCATTGACAACTCTGTCAATCAATGGGCTATCAGATGAAAACAGACTGAAAATCAATTTCACGGCATCTGCTTCATGTAGAGTACTCATCAAACCACCTCTGGTCTGTTTATGTCTTTTTGTCCTTCTCCCGGTCTACCCCCCCCCAATTTGAATGTGCTCCAGTTTCTATCAATCACTCGCCGTTTAACGGGCGGTAACGAAGTCAACCACTATTGATTGCCTTCTTCAGCTCTTCTGCCGTCACCACGGAAGTACCGACCTCTCCCACCACAATGCCGGAGGCCAAATTAGATATAACCGCGGCGGACTTTAAATCCATACCCGAAGCCAGACCCAGACAGAGTGTGCTTACAACTGTATCTCCGGCGCCCGACACATCGAAGACCTTTCTGGCGATCGTAGGAATATGGCATGGCTCTTCGCCTTTCTCAAAGAGTGTCATGCCTTCCTTTCCCTGGGTGATAAGAACGGACTTGCACTGGAGATCATTCAGCATCTTCACTCCGGCCTTGATAAGTGTTTCTTCATCCACTATCTCAAACCGGCAGAAGGACCCCGCCTCATTGTGGTTGGGCGTGATAACATCAATCTCCCTGTAATACTCGAAATGATCCGTCTTGGGATCAACCGCCAGGATAATATCGGAGTCCATGACCAGATCCCTCAACCCTTTCATCAGTTGTGAGGATATTACCCCTTTCCCGTAGTCAGCCACAATTACGGCATCAATACTGTCCATGCTTTTTTCCAAAAAATTAAGGAGATTATCATTCATCCACGAGTCTAAGGGCCTCCGGTTTTCACGGTCAAACCGGACCACATGCTGATTCTGTGCAACAACTCTGGTCTTGGTGCTTGTACGTCGGCCCGGATCCATAAGGACACCCTCTGTTGTCAACCCCAGGGCTTGTAAAGACTCGATTATCTCCCTTCCTGTATCGTCCTCTCCTATTACCCCGCTCAGGATGCTTTTACCTCCCAAGGAAATTATATTATGGACCACATTGGCCGAGCCACCCAGCCTCTTTGTTTCCGCTTTTATATCTACGACCGGCACCGGTGCCTCGGGCGATATACGAGAGACATCACCCCAGATATACTCATCCAGCATTATATCTCCTAACACGAAAATATTCGTGCTGGGAAACCTGTCAATATACTCTACTAATTCTTCATATCTATCTCTCAAATCTACCGTCAGCATAATGTTCTATGATCCCTTTCTTATTACCTTATACCGCTTATACCAGTATACAGTAGCTAAATCTAACACCATGCGTGCTCATTGTCCATATAAATTGATCTACATGAGCCGTCGCCACCGCAGACCCTCCACCCACCCCATACCTTATACCTCATAAACTATACGTTTACGACCATCATCAGTATTGCCAAACAAGGACTTTTGATTTAATAATTATATATATTGACATATCAGTGCGGCTGCTTTAAATCATCAGAAAATGAACAATTGAATCCTTTGAACCCCGGATACTCTATAGTGATTAATAGGTATTAAACACATTTAGGATAAAACCCATGAAAATTATCATAATAGGCGCCGGTGAAGTGGGATTTCACAGCGCGGAGAAACTTTCAGAAGAGGGTCAGGACGTACTGGTAATTGACAAGGATCCGGACAAGATCAAGCGAATTGTAGAGAATCTGGATGTTCAGGTCCTGGTCGGTTCAGGTACAAGCCCGGGAACCCTTAAAACCTCAGGGATCAAGGAAGCGGACATGCTGGTTGCTGCCACAGACAGTGACGAAGCCAACCTGATAGCCTGTCTTCTGGCCAGAAACCTGAACAGGTATATACTCAAGGTGGCCCGCGTACGCAATCAGGAGTACCTGCAGGAGAAAGATCTCTTCGGCAAAGACCTCCTCGGTGTTGAACGGATTATAAACCCTGATACCGTAATGGTTGAAACCATTCGTAATCTTATGTCCGTCCCGGGCGCCTCCGATGTCATCGAATTTGTGGACGGAAGGATCAAACTCATTGGTATCACCATAAAACCGGATTCGCCCTTTGCAGGGCGAAGTCTCAATACCTTTAACAGCCGGAATGGAAACCTGCTTATAGGCGCCATTATTCGGGGAGAAAAGGTTCTCATTCCCCATGGCCAAGACATTATTGGGGCCAATGACATGATATATTTGGTGGTAAAGTCGGATGAATTACACAAGGTCTCCGGTTTCCTGGATAACAGGGAGAAAGAATTTCGAAAGGTCATCATAATCGGAGCGGGAGAAACCGGTACGGCACTGGCGATGGCCCTGGATAAGACACAGCTCCACGTCAAGATTATTGAAAGGGATAACCAGCGGTGCGCCGGTCTTGCCGAAAAACTCGAAAAAGTGATAATCATAAACGGCGACGGCACGGACAAGGACCTGCTTCAAGAAGAAAATATCAACGAGATGGATTTTCTGGTCGCCCTTTCAGGGGATGAAGAAAATAATATACTTATATCATTGCTTGGCAAGGAACTGGGAGTTAAAAAGACCATAACCCGCATAAGCAAATTAAGCTATATTCCTCTTGTTTCCGCAATCGGAATAGACACCGTGGTAAGCCCCAGACTTTCCGCGGTAAGGGCCATTCTTCAATACGTAAGACGCGGCAAGGTTATTTCTGTTGCCCCATTAAAGGGAGAGTATGCGGAAGCAATCGAGGTTGAGGCGCTTGAGACCTCCGATATCGTGAACACGCCCCTCTCCCTTATTGATTTTCCCAAAGGCGCCCTGGTGGGAGCGGTAATACGGGGCGAGGAGATAATAATACCAAGGGGCGACAGCGTGATCAGATGCAATGATCGTCTTATTATATTCGCATTAAGAAAGGTTATCCCTAAACTGGAAAAACTCCTTACCGTCAAACTGGACTATTTCTAATGAATCCTGTTCTTGTCTTCAGGTTCGTGGGCATCCTCGTCCTCTTCCTCGGCCTGTCCATGCTTTTCCCATTGGGAGTGTCACTCATCTATAAAGACGGCAGTGCCATGTCCCTGGTATGGTCAATGCTTATCGCCGTTGGTGCCGGGCTTCTGATATACGCATCTACATATAAGGGTGATAATAAAGCCCTAAAGCATCGGGACGGCGTTGCCATCGTAACCTTCGGGTGGATAGCAGCGGGTCTGGTAGGTGCCGTCCCTTTTATCCTTTCCGGCTCTATCCATGATTTTACCAACGCCTATTTTGAATCCATATCAGGTTTCACCACCACTGGGGCCACTGTTCTCTCTAATATCGAAGGCGTACCAAAAGGTATTCTCATGTGGAGAAGTATCACCCAGTGGTTCGGGGGCATGGGGATCATAGTCCTCTCCATAGCCATACTGCCTTTTCTTGGAGTCGGGGGGATGCAGCTTTATAAGGCGGAAATACCCAGTCCCGTAGTCGATAAACTGAAACCGAGAATATCCGATACGGCTAAAACCCTGTGGAAGGTATATCTGCTTATTACTTCCCTGGAGGTCATACTGCTTCTGTTGGGTGGAATGTCTCTATTCGACTCTATAAACCATGCCTTTTGCACCATGCCTACCGGCGGCTTTTCCCCCAAAAACGCCAGCATTGCCCATTACAACAGTGCCTATCTTGACGGCGTGGTTATTGTCTTTATGCTCCTAGCGGGCATTAATTTTTCTCTGCATTACAGGCTGATTACAGGAGATCCGGTCGTCTTTGGAAAAGATCCCGAATGCCGGATCTTTCTTGCCATGGTCTGTGCGCTTATCATCGTGGTTACTTTGAACATACATGGAGCAGTCTATGACTCTTTTTTAAAGGCCTTTCGTTATGCTGCCTTTCAGGTCAGTTCCATTATCACTACCACCGGTTTTGTAACCGCCGATTATGAAAAATGGCCAGCCCTTTCCCGTAATCTTTTAGTCCTTTGCATGTTTTTAGGGGGAATGGCCGGATCTACCGGAGGTGGTTTAAAGACCATGCGAGTAATACTGCTGGTCAAACATGCCTTTAAGGAGGTCTTCCGCATTATTCATCCCCATGCCGTCACTTCGGTAAAGCTGGGAGGAAAGCCTGTCTCCTCAGAGATATTGAGCAGTATCTGGGGTTTTTTCATATTGTATCTAGCCCTTTTCGTGGCCGCGACCCTGGCTATGTCGGCTCTCGGACTTGATCTAATATCCTCATTTGCCTCTGTGGCCGCCTGTATCTTTAATGTGGGCCCCGGCTTGGGACTGGTGGGCCCTGTGCACAACTACACGGGGATTCCTCCAATAGGTAAGTGGGTTCTTATATTTTGCATGCTTTTGGGAAGGCTGGAGATCTACACGGTAATAGTCCTGTTGATGCCTGAATACTGGAGAAAATAGGCTGCGGTGATTCTCTTAATAACGGCCTCAAGTATCTTCATCCTTTTACCCTGATATCAGTCTTATGGGAATGGACCTGATTATACCATCAAACGCCAAAAGACTTTACGATTGCATCCAACATGGGGCCCAAATCAGGGATCTTGAATACCATAATGAAGCAGATAATCAGGGCATAGATACAGAGAGACTCAATCAGGGCCAGACCGATAATCATGGAAGTCATAATCTTCCCGCCGGCCTCCGGATTCCTTGCCGTCCCCTGCAGGGCCCCGTTGATGGCATAGCCCATGGCCAGGGCGGTTCCCACTGCCGCTACGCCTATGGCGAGACCGGAGGATATGGCGATGCCGCATAAGGTCCACAGTCCCGCGGCCCTTGCAGCACTGTCATCCCCTGCCATGGCCATTGAAGCGATCCCCAGAATCAGGACACCGGCAAATATTGCTGATACGCTTTTTTTCAACATGAAATGATTTCCCTTCTCTTATTATTTTTTTGTTTGACTCAGTGAGCCTCTTCCATTGCCCCCGCAAAATAGACAATGGCCAGTAGCATAAAGACAGCTGCCTGAATAAAGCTTGTCAATATCCCCAGAAAGAGCATGGGCAGAGGGGCCAGATAGAGTCCCCACAAGCCGAAAAGGATGCCCAGTATCTTCTCCTTGCCGAACATATTTCCAAAAAGCCGGACACTTAAAGACATAATCCTTGCGAAATGACCGATGAGTTCTATTATCAAAACAATGGGTGCAAGGACCCATACCGGCCCCAAAAAGTGTTTGATGTATTTTACCCCATGGAACTTGATGCCGATAATATGGGTCAGAAAGAATGTGCATACTGCCAAGGAAAGGGTGGTATTGAGATTCGCCGTGGGAGAGGAAAAGCCCGGTATAAGGCCTAAAAGGTTACTGACCAGTATATAGAGGAAGATAGTGGCAATAAAGGGAAAGAATAACCTTCCCTCAGGCCCTGTAATACCCACCATGAAATCCTCCAGTTTTCCGATTATAACCTCCGCTATGTTCTGTCCCTTACCGGGGAGCAATTTGATTTCCCTGGAAAGCAAGATTCCGCCCACCAGGATAATTATCATCACAAACCACGAATGGACGACATGTTCATATTCTTCGGCGAAATGGGCGAAGCCGAGTGCCCCTAGGATTTCATTTAAGAAATAATAATGATGCTCCAATGTTAAGAAGCCCCCCCTGTTAGTACCTTCATCGCCAAACTGACTCCCAGTATGGAGATACTGATAACTACGGTGGAAAGTCCGATGGCCAGGCCGACAGGGTCTACCCACCCTTTCCCCATCAGTACGTATATGATTATTCCCAAAAAAAAGAGCCGAAGGTAATACTTTGCGATAATGGCGATTTTCCCGGACTTAAGTCGGGCATCGGAAGTAAAGGCCTTTCGGATCGTATGCTGAAAGACCTGAAAATTGGCGATAATAAGCAGTCCTCCTGTGATAGTCCCGAGTGTCCGCGCCGGGCTCAGTATGAAATAGCTGGCAGAAGCCAGGATCAAAAGGACGATCCAGCTTTTGGTCTTTAAGTCTTCATAGATTATTTGCCAGTCCATCTATACTTAACTACCTAAAGATCCTTGGTTTTCTTATACATGATATGAAGATTCTTGAATGCCGCCGCTATCCCGAAACCCAGAAAAATAAAAAAAAACCATGGTCCTGTCTTGAACCGCATATCAAGATAACGACCTATAAACGCCCCCAGGCCTACTGATATGGCCATAGCCATCCCTAGGGTACTAACATATCCCAAGGTCCTGAGCATTTTCCTTTTTTCATCATCCATGGGATAATAAAAGCTTGTGATATTAGGCACATATTCGTGCAAGTATCACATATTTTTGAATAAAGTCAACAGGTTTTCCTTAAAGAGACCCCAAGCTCTGTGCCGCGCATTCAATCGTCTCCTTAATACTACCGTCATCATGGGCTGTTGAAACAAAGGATGCCTCAAAAGGCGAAGGGGCCAGGTATATCCCCCTGTCCAGCATGGCCGAATAATATCTTTTAAACAGCCTGGTATTGCTTTTTTTCACGGATTCAAAATCCTTCACAGGATCTTTGGTGAAAAAGACGGAACCCATGGAACCCAAGTGATTCACTACCACATTCAGACCCGCTCTACCTGCGGCATCCTTAAGGCCTGAGAACAGGGTTTTTCCCTTTTCTTCCAGAGACTGATATGTCTCCTTTTTTTTGAGGATCTCCAGTGTGGCCAGTCCGGCCGCCATGGCGAGCGGGTTGCCGGAAAGGGTGCCTGCTTGATATATATCGCCTTCCGGAGCCACCCTTTCCATTATCTCTTTTCTGCCTCCATAGGCCCCTACAGGCAATCCGCCCCCTATTATCTTTCCAAGACAGGTAAGATCAGGCAAAATTCCATAGAGTTCCTGTGCCCCTCCCGGAGCCACCCTGAAACCGCTTATCACTTCATCAAAAATGAGCACGGTTCCGTTATCCAGGGTGATATCTCTCAAGCCTTTCAGAAAATCCCTCTCCGGCAAAATAACCCCCATGTTTGCCGGTATCGGTTCCACAATCACGGCGGCTATATCCTGGCCATATCTTTCAAATGCCCTGACCACTTCATCCAGATTATTAAATGAAAGGGATATGGTATACCCCGCAAGATCTTTAGGAACTCCCGGGCTTCCAGGTATTCCCAGAGTTGCCACACCTGATCCGGCCGATACCAGCAGGCTGTCGGCGTGGCCGTGATAACACCCTTCAAACTTAATTAACTTATTTCTCCCGGTAACACCCCTGGCAAGGCGGACGGCGCTCATTACAGCCTCTGTCCCTGAGTTTACCATCCTGACCATTTCAACGGACGGGACCATATCTATAATGGTTTCAGCCATCTTCACTTCCAGTTCGGTCGGCGCCCCATAACTGGAACCCTTGTACAATCTCTCCTCAACCGCATTGATAACCTGTGGATGGCAATGTCCAAGGATCATTGGGCCCCATGAACACACATAATCTATATATCTTTTCCCATCCGCGTCCCACAGGTAACAGCCATCCGCCTTTGTTATGAATAAGGGATCAACGCCAACCGACTTTCCCGCCCTTACCGGACTGTTTACACCGCCAGGTATGGCAATAACCGCCCTTTTGAAAAGCCGCTTGGATTTTTCCCCCATCTCTTTTCTCCCTATTAAAAGTACTCCATACTGGTTTTTTTAAGCTCCTTCTCGGTGAAGAGGAGAAGGTATTCGTCTATCTCTATGCTCTTGGACATGCACCTGGCTATTTCTTCACATTCGTCCCTGTTATGGCCGTGAATCATGGCGTATAGATTATATCTCCAATCCTTTTGGGGCCTCCTCTGATAACAATGAGTAACCTCGCGAAACCCAGACACTATTCTACCGGTATCTTCAATCCTATCTTCAGGGACAATCCATGCCACCATGGCATTGGAAATGAAGCCCGCCTCCTGATGATAAAGGGTCGCCCCGAATCTCCTTATTATCCCTTGCTCCATCATGGATTTCACCCTGCTGATAAACTGTTCCTCAGTGATTCCTATGTTATCCGCCATTACGGCAAACGGTCTAAGGTCGAGGGGAATGTCTTTCTGTAAAAGGGCTATTATCCTTTTATCCAGTTCATCAACCATGCGTTGATTCCCTTCCATTAATTTTTTGTGGCAGCACCTGGTACAAGAACCTGAAGTATTATCAGGGAAATATTCAGATTTTTCTCCCCTTGTCAAGGTGAAAGGATCACCGAAAGGCCTGATATCTTTTTTCAGTTAATATATCCTTCATATCTATTGAATTGGGTTTCATACCTTGAGTATCATGGGGATCAGCCTTTGCTCAGGATGAAAATTGCAACAAGCTTTTTCAGGAATTTTACATTATGTTTGGTTACCAGAAGATAGTCGAGAAAAAGATAAAAGAGGCCGAGCAAAAAGGCGAGTTTGATAAACTTCCCGGCAAGGGGAAACCATTAATTCTGGATGACGATAGTCGCATACCGGAGGACCTCAGGCTTTGCCATTTTTCCTCTTCGCCCTTTCTTCCTCCTTTAGCACCCTCCTCAGGACCTTGCCCACCATGCTTGTAGGCAACTCATCACGAAACTCTACCAGGGAAGGAACCTTGTAATATGCCATGTTTTTCTTCGCCCACTGCCTGATATCTTCGGCCGATACTTTTCCTTTTCTGTCCGGAAGAAGCTCAACAAAGGCCTTGACTACTTCCCCTTCTTTTTCATCCGGCACACCGATAACAGCCACATTATGGATGTCAGGATTTTGATAGAGAAAATCCTCCACCTCCGCGGGGAAGACGGCGTATCCCTTGCCTTTGATCATATCCTTAATACGATCCCTGATAATAGTATAACCTTCCGCGTCTATACATGCGATGTCACCGGTATAAAGCCAGCCGTCCCGGATAGCGGATGAACTTTCCTCAGGACGGTTCAGGTAGCCCTTCATGACCTGAGGCCCTCTGATAACGAGCTCTCCTGTATAGGTATCTGCCTCCTCGGCCTGCTCCTGGGTCAGGCCACCTGTTTCGGCTACACTAAAGGGAAGTTTAGGCATCTCCCTAGTTCCCGTTTCTTTGTCCATAATCCTGATATCAGTGTCAGGAAACGGAAGACCGATCGTTCCTAATTTTCGATCACCTTCAATGGGGTTGCCGTGCGTTACCGGTGAGGCCTCGCTTAAGCCATACCCCTCGATAATAATGGATCCGGTAAGTTCCTCAAACCTGTTCTGTACCTCCAGTGGCAATGGTCCAGCCCCTGATACAGCCATTCTAAGCCCACTTAAATCATATTGCCCGGCCTTGGGATGATTATTCATCTTATTGAAAAGAAGGGCCACGCCAGGCATTATCAATCCGCCCTCTTTAGAGTATTTCTCAATGGCGGCAAATAGTTCAGACAAGTCGGCCGGCGGTCTGGGGAAGAGAAGCTGGAACCCGCCGAGATGTATAGACAAATTCATTACTACAGTCATCGCGAAGGCATGGAACAGGGGAAGCACTCCAACAATACCCGTAATCTTGTCCTGTTTCCAGAGCCACGCATCACACTGAGCCGCGTTAGACACAAGGTTTCGGTGAGTCAGCATTGCGCCTTTGGGAAGCCCCGTGGTGCCACCAGTATATTGAAGCACCGCCACTTCTTCAGGGTCAATCTCAACCCTGGGAGGATCGGGATCAGCCCTCATAAGGTCAAGGAGTTTAAGGGACTCGGGCGGCAAATGCCCGGTTGGAATCTTTTTCAGGAGCTTGCCTAAAAAGACCTTCAAACCGGAAAACCCGCATAAGTCAACCACGTTCGTGCCGATAACCGTTTCAATATCTGTCCCCTTTATCCCCTCTCCAGCTTCCTCATACACGGCATCCAGTACAATAATCGCCTTTGCTCCCGAATCTTTAAGTTGGTGCCTTATCTCCATCGATTTATAGGTGGGATTGACGGCCGTTACCACAACACCTATGAGATGGCAGGCATAATAGGAGACAACATACTGTATGGAGTTGGGGAGCATTAGGGCGCACACATCCCCCTTTACAAGGCCCAGGTCGGTAAGGCCCCTGGCCAGCCTCCGGACCATGTCCCAGAGCCGGCCATAGGTTACGGTGGCGCCGAGGAAGAATATGGCAGATCTGTCCCCATAATTTTCCGCTGACTCCCGCAGCATATCGGCTAGGGTATAGTCGGGATAATCAAGACACTTTGATACCTGAGGAGGCCATTTTTTATACCATATCCGTTCCTCTAAAGACTGTTCAGTCATCAGTTCTCCTCCTGAGGTGTCAGCACCTGACATTGGACACTTTGTTGCCTGGAGATTTATAAATAACTAGATAACCCTGTTTGTCCAATGTCAAGGGCTGACCCCGATCTGTCCGATGATATCATTTATATTGTCAATACCTCTTTCAAGACAATGGTTCTTAAGGCCTTCGATAATATCCAATGTCGCGCGTGGATTCACGAAATTGGCGGTTCCCACCTGTATCGCCTTTGCCCCGGTTATGAGGAACTCCAGCGCATCCCTATAATCCATTATGCCGCCAGCACCTATAACCGGTATCTTAACTGAGTTAACTACCTGCCAAACCTGATAAAGGGCCACAGGCCTTATAGCCGGACCGGACAGCCCTCCCCACATATTTGCCAGCCTGGGCAGCCGGGTCTCTACATCGACAGCCATTCCTGTCAGTGTATTTATTAATGAAATGATTTCAGCCCCTGAATCTTCCACTGCCCTGGCCAGCATGCGGATATCGGTTACATTGGGGGTAATTTTTACTATAACCGGTTTGTCCGTATTACTTACCACCTTTTCCGTAATTCTGGCCGAGGTCTTAGGGTCCTTTCCGAAAACCATCCCCCCTTTTTTCACGTTGGGACAGGAAATATTGACTTCCAGCGCCGATATACCATCAATACCCTTTAAATTTCTGGCAATCTCTTCATATTCGTCGATACTATGTCCGTATATATTAACAACCACGTGGGTATGTAATGTCCTGAGCCACGGCATCTTTTCCTCGATAAACTGTCTCAGCCCGATATTGGCAAGGCCGATCGCATTCAGTATCCCGCATGGGGTCTCGACAATCCTGGGAGGAGGATTGCCTGGCATCGGTTTCAGGGAGAGCCCCTTGACCACGATGCCGCCCAGGAGGTTCAAATCAAACATGGACGCGAATTCCTCGCCGTATCCGAATGTCCCGGAAGCGGTCATTACAGGATTCTTTAACTCCAGGGAGCCTAGCTTAACTGCTAAATCAGGCTTAGGGTTCATATACTGTTCCAGTCTATTTCATGGGAATAAAAGACAGGACCGTCTTTACACACATGATAATAAAGGGTTTGCCCGATTCCTGACAGGGCCTTTACCGCGCATCCCTGGCAGACCCCCAGTCCGCAGGCCATAAATGCCTCCAGAGAGACCTGGCAAGGGATATTACGATGCTCGGTCATAGAAACAACACGCTTTAGCATGGGCAAAGGGCCGCATGTATATACACCAAAATCACCGGCTTTTCCCTGATCTTGGTCAAGGTATTCACCAAGTAGATCTACAACCGTGCCGGCATGGCCTTTTGTGCCGTCATCCGTTGCCAGGGACATATGTATTGCCAGACCATCCACTTCATCAGGGTTGACTATATCACCGGAGGATCCAAAACCGGCCAAAAAATCCATGTCCCGGCTTTTCAGGGTATATGCCAGAAAGAATAGGGGCGCCACACCTATTCCTCCCGCGACTATCAGCAGTCTTTTATCATTTTCCGGTGACTGGAAACCTTTGCCCAGGGGACCCAGCACCCGCAATTCCTCACCCTCTCTGGTTTGAGACAATATGGCGGTGCCATTACCCACCACTCGGTAGAGCAAATAAACCAGATCCCCCTCCCGCACCCCGCAAATGGAAAACGGCCTCCCCAGAAACGGATCTATGCCCCGTGTTACCCGGAGCATGACAAACTGTCCAGACCTTGATTCAACAGCTATCTCAGGAGACCTGAACCCCATCAGAAAGGTATCACGTGCCACCTTTCTGTTGAACTCCACTTTTATATCCTGATCAATCATATGCGTTAAAAAACTATCCTAATTATTACCACTTGAAATCAGCTATGTCCGGTTAGGAAAGGATTAGCGATGTGTATACCTTATTTATCCTTGACACACAAGGATATTTCCATATAGACTTTTTAGACATCTATCAGTCCAACTTGACCAAACAGCTTTTCAATGGTCGTTCATCCGGTTTGTAAGTACGTAAAAAAGTAAAAGATCAAACTTTATTATAAGTACCTTAATGGCCCATGGCCCATATAGCGCAAAATATTTAGATATCATTAACTAGCGCATTCATTAACCGGATGAAACTTAATGGTTTAGTATCCAATAAACAAGAGCAGCCATAAAAGAATAGGACTAAGAAGTGTAAATCCAGACAGGGGGTAAATGATGAAAAGGTCTCTATTAATTCTATGCATGACAGGTATTGTTATTTTAACAACCTCTCCCCTCATGGCCGGAGGTATAACCAATAAGCAGAATTTCAGCACGGAATATCTCAGGACATCCAGTAGAAACTCGGCCATTGATTCAGCGGACGCCGCTGTTTTTAATCCTGCGGGAGTGATGAAGATGGAAGAGGGTTTGTATATCAACGCCGGCGCATTTTACGCCTTTAAAGACTATTGGAATACCTCAGGGGGTGTAGAGTATAAGTCCGATGAACCTTCCATTGTGCCTTACCTGATAGGCCTTTACAAAAAAGATAAATGGGCGGTCTTCGGGGCCTTTACCGTGCCTGCCGGCGGCGGCAAGGTAATCTATGACAGCGGCAGTGCCACCACACTGGGCTATGGGAATCAGCTCATGGCGGGGGGTAATTACATGTTAACCCAGCCGCCTTATTCCCTCCCTCAAGACATTTATTACGATACCACAGGCAACCAGCGTATTGAAGCAGAAAGCATCTATTACGGTTTCACAGCAGGGGGCGCCTATGAGATTAATGATCTTTTTTCTATAGCCCTGGGAGCCCGATTTATCAGCGCAATCAAAAATGCCCAGGCATCAATCACAATAAGTCCGTCCGCCCTTGGCACCCTTTACGGCATAGCTGACCAGACCTTTAACATAGATTATGAGGAAAAGGCCGACGGCCTGGGAGGATTCATAGGCCTAAGCATAACGCCTCAGGGCCCGTTTAATATTGGCCTCAGGTACGAAACCAAGACAAGCATGGATTTCGAGACCTCTGTTAACAGAGACGACACGGGAATGCTCACAAATGGTGCAAAGGAAACCGAAGACCTGCCGGGGCTGATCGGCCTTGGTATCGGTTACAGGGTCAATCCCGTTTTAAGGATCGACACAAGTTTTACCTACTACCTGGAAAAAAATGCAGACCGTCAAAACGCAAGGTTTCAGGACGTCGGAAACGGTTATGATCTGGCCATGGCTTTTGAATATACCTTTAATCCAAAACTGAAGGGGAGTCTGGGATATATGCTTACAAATATCAGCATCGGTCCTGATAATATGCAGCCGGAAGCGGCCGAGCTGGATGCCAATACCTTCTGTGCCGGATTAGTCTACGCGTATTCGCCTCGTCTGCACCTTAACTTTGCCTTGATGAGGAACAACTACGACTCAGAGACTAGGTCTGACGGGATTGAACTCGGCAAGGAGGTGACAAGTCTGGCATTCGGGTTACAGTACAGATTTAAATAATTCCGATCCATAAACTGAAAATTGACGCTCTTGGATTTCCCTCATATTTAGCTGGCGGCAAGCAACATTCAGCTATCAGCAAAACACATTGCGGAGATTGAATCCCTATCTGCTATCCGGACAATATCCGGGCCAATCTCTCAATATCATTGTTTTTACCGAGAGAGATAAGCGTATCTCCTGGTTTGATCGAGGTATCCGGTCCAGGGTTAAAGTGCATTTCACCGTCTTTGTTTTTGATAGCCACAAATATCACATCCATATCCTGCCTTATCCCCGAATCTGCCAGGGTGAGCCCCTTCAGTCGTGAATCCTCACCTACCAGCAATTCTTCCATTTCCAGCCCCATATCCCTGTTATTGATCGTAAATTCCAGAAAATCCGTAACCGCCGGTTTGGTTATTGATTGGGCCATCTTCTGGCCGCCGATGAGATATGGCAGGAAAACCTTGTTGGCTCCGGCCCTGGCAAGCTTTTTTTGGGCCTTTTCATCGTCCGCCCGAGCCATAATAAATGCCTCCGGGTTTAAACCCCTGGCGGTCACGGTTATAAACAGATTGTCCGCATCGGAGGCTACCACGGAGATCAATCCTTTGGCCCTGATAATACCCGCTTCAATTAGGACATCTTCATTGGTGGCATCATCAATGATAAAGGAGATCCCCTCGCTTTGCAGGATCTGCCTCGTTTCAGCATTATTTTCTATCACCACCATTGGAATCTTTTTGGCCTTCAACTCTCGACAGATAACCTTGCCTATTCTACCAAACCCGCAAATGACATAGTGATCCTTTATGGATTTTATTCTTAAACCCAATTTTCTCCTCCCTATAATGGATCTAACCTGAAAATCGACCATTGTTTGAGCCGTCATTCCCACGATGTAGGCTATTATCCCCATGCCTGAAAATATAAGAAGAATGGTAAAAAACCTTCCCGCTTCTGATACTTCCCTTACCTCCCCGAAGCCGACGGTGGTGATGGTGATGACGGTCATATATAAAGAATCCATAAAACCCCACCCCTCAAGGTACATATACCCCGTTGATCCCACGAACAGGACTACCAAAAGAATCAGAAATCCCTTTATAGCTGTTATGGATCTTTTCAGATTAACCCCGCCATTGAAAATTATCATGGGTCCTCTGGATAAAAAATCGGATTATGGAGCAGGCTATTCAACAGGGGAGGAGTTTACGGCCTCTACCTCAAACTCTACCACATTATCCGGGAGATTCTCAAACACCACCATAAAGGGGACGGAACCGCCAGGCTTAACTTTCACATTGATGTTTTCTTGGCCGGACCGGTTCTTCAAACCTTTGTCGATCTCCTCCATACTCATCTCCCTTAACTGCTTTTCAGAAAAGATGTTCCCCGCGTATATCAATTTCTGGGTTACCGCCTCGCCCTTCTCGTCCAGTATGGTCCCCTTCAGTAAAAGATAACTCCTGCTCTTAGGATTATTATTAATAATCTCTCCTTTTATAATATAAAGCTGCCCGGACGGGGTATTATGCAAGAAGGAACCGCTGACATCCTGGAAAGCAAATCTTCGGATCCCCGCATCGCTGATTTCCTCTTTTTTTACAGGTTTAAGGGATGACAACGAATCAGGAAGGATATCGGGAGCCAGGAAGAAGACAATAAGCGCACCCGCTATAAACGCCAAAATAACAATAAGGGTTATCAGTAAGACACGGGGCCCATGCTTTTCCCATTTTCCGGCTTGGCTCAAATCCGGAGCGCCATATTCAGTCGCGGATATATCACCTGTCTCCTCGGTCTCCAGCCCTTCACCCTCCGGGACCCCTTCCTCCAGGGCGTCTTCGAATAGCTTATCAAAGCCATTATCAGCAGCTTTATCCGAGAACAGCTTTCTCTGTACCTCAGGTGTACCCGATAAGTCCTTTGTTTCAGCCTCTTCCGTAGCGCTCAAACGCGCATCATCCAAGGCGTTTCCCTCCCCTGGGCCCGATTCGGGTGGAAAAACTGTAAAAACATTCTTGCATACCGAACACCTTACTCTGGAGCCTTCCTCTTTGAGTATGTCCTCGTCAAGGCGAAATCTGGACCCGCACTCCTCGCATTTAACAATCATAAATCCCCTCTTTTGACTATGGCATAGATATCCGGCAGATATCTGTATTGTTCATTATAATCAAGTCCATAGCCGATAAGGAAGCCTTTTTTTACTTGAAAACCGCAGTAATCGATAACCACGTCCATATCCCTTCGTTCCAGTTTGTCAATAAGGGCGCACACTTTAACTGATTCAGGAGCCCGCTCCCTCAACTTCCTAAGAATCTGATTAATTGTCAAACCCGTGTCCACAATATCTTCTACTAAGATAACAGCCTTACCCCGGATGGGAAGCTCCGGATCCTTGGTAAACTTTACGAAACCGCTGGAAGAACCGCCGGAACCGTAACTCGCGGCCCTTATGAAATCAATCTTCAGGGGAATACTCATCTCCCTCACCAGATCGGAAACAAAGAACACGGCGCCGTTGAGCACTCCCAGTATAAGGGGCTCCCTGTCCGCATAATCCTTTGAGATCTGTTCGGCCAGTTCTTTCACCCTGGTCTCTATCACCATACGGGAGAATAAAAGCTCTTTTTCAAAAGGTGAATCCAACTCATCTCTTCCTTCTTTACAGCACAATAAGGGACAGCGCCATAATAACTATGGAGACATTATATATTTGATAACTATCTGATTTTCAATGATATGTCAATAGGATAAGCAAAAGGATTTCATTTTCTGTGATAAAAATATATATTCTTAATAGAGGATCATCAATCAGTCTCAGAATCCTTGCCGGGTCCCGCGGGGACAGTTATATCTTAAGCAGCGTCATGCTATAAGTATCTAATCACCGCTGGGAGAAAGATATTGGATAAGCCTTTAAGACACTTTACCTTACTTTTTACCGGATACTCCATGTACCCCTTTCTCAAACCTGGAGACCTTCTTGTAGTGAGAGAAATCTCCTCCGATTCCGTCCGGGTTGGGGATATAGTCTTAGCACCTGATGTTAAAAAAAAGTACATGGTCCACAGGCTGGTAAAGATCCTTTCACCCAATAAGGGTGTATTAAAGGGTGATTCTATGCTTAAACCGGATCCTGAACCGGTGGAACTGTCAACTTTAGCAGGTAAAGTGATCGGCTTGTTAAGGGGAAATCGGCTTATTATTTTATCCACAGGCCTGAGATCCGGTTTGAATAAGTTATACGCCTTTTTCAGTCTCAAGGGACTTACACCAGGAGCAATAAGGTTAAGGATTAAGAATACACTTATAAGTTTGTTCCGATTGGACGGGTCGAACGCGCATACCAAAGAGTGGAGATTCATTATTGCGACTCTTTCTAGTTGTTCATACCGATGGCCTCCAAACCTTGACTGGATGAGACTCAGTCAGGTCGCTCGCAAAGAAGGCGTGACAGGAATCCTTTATAAACTTCTCCGGGAAGGGGATATCCCCAAATCAGTTCTTGAGTCATTTAAGAATGACTATCAATCCATCGCCGCACGTAATATCATCAACCTCAGCGCCCTTGAGAAGATTGAAGATGCTTTGAGTGGAGAAAACATACAGGTCATGGCGCTCAAAGGAGCTTCTCTATTAAACAATGTTTATCACGATATCGGTATGCGACCCATGGGCGATATCGATCTTATGGTGCGACCGGCAGAACAGGAAAGATTTATCAGTATTTCTAAAAAACTCGGTTACAGGGTTGACCCCCCTTTATCCCACTTTTTAAGGAAGGACAGGATAATCATAGATCTTCATATCCACGCCCTTAATACCCAAAGGATCACAAACCGCAAGGAGCTGTTTCCTGGGGGGATGGGTCCCGTCTGGGCTAATTCAGTTCCATGGGCGGAAGGCTATCAATGGCTCAGGCGGCCCGATTATGTGGACAATATCCTTCTCCTCTCCCAGCATTTTATGAAACATTCCTTTTCCAGGCTAATCTGGCTTTTGGATATCTTCAAGCTTATCGAAAACAGTGACTTCCGGTGCCGGATAGACCTATCCAACAGGGCAGATTATCTCCAGCAAAGAAAATCCCTTTCCTATAGCCTTTATCTTATGGATAGAATATTTTTTCATAAATCAGCAATGCCAAGCCTATCCAGGCTTGAACGCGGGATACTGGAAGCGAAGGTCAACGGAAAATCCACCGCACTTATGGGCCCTCTAATGTCTATGTTCTGTATACACGGTTTCAGGAAAAAGTTCGCTTTCGGATGGGAAAGCCTTTTTCCAAAAAAGGATATTATGAAACAAGAAGGCATAGGGGTTTTCAGCCGTCTTTGGTCAGTTTTTTCATCTCTTATGCGGCGATTTTGAATGATTCTCTATCGCATAATAAAAGAATGAAAAACGGTTCATCCGGTTAATGAGTACGTAAAGAAGTAGAAGATTAAACCTTATTATAAGTACCTTAATGGTCCATGGGGCTCTCTTTTAAGGGGCGAAAATATTAACAGCATGCTAACTACGTAAGGTGCCACCCAGCCGGGCGGAATACTTATGAGATAATAGAAAATTCTCGACTCCCGCTAAGTCTGGAAAAGGCTACCCGCCCGCCTCGTCTTGTTTTGTGCGGGGTCAGTGCACATAAACGAGTTCGCCGCTTAAAAGAGAACCCCATGGACCATATAGCGTAATTTATCATAATTTGAGGTCACGGCTGTTCCTGGAAAGACGACATCTCAAAAAGGATTCCAATTGGGTAGCCGGGGGTTTCTCTCCCCCGGCCCCCACAACACCCCGCATGC
>CAYQNR010000009.1:0-51150 GCA_964418945.1 uncultured Desulfobacteraceae bacterium
AATAAGCCGGGGGAGGCGGGCGGCGGGCTATTGGAATAATATACCAGGACCGGAAATCCGGCTATCATCTCAGAAGTTACCCGCCCGCCTGGCAGGCACCTTATGCTATTATCTTGCTTGTAATTTTTTCGCCGCTGCAAAGAGAGCCCCATGGGCCGAACATCACCAATCTTGCTATAGTTTTATCATTAAGTGTACTCATTTGCCGGATGAACCAAATATCTCTACAGGGCAATGAAAGGAGAACGCTATGAGGATTATGAATATTATTATCTGGGTAATATTTCCGGCGGTTCTCATAATCCCATCCTTTACTACGGCGGCAGGGTCTTCCGAAAGCTTTGACGAGCAACGCCAGCAGATGGTAGCCAGGCAGCTTCGTGCTCGCAATATAAATGATCCTGCCGTGTTAAGCGCCATGAGTGTGGTCCCTCGTCATTTATTCGTGCCGCTCAAGATCCGGGATAGGGCATACGATGACACCCCTTTGCCTATCGGTTATGGCCAGACTATTTCTCAACCCTACATGGTGGCCCTCATGTCCCAGTTGCTGGGAGTGCAGCCGGATGATCGTGTCCTGGAGGTCGGCACAGGTTCCGGTTACCAGGCTGCCATACTGGCGGAGATGGGGGTGAAGGTCTTTACCATAGAGATTGTTCGGCAACTGGGACTTCGGGCAAAGGATTTGCTGAATAAACTGGAATATGACAATGTCCAGGTCAAGATCGGAGACGGTTACCTAGGATCGCCTGACAATGCCCCTTTTGACGGCATCATCGTTACCTGCGCCCCTAAAGATATCCCCGAGCCGCTTAAGAATCAGCTTGCCGAAGGCGGGCGGATGGTTATCCCCGTGGGACAAAGCGGTTTTCAGCAATTATTTCTCCTGACAAAAAAAGGCGGACGGATCATCCAGAGAAAGATTATTGACGTGCGTTTTGTGCCCATGGTGGACGAGAAGGGGAATACCTATTGATCTGATGTTTGGCCCCTCGAATCCTTGACCACTTTCTCCCAACTAATTGGGAGAACAACTGATAATAAGAATTATGGTTCATCCGGTTAATGAGTACGCTAGTTAATGATATCTAAATATCTTGCGCTATATGGACCATGGGGTTCTCTTTTAAGCGGCGAACTCGTTTATGTGCTATGACCCTGCACAAAACAAGACGAGGCGGGCGGGTAGCCTTTTCCAGACTTGGCCGGACTCGAGAATTTTGTGTTATCTCATAAGTATTCCGCCCGCCTGGGTGGCACCTTACGTAGTTAGCATGCTGTTAATATTTTCGCCGCGTAAAAGAGAGCCCTACGGGCAAGCACATAGTCTTCTGCGAAGGCGGATAAGGTTTAATCTTTTACTCCTTTACGTACTCATTAACCGGAAATACCTAGTTTTTTGTCTTTGATTTTTTGTTAATAATAGGTTAAAACTTTTCAATTCATTGAATGAATTACGAGACTTCTTACAGGGAGAGCCATATAATGCGAGAATTCAGGAGGATGAACAGGCTGCCCACCTATATGTTCGCCACTGTAGATGCGCTCAAAAAGGAATTGCGGCAAAAAGGCGAAGACATTATTGACATGGGGATGGGTAATCCTGATATTCCCACACCCAAACATATCGTCAAAAAGATGATTGATGCCGCAAAAAACGGCCGAAATCATCGATATTCGGCCTCCGCAGGGATACCCAAGTTAAGGCTTGCCATCTCCGACTGGTATAAAAGACGGTTTGGGGTAAATATAGACCCGGATGAGGAGGCCATTGCCACCATGGGGGCCAAGGAAGGTCTCTCCCACCTGGTTCTTGCCACTATAAGTCCAGGCGATGTGGTGTTTGCCCAGAATCCGACCTATCCCATACATCCTTATTCAGTTATAATAGCCGGGGGAGACCTCCGCAGCATCCCCATAAGTCCGGACAGGGATTTTTTCGAGGACCTAATCACCGCGAGCAAGCAGACATGGCCTAACCCAAAGATGCTTATTATCTGTTATCCTCATAACCCCACTACCGCCGTAGTGGACCTAAAATTCTTTCAGAAGATCGTGCGGTTCTGCCGCGAACGGGATATTATGGTTATCCATGATTTTGCATATGCGGACCTGGCATTTGACGGTTATGAACCTCCAAGTTTCTTACAGGTCCCAGGTGCGAAAAAGATCGGCGTTGAGTTTTTCAGCCTTTCCAAAAGTTATTCCATGCCCGGATGGAGAGTTGGGTTCTGCGTCGGCAATAGAGACATGGTCGCGGCCTTGAAGAGAATAAAGAGTTATCTGGACTATGGCATGTTTCAGCCTATACAGATAGCCTCCATTATAGCCCTCAAAGGGCCGTACGACTGCGTGCAAGAAATAGTGGAGAGATACAAGAAAAGGAGGGATACACTTGTGGACGGCCTCAACCGAATAGGCTGGCACATAGAAAAACCAAAAGCCACCATGTTCGTATGGGCGAAAATACCTGAACAATACAGAAAAATGGGGTCCATAAAATTTTCAAAGATGCTTATCAAAAAGGCCAAGGTGGCTGTTTCACCAGGTATGGGTTTTGGTGAATACGGTGACAATTATGTGAGATTTGCCCTGGTGGAAAACCCCCACCGCACCAGGCAGGCAATAAGGGGTATAAAACAGGTACTGTAAAATTAAAGAAGATTGTACTATGGGATATATTAACGTCGGGATTATCGGATTCGGGACCGTGGGTGCCGGTACAGTGGAAATTCTCCAAAAAAACCGGCAGACAATAAGCAGCAGAGTGGGTTCGGAGATTATGGTTAAGAACATCGCCGACCTGGACATAAAATCGGACAGGGGCATCTCCGTCGACCCCTCTATCCTGACCACGGATGCCCTGGATATTATCAATGATCCGGAGATAGATATTGTTGTGGAGCTGATCGGCGGTGTTGGTAAGGCCAAAGAATATATCCTTGCGGCCATTGACAAGGGGAAACATATCGTCACCGCAAATAAGGCCCTGCTCGCGGAGCATGGAAAGGAGATATATCAGGCGGCGGATGAGAAAGGAACCGGCCTTGCCTTTGAGGCTGGAGTAGGCGGTGGCATCCCTGTTATACGTGCATTGAGGGAAGGCCTCGCCGCAAATAACATCAAGATCATAATGGGGATCCTGAACGGGACCTCAAACTATATCCTCACCAGAATGGCCCAGTCCGGTCTGGCTTACGGCGAAGCGGTTCGTGAGGCGATCGCTCTGGGCTATGCCGAAGATCCTCCCGATCTTGATGTAGACGGTACGGATGCCGCCCATAAACTGGCCCTTCTTATATCCGTGGCATACGGAGCCCCCGTCTCCTTTGACAACATCTATAGAGAAGGGATCGACAGATTAACGCCGGAGGATATCCGCTTCGCCGCCGAGTTCGGATACTCCCTGAAACTCCTGGCCCTAGCAAGAGATCTGGGAGGGAAGGTGGAAGCAAGAGTACACCCCGCTATGGTTCCTCTGGACCATATAATGGCGAATGTGAATGATGTCTACAATGCCGTGTATATAGAAGGAGATTTCGTGGGGCAGACCCTGTACTATGGCCTGGGGGCAGGAAGGAAACCCGCCGGGAGCGCGGTAGTCTCCGACATAATCGCTCTGGCAAGGGAAATACAAAACGGCGTGAGGACATTTATCCCGCCCCTGGGGTATGCCCGCTTTAAAAAAACCTATATCCCGATCCAATCCATAGATAGCCTGACTTCAGAGTATTATTTCAGGTTTTCAGCCGTAGATAAACCGGGCGTCCTGTCCAGGATCGCCGGAATACTGGGAGACAACATGATCAGCATAGCGTCTGTCATCCAGAAAGAAAGGAAAGTCAATGGTTCCGTTCCCATTGTCATGCTGACCCATGAGGCCAGGGAAAAGGATGTGTCAAAGGCCCTGAAACTGATAGACAGGCTGGATGTGCTTACCGATAAGACAATGATGATCCGGGTGGAAGAGGCGTAAATGAGAAAATACATCATCCTCGTGGGAGACGGCATGGCCGACTACCCACTGAAAGAGACGGGGGGAAAAACACCGCTTGAGGTCTCCCACACCCCTAACATGGACCGTATTGCCTCCTTCCGCATCGGTGTCGCAAGGACAATCCCCAGGGGCATGGAACCCGGCAGTGATGTGGCAAATCTCTCCCTGCTGGGATATGATCCCTCTTCATATCATACCGGAAGGTCCCCCCTCGAAGCCGCCAGCATGGGGGTCAGTTTGAAAGACAACGATGTGGCCTTCAGAATGAACTTGGTTACCCTTGAGCATAGATCGCAACATGAGATAATAATGGTCAGCCACAGTTCCGGTGATATTTCAACAGGCGAATCCTCTGTAATCGTAAGAGATTTGCAGAGAAAGATTAAGGTGCCAGGCGTAAAGATGTATCCGGGGGTTGCCTATCGCCACCTTCTGGTATGGGGAAACGGTCCCGACGATGCCCTTACCCTCCCACCCCATGATTCTCTGGGCCAGAACATGGCGGATTACCTTGATCGCCTTTCCAGCAACCCTGTTCCGGTCTTGATAAAGGAATCATGGCCTGTTCTGGCGGAACATCCTGTTAATATTGCCAGGAGGAGCGCCGGGCAGTACGAGGCAAACTCCATGTGGTTATGGGGGCAAGGGAAGGACCCGTCGATTCCCTTGTTCAGGGATCGTTTTGGTCTGAGCGGCGGAGTCATCTCGGCGGTAGACCTTATTAAAGGTATAGGGTCACATGCCGGTCTCAGACCTATAAAGGTAAAAGGGGCCACTGGATATCTCGATACCAACTATCGCGGAAAGGCCGAAGGCGCCCTTAAAGGTTTCAAAGACCTTGATTTTATCTTTCTCCATGTGGAAGCCCCTGATGAAGCCTCCCATAACGGAAGCTTGCGTGATAAGATCCAGGCCATCGAGTCGTTCGACCGGGATGTGGTAGGTGTGGTGATGGAAGGGTTGAAAACATATGATGATTACCGGATCATGGTAATCAGTGACCATCTCACACCCATCGCAAAAAGGACACACACAGATGACCCAACCCCCTTTGCCTGGGCCGATAAAAAGGGGCTTGAGACCCCTCCCAATGATCTTGCCTTCACCGAAAAGGCTGCGAAGGAAAGCGGCCTGATCTTCGAAAAAGGTCACGAATTGATGGCCTATTTTCTGCATGGACAGTAAGTGATACGCCAAAATATACCTTCCTTTCCTGTGCGGTGACACATAACACCATGGAAGTAATTAATGTCCTTGACAAATCCCTCAAAAGGATTGAGGTTGTCATAAACCCTATCGGCACTTCCCAAGGCCGGGGAAAAATAAGGAGTATCAGATGGGATGGTTTGGTAAATTGACATTCGGCACCATGGGGTTGCTTTTCGGAGGCCCGCTCGGCGCCATTGCGGGCGCTGCACTGGGCCATCATCTTTTAGATAAAGACGACAATCAGACAGGGAGGTCCCTGCCTATGGGACAGGCGGAACAATCCCAGGCCGCCTATTTTGTGAGCATGTTTTCGATCCTGGGCAAAATCGCCAAGGCGGACGGGACAATCACCAGGGCGGAAATCGATTTTGTAGAGGAGTTTCTCAGAGGTCTGAATATTCCTGAACAGGAAAAACAATTCGCCAAACAGGTCTTCACCGAGGCGAAAAGATCCCCTTATTCCATAGACGACTTTGCTTCTCAGATGTACCAGATAAACAGGCGTCAGCCCACTATCCTCCTTTCGTTCATGGACCTGCTTTTCAAGCTGGTCGCTGCAGACGGTCACCTGCATCCTGCTGAAGAAGCCGCCCTTGAAAGGATAAAGGAGGCCTTCCGGATAAGCGATACCCAGTTCAATAATCTTAAGCAAGTCTATTTCAGGGACTCTGACAGGTACTACAAGCTACTCAACTGCAGCCCTGAGAGTTCAAGCCAACAAATCAAGGCTAATTATAAGAACCTCGTAAAGAATTTTCATCCTGACACCATCATTTCAAAGGGACTTCCCGAAGAATTTGTCCAGTTTGCCAGCCAACGATTCCAGGAGATAAAGGAGGCCTATGATAAGGTCAGGCAGGAGCGGGGTTTTTGAAAAAACATACAGAGATTATTTGGAACAGGTCGCAGAGCTGGATCTTAAGTCAGTTCTTTAGTTCGTAACCCTCCCTCTGACCTTGATGGTAATAACGGTTTTTTGATCATAATTCGTTCTCAAGCTAAGAGATCCGCTAAAGGAGTCCGCCGCTCCAGGGACATTCGAAAAGTAAACAATAAACCTTCTCCCCCTCTCAATCTCTTCGATCCTGTATGTCGCTCTCCCCTCAAGGTTAAACCGGATCGGCTCCAGTGTAAGCGGTTTATCCAGGCCCGCCGTAATCTCAACGCTCTCTGTTATTATTGCGCCCTCCTTTCCGTAAAGTCGCGCAGTACTCGGCTCCACGGATATGGGAACCCAAACAAACGCCCTGACTCCTATTGTGAACCGTGCTGTTTCAGGATCATTTGTATAGACAGAGGCTGTCTTATGAATATTTCCCACATACCCTTGGGTATCTACTCTCAGAGTAATCTTTCCCTCCCCTCCGGGGGGGATGATCCTGTCAAAGGATACCGCCGAGCATCCTCAACCGGCGGCAATCCTTCTGATTTCCAGGGAGGCATCGCCTTTATTCAAGACCATGAAGTCATGGGTGATCATGCTCCCCTCCATTACTTTACCAGCGTCGAATTCCTTTTCCGTCAGTGCCGGGCTCGGGTCCTTTTCGTTATCCTGGGAATAGGCACCCCATGGAATAACAAGGATTAAGACAGCCAGGCAGCCTGCAACAAATGTTTTTTTCATATCCTGTTTCTCCTCTTTGTTTATGCAGCCGCTTCTTCAATCTGAAACCAGTGTTCCTAATATCTCCTTATATACCTATACATTTTAATCCTAATTTTGACAATTCTAATGTCTACTTATGGTTGTCATTCTCCGGGCTGGCCAGCGAATGCAAATCTTCTGCATTGCCATGACCCGCCAATACCAGATTGGAAACCGGGTGTTCCCAGACCTTAATACCTATATTCCGATTTAGGAATATATGGAATTAAGGATTCAGGATAACAGCATCCATAAACCCAGCAGGATAAAGAGCACACCGGCTCCTATTTGTATATGGTTTGCAGGAACCAACCTGCTTACAGCGGATCCAAAGACCACGGCCAACAAGGAACTCAACACCAGAGCCCCTGCTGACCCCAAGAATACAGACAGTCGTGTCTTGCTTTCAGCCGCAAAGGCAAAAGTCGCCAGTTGAGTTTTGTCTCCCAATTCGGCCAGAAATATCATCCCAAAAGTTGCAAGCATCATCTTGAAGTCCATCGCTTAACCCCTCTGTTTCCCTTAGCTGAACTGAATAAAAATGTAATAGATTATCACCCACTCAGGCTTTATGTAAACGTGTTTTTCATCTGGCTTGTGGCCCTTGCGGTCCCCACCCTTGCCGTCCAGGAGATATTTTCTGGGGACATCCTGAGGGTGTTTTGAAAGGAATTAAAGGATTTTTATAATCTGTTAAGATCAACATCAAAGCTGTATCGTACCTGGAAAAAGGCCGACCAGGCATTGTTATCAGTGATATCAGTCACCTTTTTTGTGGCCTCCCTGACGTAGTCGCCTGGTATGAAACATCCGACCCCGGACTGCAATACCCATGATTGGTTAAATGTATATGTGGCGACGATATCAAACTCGTCGCCGTAATGGTCCTTCGTCATTGAGTCTATCTTATAAGAAAGCCACTTATCCTCCTTTTCATGCGCACGGAATCGGTGATATTCCCCTTTAATCTGTAATGTTTCCGAGGGCTTCACCACAACAAAGAGCTCCATATCCTTCAGGTTTGACCATTTCATAAGATTCATTCTGCCATAATACCTACCACCCGCTCCATATAAGCCATCAAACCTTTCATCTTTATCGGTTGCAGGATCATCACCTGTAGCGAAGCTGTAGGCCATACCGACTCTGGGTTTCCAGGAGTTAGCCTCGAAGTAATAACCGAATTCCGCATGATACCCGCATGCAGCGATATCGATCTCCTTGCCGCTTATCAGTCTTTTGGTTCCGAATGACCGGATAAAGGTGGCATCATAAAAAAGATTACTCATATCCATGTCATAAAAACGTAAGCCGCTGTAATACGTCCTTGCTCTGTCGTACAGTGCGTTCCCGTCCCGGTTGATTTTCAGGGCAGCAAGAGGCTCAAGGGCAAATGTGCCATATCCTATATGTCCGTAGATCCCGGCCCCTTCATAGCCATTACGATGCGTAAGACTGAATTTCTCAGGATCATGCAGGGTTGTTTTCCCATAAAAGAGATCGAGAAAATTCTTATCCCCTTTCCAGGAGATTTTTGCCGCATCCCAAATCCACTTACCCGAGTTTTTCCATTCTCCAGGGCCATACACACGATTATCCCCGTACGCGATTCCCTGGCGTCCGGCAATCAACACGAGAGGTAATGGTTCAAAGGATTTTTTAATGTATGCCTCGTTGAGCTCGATATGATCCTGGTGTGGATTATCTTCCATGCCGAATTCTCTGCTATACCAATCTTCACCGGAAAAACCCCATCCGAACGCCCTGGAATCCTGCATGGCTATTTTTATGGAAAAGTCATCTGCTGGTATATATTCCAGCCCCAACTTAATCCTGCTCAAAAGAAACGAGTCCTTTGCCTCTCCTTTTAATGGATTTGCGCCATAATACTTATCATTGTAATTATTCAGCAATTCATGCCTAAGACGTATTTCACCGCTTATACTCAGCTCACCCCCGAACAGGGAAAGAGGGAAGCATGACACGAGAACCGGCAGCAGGGTTATTATTCTGATCATAAATTTCAATATTTATCAAATCTCCCTTCATGCTTCCACATAGCGCAGCCTCCTGAGTTTGATCACTACATGTACCTGTTTCCCCTGTTCGAGGGATATCTCATCGAAGGCTGTAACGGGCAATTCTGCAAGAAGAATGGTTTTCCCTATAGAAACCCTCACCCTCACCGAAGAATTATATTGCGCTATCTCTTCCACCCTTCCCTTGAAACGGTTAAGCGCGGGCCCCGGCGGTTTGACGTCGGATATATATATGTCATCAGGCCATATGGCAATCTTTCTGATATTGTTCCCGTCGTAGGGTAAAACTATCCTGAGATCATCGGACATCACTTCCATAAGGCCCGACGCGAGCACCCTGGATTCCCTGCACTCTATGATATTCGGCATCCCTATGAATTCCGAGACAACCCTGTTGAAGGGGCTGAAAAAAAGCTCTGTCGGCGATGATACCTGTTCGATTTCTCCATTGGAAATAAGGGCAATCCTGTCCGCTATTTCCTCTGCCTCCCTGAGGTCATGGGTTACGCACACAGTAGTAATCCCCATATTCTTCAGGAGTGAATTCAGTTCGCTCCGTAGATATTTTGCTGTCTTGTGATCCAAGCTTGAAGTCGGTTCGTCAAGGAGAAGGATTGCCGGTGAGGGCGCAAGAGAACGGGCGAGGGCAACCCGTTTCTTCTCCCCGCCGCTCAACATGTGGGGATAACGCCTTGCAAGCTTTCCGATGCGCATCATCTCCATCAGGGACGATACGCTCTTATCTATCTCGGTCTTCTCATAGCCTTTGGCGCGGAGGCCGAAAGCTATATTGGATTCAACCGTAAGATGCGGGAAAAGGGCAAGGTCCTGGAACAGATAGCCCACGCCTCTCTTTCCGGGCGCTATACTATCAACATTTACGCCGTTAATGAGCACGGAGCCGTTGTAATCCGTTACACCTGCCATGACATTTAACATGGTCGTTTTACCCGCCCCCGTCGTGCCGACGATGACAAAAAGCTCCTTATCCTCGATCTTGAGGTTTATATCCCGGCAGATATACTTATTGACGTTCACAAGTTCAATATCGGACACTGTTGCTCCATCTGCCCACAAAATGTCTTTCAATTAATGAAAAGGCTTTTTCAAATACCAGACACATCACTGAAAGGACTATAAGACACACCAGGATAATATCCACCCTTACAAGGCTCTCTGCCTTCATGATCAGGGCGCCAATCCCTGTCGGTATGGCTATCATCTCCGCCGCGACCAGGACCCGCCATGCCATCCCCGCCTCCAACTTCAGCCCCGTAAAAACATTCGGAAGAGCCAGAGGCATGATTACCCTGAAAAGGATCCGCATCTGGGATGCCCCAAGCGTCTCAGCAGCACGGATGTACTTAATATCTACATTTTTGATTCCTGTGACCGTGTTGTACACCACCGGAAAAAAGGAACATATAAATATGATTGTGATAGGCAGCATCTCGTTTATGCCTATCCACAGCATAAGAAGCGGCAGCCAGCCGAGTGCCGGTACAGGATACAACATGCTGATTATCGGATTAAGGGCCTTGTTTACAGTATCCCTCCACCCCATAATGACCCCCGCAGTTATTCCCGCAACCGAGCCGCTGAAAAGACCGATCAAAACCCGTGTCAGGCTGCTCAGGAAGTTTTTCCCCAGCACCCCATTTGCAGTTAAATGGTAGAACTCCTTTATTACAGCGGAGAAAGGTGGAAACAGGAACTGCCCAGGAAACAGGTTTAATCTGCCGACTATTTCCCAGATAGTTAAAAATATGGAAACAGGCACTATCCCCCAGGCAGATTCGAGATGTTTAGTTTTTTTCTTCATCAAGAAATCTCAAATCAAGAATATGGCCGGCTTTGAAGCTGTTCTTAATATTACCCTGCTTTGCAGCATAATCTATTGCCTCCTGGACAGCCCGGTTATCGATTTCTGTGGTATATTTCATCCTTTCCATGGACCTGAGCACAATCCGAGGAGTAATCTCCGGTTTCTCGGCCACCTCGGTTGTTATATCAGGGGCAAGTATGTTACCGTCGGTCACCTGCAGCTGCCTGGCCACCACCAGAGCCGCTTCTTCAGGATTTTGATTGATCCAATCAGTTGCCAGCCCTGTAACCTTTACGAGCTTCCTGACAATGTCAGGATGGTTGGTTATCAGTTCCTCTTTGACTACTAAAACGCTTCCCTGCATCCCCGGCCACAGGTCCTGGCTTGTCAGCAGAATTTTAAATCCCGATTCCTCAGCCATCGCAGGCCAGTGTTCCGGGGTGAAGGATGCGTCCAGCCTTCCCATTTTGATGGCCATAATCTGCATCGCAGGGTTCATGCGCCGGACGTTGTTTAAAACCCTGTCTTTATAAAGTCCATACTGTTCTATGGTCTTCATCATGATTGCGTCAACCGGACCGCCCGCCCGAACGCAGCCGATTCGAACACCCGGAATCTCCAGATCCTTTACTGTCTTTATTCTGTCAGGGTTTACCACAAGGCTGTATCCATGTTTATGGGTTCCGGATACTATTTTAATCGCCACACCGCCGTTGGCATACGCGTTTATTGCCGGGAACAGGCACATATATGCGGCCTGGATATCACCCCGGCCTAAAGCTGCAGCCAAGGACATCCCGGTTACATAACTGTAGGTAGACGGGATCAGCCCTTCATCCTCAAACCATCCCTTGTCCAGAGATATGTAAGCGCTTGCCGCGTGATCCGTAAACTCAAGTGCTATTTTTATTGGGAAATTTCCCCCCGCATAAAGCCTTGAGCCGAAAAAGCATGATATTACCACGGCAAAAGATAATATTATCTTGAACATTATTCTTCTCATAGCAGTCCTTCCCCTATTCCTTTTTCTGATGATTCAACCATGGTACCTGCCCTCTTTGCGCATAAAGGGGATGATCTCTTGGTTTATCCAATGAAGCCATATCCCAATAGTGTACAACCTGAGGGTAAAGACCAACCTGTTAAAGGGGTCTTTCTCTTTCTCTTGCTCCCGGCTGATCCCTTCCCTCACCTTTTCCAGCGCCAGGACCTGGGCCTGGATCAGATCATCCCCTCCCTCCAGTGAAAGTCTATGAAAGAAGAAAAGTTTGACCACAAATTCCAAGCGAAGATCTCGGACATGTTTTACAGGACGCCTTAGCCATTCCAAAAACACCTTTTTTCCGGCAGGAGTTAGACTGAATATCCTTTTGGAAGGCAGGGAATCCTGCGAGCTAACACTGGAGGTCAGGAGTCCGTCGCGCTCTAGTCTTTTGAGGAGCACATAAAGTTGGCTGGTACTCACATGCAAAGCCGATCCAATGGCAGAATTCAGGGATTGCAGGATATCATAGCCGTGTTTGGGCCCCGACATGAGGGTGCCCAGCAAGGCATATTTAGTGCATGGTTTGTTTTTCACAGAAAGCTCACCATATTAGATAAAATTCTAGAATAGAATATTCTAGAATAGAATAACTGTCAAACATTAATTCTTCTTCATTTGCAACATTCTCCTGTTTAGATTGTTTTGGCTGAGTGTGCCTTGCTATTTGATTATCATCAATACACGAAAAACTCCGCGATGTAATTAATAGCAGTGAAGATGATAATGACGGACAGCATCCCCTTGATGGCCCCTGCCGGCATAAATCTCTGACAGCGCGCACCAAGGTACATCCCCACCATCCCCCCCAGGCCGAATAGGATCCCCAGCAACCAATCCGGTCCCACCGACATATTCGGATACAGCGGTGCAATGGCCTTGTAGGAAACAACCCCGGCAATAGAGGTGACAAAGGTTCCCATCAGGACAGCACCGGCAACGGAATAGACAGGCAGCCCGAAAAAGCTCACAAAAAGGGGGGCGATGATTGAACCGCCGCCTATGCCGTATACCCCTCCCGCAATGCCGACGATAAAGCTGAGGATAAATACACCCCAGAACGGGATGTCAAATCTTTCACCATAAAAGGTATACACGAGTCGTTTGAGATTGAAATGGATGACCTTGACGGACGACAATGAGGCATTAGTCGAAAGCTCCGGTGCCCCAGTCTTGGAGCGATGTCCTCTCATCATCTCCCGAAAGCCTTTTTCACTTTTGATCATGTCCATGTTATGCGAATCTTTCTTCACCAGGTCCAGTACCAACCTAAGCCCTATATAGAACAGGACACCTGCGGCAAAGAGCTTGAAATTTCGCGGATCCGGAAGATACACTACACGAAGTATGGCGCCTATAAAAACCCCGGGCAGGGAACCGGCCACCATTACCCAGGCCAGGGGCCACACCATCCGTCCCTCTCTGTAATACCGGTAGACTCCGCCGGGGATGGCCACAATATTGAACAGTTGATTGGTAGCGCTTACCGAGGGTGCGGTGTACCCAAGGAAAGACACCTGGAAAGGCAGAAGAAGGAATGCGCCCGATACCCCGGCCATGGACGTGAAAAAAGAAATCACCGCGGCGACCAGGGGCGGGACCCATAGCGCAACCTCGATTCCGGAGATGTGAAAGGGCATTGTGCGTTTCCGTTGGAAATTGACCTAAGAAATCTTCTTTTCTCACCGCAAAGACGAAGGGTATCGGGATAACATCATCCCGGACACACCTCGCATGGTGACACTTAGGGGGCTAATTAGGGGCCTGTGCCAGGGGATTGCCGAACACGGCCGCCCTGCCCAGATCGGCTTCTATCTCCATCAGCCTATTATACTTAACAATACGTTCACTGCGGCAGACGGATCCCGTCTTGATCTGTCCTCCTCCCATGGCCACGGCAAAGTCGGCGATAAAAGAGTCTTCCGTTTCACCAGAACGGTGAGAAATGACAAAACCCCAGCCCGCTCTGCGGCATAGTTCCACGGCCTCGATGGTCTCCGTAACGGTTCCAATCTGGTTCAGCTTTATCAGAACAGCGTTGGACGCATTCTCTCGTATGCCGCGCTCGATAAAACGGGTATTGGTAACATAGAGGTCGTCGCCCACAATCTGGACCTTCCGACCCAGGACCGCGGTTTGCTCGCGAAAGCCTTCCCAATCGTTTTCTGCAAGTCCGTCCTCTATGGAAACAACGTGATATTTTTCAACCCAGGACCTATAGATTTCTGTCATCTCGGAGCTACTTTTCTTTCCCTGGCCGGATTTGCTCAAATGGTAGCTCCCTTTCTCAAAAAAGGAACTCGCGGCCGGATCAAGGGCGATGGCCTGATCCTTCCCCGGCATATAGCCGGCGGATTCAATGGCCTCGAGAATGACCTCACAGGCCTCATCATTGCTCTTGAGATCAGGGGCGAAGCCGCCTTCATCACCTACACCTGTGCTGTACCCCTTCTTCCCCAAGATCTTCTTCAACGCGTGAAAGGTCTCGGCCCCGTAGCGCATAGCCTCTCGGAAGGTGGGCGCGCCTATGGGCATCACCATAAACTCTTGTAAATCCAAGCTGTTATCGGCGTGTTTCCCGCCGTTTAGTATATTCATCATGGGCATGGGGAGGCGGAAAGCGCCGGGGCCACCAAGGTAGAGATACAGCGGAAGACCTGATGCCGCCGCTGCCGCCCTGGTCACGGCCATGGAAACACCAAGAATGGCGTTTGCCCCCAGTTTCCCCTTATTAGGAGTTGCGTCCAGTTCGATCATCATCCGGTCTATTTCCGCCTGGAGGGAGGGATCCATCCCCGCCAGGATTGGGGCAATCAGTTCGTTGACATTCTTAACGGCCTTCAAAACCCCTTTTCCGCCATACCGTTCTCCGTCACCGTCACGCAGCTCGACAGCCTCATTCTCACCGGTCGAAGCCCCTGACGGGACCGAGGCCGAAACACCTATGCCGTTATCCAACGTAAGAAATACCCGGATGGTCGGGTTACCTCGTGAATCCAGAACTTCCATGGCACGCACTGTATCTATTCTGCAATTCATAGAGTATCCTCCATTTTTTTACTGTCCCTTCAGGGGTTGATTGAAAAACCCGCCTCTATTTCGAAGCAAGTGCAAGGGATTAAGGATTAGGGATTAATGGTTAGGGAATATGCTTAAAAGCTAATAGTTAATGGTTAAAAGCTAAAACCTAACAGCCTTTAGCCTGATAGACTTTATTAGTATACTTGCCCCCTTGACCCCCTGAACCCTAGAACCCGTTCGACACGCTCACGGCCCTGAGCAAAGTCGAAGGGCCTTGGACCCTCATTTACTTCTTTACGTACTCATTAACCGGATGTATTTGTTTTTCTACCGGATTATTAAAAGGGTGTCAAGCCCTTAGGAATATGTCCTCAGGATAATCGGGTTATACACGCGTGGCGTCTTGACATCTTTTTATAATTGGAATAGCTTTTCTGGAAAAAACGTACAAAGGAGATCAAAACATGAATATTCTTTTTTTTGGCCCGAACGGGAGCGGCAAGGGAACCCAGGGCGCAATCGTGAAGGAAAGATTGAACATGCCCCATATTGAAACCGGTGTCATCTTTAGGGATAATATTTCAAGGGGCACGGATCTCGGTAAAAAGGCTAAGGGATATATCGATCGCGGTGACTTGGTGCCGGATAGTATCACTATCCCTATGATTCTTGACCGTATCAAGCAGGAAGACTGCAGGGGCGGCTGGCTCTTAGACGGTTTCCCCAGGAACCTTACTCAGGCCCAGGAATTGGACAAGGCCCTTAAAAAGGAAGGCATTAACATCGATATAGCAATTGAGATGGTCTTAGAACGAAAGATCGCCAAAGACCGCATAATGGGTCGCCGGTTGTGTGTAAACGATAATAACCACCCTAACAATATAAATATTGACGCCATCAAACCCATTGGCGGCAAATGCAGGGTCTGCGGCGGAGACCTTAAGAAAAGGCCGGATGATCAGGATGAGGAAGCCATTGATAAGCGGCATGACATATACTATGACAGTGTATCAGGTACGTTGGCAGCATTGAATTTCTACAAGGATCTTTCCCAAAAGAGGGGAATACCCGGGATCATTGATCTCGACGGAAGGCCCGGCGTTAAGGAGGTTTCCAGGGAACTCCTGGCAAAGCTCATGTTATAGCAGCAGGCAAGATAGCTGAGCAAATCGAAGCTGATGTAATGATTGTGGCAGGTGGGACGTCCGGGCTGGCCGCAGCATTCTAGGGTGTACGCCTAAAGGACAGGATTTTTCCATTACTCGAGGAGATCTCAATGAAAAAGCAAATCACAATCAAACATATCACATTTGTCTTTCTAATAATATGTGCGGGCATCATGGTTCTGCTCCAATGCCAAGGACCCCCACCACAGCTTGGCAAGGCGTCTTTAAACAAGGTTATGGACGCCATGACCCTTGAGGAAAAGGCCGAGCTTGTAGTAGGCACGGGAATGATCTTCTCACCCGGAGGTCCCGGCCCCACTGTGGACGATGAAGAACAGGCGTTAGTTGATGGCGCCGCAGGCACAACCTATTCGATTCCCCGTCTGGGAATTACCGCAATGGTATTGGCCGACGGTCCAGCGGGGCTTAGGATAAGCCCTACCAGAAAAAATGACGACAATACCTATTATTGCACGGCCTTTCCCGTTGCGACCTTGTTGGCCTCAACATGGGATACAAAACTGGTTTATAAGGTTGGACAGGCTATTGGAAATGAAGTGCTGGAATACGGGGTGGACTTTCTCCTAGCCCCTGCCTTGAATCTCCACCGGAATCCCCTTTGCGGAAGAAACTTTGAATATTTTTCCGAAGACCCCTTTGTCACCGGAAAGATGACAGCCGCAATGGTAAAGGGTGTTCAGTCACAGGGCGTGGGCGCCACTATAAAACATTTCGCGGCCAATAACACCGAGACTAACAGGATGACCCTTGATACATACGTGTCCGAAAGGGCCTTGCGGGAGCTGTATCTTGAAGGTTTCCGGATCGCGGTGGAAGAAGCCCAACCATGGGCAGTCATGTCATCATATAATAAGATAAACGGGAGCTATGCATCAGAGAGCCATGACCTCCTTACAAAGATACTTCGCAATGACTGGGGTTTCAAAGGCCTGGCTATGACGGACTGGTTTGCCGGAAGCGCGCCGCCAGCCCAAATGAAGGCAGGAAATGATCTTCTTATGCCTGGACATGAAACACAGACTGAGTCAATAATCAAGGCATTAAAGGAAGGCAGGCTGGATGAGAAGGTACTGGATAAGAATGTGGAGAGGATACTTAATATCCAAATGAAATCGCCCAGGTTCAGGGGATACGATTATTCCAATAAGCCGCCATTAAAGGATCATGCCGTGCTGGGGCGGGAGGTGGGTACCCAGGGCATGGTGCTCCTTAAGAATTCAGACAAGACCCTTCCTGTGGCAAAGGGCGTAAAGAAGATTACCACCTTTGGAAATACGTCATATGATACCATAACGGGTGGAACAGGCAGCGGCGACGTAAATGAAGCCTATAGCGTGTCCCTTGTGGATGGTCTCAAGAATGCCGGATATTCGGTTAACGAAGATCTTCTTAACATGTATAATGCCTATCTGAAGGATGCGAAAGAAAACCTTCCTCCAACCGGTTTTTTTGAGCCCCCTAAAACAATCGCTGAGATGGAGATCAGTCCCGCCATAGCCGCCAGGATGGCAGATATCTCCGATTTCGCCATAATAACCATAGGCAGAAACTCGGGCGAAGGATATGACCGTAGCAGCGGCGAAGGAGATTTTAAGTTAACAGAGGCTGAAAAGCAGATGATCAGGACGGTAGCGGATGCCTTTCACCGAGCTGAAAAGAGATGCGTTGTCATACTTAACGTGGGCGGTGTTATTGAAACCGCAAGCTGGAGAGATATCCCGGATGCCATCCTGCTGGCTTGGCAGGCCGGCCAGGAGACAGGCAATTGCATAGCAGACATCATCAGCGGAAAAGCCAATCCTTCAGGAAGGCTTGCCTCGACATTCCCCATGAGATACGAGGATGTGCCCTCTTCGGCCAATTTCCCGGGCGTTATCCTGGATACAGGGGCCGGAGATGGGACTGATAACCAGGCAACCGGGTCATCTGGTCCTCCCCCCTCCAAGCCTTCCGAGGTACTTTATAAGGAAGGAATCTACGTAGGCTATCGTTACTACGATACCTTTGATGTCAATACTGCCTATGAGTTCGGATATGGCCTGTCCTATACCCAATTCAATTACCATAACTTGAAGCTCAGCTCTGACAAATTCAATGATAAGTTGATCCTGACCTTGGATATAATGAATACCGGAACCATGGCTGGAAAAGAGGTAGTGCAGTTATACATAAGCTCACCCGCAAAGAAGATGGAAAAGCCTGAGAAAGAGCTCAAGGGTTTTGCAAAAACAAGACTATTGGCACCCGGTGAGGCACAGACAATAACCTTTGAGATCAATACCAGAGACCTTTCATCTTTTGACACGGCATCTTCATCATGGATCGCTGACGCAGGGGAATACAGGGCAATGATCGGCGCCTCATCAAAGGATATCAGGCAAAAGGCATCCTTTGAGTTGGATAGGGAGATCAAGACAAAGACAGCAAGCAAGGCACTGAGGCCTCCAAGAAAGATTGAGGAATTAACCAGAGCAAAATGAAGGGACCGGGACGCTCTTTAATAATTTAGTTGACAATCATGCCCACTTTATTTTCCGCGCTGGACAAGAACCACTATCCAAACTTATGAAACGCCTTCTTACCGGATATGTGATTGGGTTTAACCTGAGACATAGGCGGCGAGGTCAGTTATTTCAGAAATAACACAGTCTGAAGAGCACTATGAGAGAAGATATAGGCTTAAACGACAGGGATATAATATGGATCGCATAGCCGAGAGGGTTGCAGAAGTGTTAGGAATGGAACCGATGGCTGATTTAAACTTTATATATAGAAGGGAAAAACTTCGCATCTGATGGGAGGGACACAACCATGACTGGTATTAATATCTACAATCGCTACGGTGAAGATCTGGAAAGACTGCTCCGGCTGAGGACTTCTCCGATTGCCGTAAAGATGCTGGAAAGTGAAGAGGATATTCCAGCGGAGGCTATCCGTCCCAAGAAGGATCTAGGATACCATCTTGCCCAGTGCCAGGCCTTTGCCAAGACTCGAAGAGAAAAAGAGACTATCGCCATGTTGAAGGAAGACAACTGGTGCCCGGGACCTGTAATGGCATATGGGATTGTTGAAAGGCCACAAATAGATCCTGAAAAAGGAGACCCCTACCCCTATGAAAGTTTTGAATATGGCAAATATATCGGTATACTGACCGCGCCATTGATTAGCACCAGTTTCGAACCTGACTTGGTGATTATTTATTCCAACACCGGACAGTTGAGAAATATGATGCTGTCATTAGCAATGGAGGACAGGGAGATTAATTCGTACTATTTTCCTTGGTCGTGTTCCTATTCCGTGGTGAATCCGATGCAGACCGGTCAGTATTGGATCGTCCTTCCTGATCCGGGAGAATACGAACGAGCCCTGTGCGGGGAGGATGAGATGATATTCTCTATCCCCAAAAACAAACTGGAAGGGTTTATGGAGAATTTTAAGAAGGCCCAGGAAGGTCATTGGGGATATACCCTGTCCAACCTGGAAATGCGGCCTGATTTCCCCTTGCCGGACATATATAAAGAGATGTTCAAGAAGTGGGGAATGGATTATTAAAACCCCTTCAGGAGAGTGAAACGAAATTTTAACAAACTGGATCAATCCCCTTCGCTCCACACCAGACCTACAACGGCTTCGCCGCGCAGGCTGGCGAGCTTATCGTTGGAGATAGATCATGAAATTTATCACAATCGCGGTCGCAGTATTAATAATCATCGGTGCATCTGCCGAGGATTTTCATTCCAGAGTCCAGGCTGGAAAGCAGGCTCTCCAAACCCCTGAAGGAAAGGCCTACGAAAAGTCATTGGGTCCTACTATTGCCCGCGCCATAAGGGAATGCCTTCCTCCCGGCTCGCCCCCTCAACCCGGAGATTTTGCACTGGTTGGCTATGTTAACGCGTCTGGTAGCGTCTTGTCAGTTGAAGTTCAACCCAGCACGCCGGCTTCGCAATGTTTTGCCGAGAAGATCAGCAACGCGACTCTACCCGCCCCTCCATCGGCACCAAAAGGATTTAGTGCATTTCCAATAACTATCGAAATGCATGTGGTACCATAAAGGAAAGGGGGACGCCCTTAAAATATTAAAATTAACAAGATATTATAACAATGATAAATGAGATTGCATGCCGACATTAGGCCGATTGGAAACACCTGTTGTGTTACATAATATTATGTATGATCCAGAAAGGTATTTAAAATGGGCGATCGAAAAATTTTTCAACCAATCAAAATAGGTAACATCATATCGAAAAACCGCATTGAAGTTTCGCCTGCAAATAATCTTCTGGCATCAGCGCAAGGCTTTGTTACCCGCGAGCTTATTGAGTGTACGAGAAATGTGGCCAAAGGCGGGGCGGGGATTGTGACAATCGGGATGAGCTTTGTTAATCCAAACCCTGATGAGTTAACCGGGTTTGCCCTTGATTTATCAACGAACAAAGCCGTTGTGGGCTTATCGCAGTTGGTTGAAACCATACATCGGTATGGCGCCAAGGCTTCCATCGAACTGGTTTATATGGCCTTTGCGCCCCCGGAGACAATTAAGAAAAATACCACAGAGGATGATTTGTCTCAGATTCGCACTGAAACCAGTATCAATGACAAGATAATGGATAAATTACCTCATGAATTGACCATGGCCGATATGGAACAAATCATCCTGTATTTTGTCGATGCGGCTGAATTATGTATGAGAGCCGGTATGGATATGATCCTGATTCATGGCGGGCACGGAATGCTTATCAGTCAATTCCTGTCACCCCATGCGAATAAGCGGACCGATCAATACGGGGGCTCTGTGGAAAACAGGTCTCGATTTGTTCATGAATTACTGACCGCGATTCGGGCCAAAGTCGGCGATAAGCTTGCCATTGAATATCGGTTGAGTGCTGAAGAATTAACGCCCAACGGCACCAAGCTTGCCGATACGCTGGAATTTGCCAAAATCATTCAAGACAAGATAGACCTTATTCATGTGTCTGCCGGCGATTTACGGAACGACCAGGTGATGGGGTATGTCATTCAACCGACCTACTATGAAAAAGGGACAAATGTTCATTATGCGCCGGAGTTTAAAAAGGTTTTGAATATCCCGGTGACGACCGTGGGCTCGATCGACATGGATATGGCTGAAGAAATCATTAATGAAAACAAAGCGGATATTGTGGCCATGCAGCGCACTTTCATTGCGGATCCAGATTGTGTCAATAAGACAAAATACGGAATGAAGGAAACCATCAGACCTTGTGTGCGCTGCAATACCTGCATCAATCAACCCCATTACTTCTTTCTGCCGGTTCGATGCGCGGTAAACCCGGTTGCCGGGAAGGAACTGGAATATGCTCACGAACCCATGCCTAAAAAGAAGAAGATAGTCGTGGTTATCGGAGGCGGTCCGGCCGGCATGGAGGCCGCCAGGGGGGCGGCCGACCGGGGACATGATGTGGTTTTATTTGAAAAAAACGCGCAACTTGGCGGCACTTTAGTGATGGCCTCTCAAGCGCCCTTTAAATCGGATATGAGGAATTATTTGAATTGGGCCATGAGGATGACGACACGACACCCCGGAATCACATTAAGGCTGGCCACGGAAGCAGATTCGGAAAAAGCAATGGCTGAGAAGCCGGATGCCTTGATCATTGCAGTAGGCGCAAAACCACTGATTCCGAGCGAGATCCCAGGTATTGATAAAAATAATGTGGTTTGGGCGGGCGATGTGACTATGGGCAAAGTCCAAGTGAGCGAAAATGTCGTCATTGCCGGTGGCGGACTGGTAGGATGTGAAACGGCTTTATACCTTGCCCAACAAGGGAAAAAGGTTACGGTTGTTGAAATGCAAAGCTTGGAAGAAATTGTTGCCAGTGCACCCATTATTAATATGGTGTCCTTAATGGGATTATTGGAAAAACATCATGTAGAATATCATCCTGATGTGCACCTTGAGCGTATCACTGAAAACTCTGCCATAGTCAAAGAAAAGGATGAAAAGGAAAGAGAGATTTTCTGTGATACGGTTGTTCTTGCATTGGGTATGACCCCTTGCCTGGAAGTAGTGAATGAATTTGAGGACCTGGTGAAAGAAGTATACATTGTCGGTGATTGTGCCACGCTCAGAGGTAATTTGTGGAATGCAACCACATCAGGATTCAATGCTGCGATGAATATATAAATAGAGGGGTTAAATCTACTCTTGACTCTTGTCAACTATTTTAGGTTGTAAAGGGTATCAAATTGATTTAGAAAAGTTGTTGAGTTATTATATCTGATAAGAGTCAAGCGTAGACTTCACCACTATACACTATACAAAACTAAACAATAAGGAGGAATATTATGTACTCTATGAAGCCCGCGAAAAAAGGATTGACGCGAAGAAACTTTTTGGCCGGAACTGCGACCGCCGCTGTCGCAGGCTCGGTCGGTCTTGGAAACTTGGCTCATGCGGCCGTAAAAGCTGGAGGTGAAAAAATGACGCCCGTAGAAACGATGAACAAGTATGGCTCGGATCTCTTAAACATGCTCGTATTGAGAACATATCCGATCGCAATAAAAATGCTCAAAGACGAAAGCGAGATTCCGCAGGGCGCCGTCAGGCCGAAAAAGGACCTGGGAGAGCATTATTCCGCTTGCCAGGCATTTAGCATCGTACGCTGGCGGGGAACGACACTGGCCATGTTCATCGAGGACCACTGGTGCTTCGAACCGATCATCGGCTACGGGCTGGTGGAGCCTCCCGAAGATTTTCTGGAGGGATCCGGCAGCGACTTTTTCATTCAAGACAAAGAAGCCGCTAAGGAACGCAACAACTCGATACCTATTCTGCCGTACGGCAAGTACGCCGGGATGGTGCTGGGCCCATTGCACAAAGCCAATTTCGCCCCGGACCTGACGGTGATTTACTGTAACGCAACCCAATTGCGCCACATGCTGTTTGCCATGATGCTTAAAAACGGGTATCGCGTCGCCTCCACCCTCGATCCGCTCTGGTCCTGCGTTTACTCTGTCGTCCCTTCCCTGTTAACGGGAGAATGCGAAGTGACCGTGCCTGATCCCGGAGAATTCGAAAGAGGCGGAGTCGGGGACTGCGAAATGATGCTTTCCATCCCCACAGGAAGAATGGAAGAGCTGATGTACGGGGTATACCACTATGATAAGATGGGCATGGGATACCGCAGTTTCGGCCGCGCAATCGAAGGAGACTTCGAGCAGCCGCCCTTCTACAAGAAGTATTTCAAAATGTGGGGCCTGGACACACAGGAGTGAACAACCGGTAACTCCGGATTGAACGATCTTTGACTCAGAGACTGCATGGATCAATACGCAGTAAAAGATGCCTCGCCTACTGGGCATGCAGGTTTAATAACGGCGAACCTGCGATGCGAGAACCCGAGAAGTTCGCAGATCCAGCCTGGATGGCTCCAGTTGAGGCATTAGAGAAAATTGGTGGCAAGATCTTTGGGCCTGTTAAGGAGTATCTTGACGATATCGCCCCTGGCTGAAGTTGGATCCCCCCTCGGGTTTGGAGTTGCCTAACAATGGCTCGAGCTGACCAGGCTATCACGTGCCAGAATTGAAGTTTGTTTTGCGATTGTGGTTCATCTTTCGGCGATGTAGGTTCTGCAAAGTCGCCTGCCGGCTCAGCCTCTCCTTTAGCGTATGCTTGCTTGTCAAAATCGGAAATCAAGGGAGACCTTTACATGGAACGTAAAGAGTTAACGCATAATATATTTGAGCTTGAATGGGATATGTTCACGAATACCACAAATGTCGGAGGACGGGCCCCATGTCAGGATGACAGGCCGACATTTATGATAATGCGTAAGGCACAGGCTGATATATGGAGCATGGATACACTTATTAGCTATTTACATGATCTAAAGCACGCGGTGCAAAACAAGATAAACTTAATGGCGGTTAAATATACGCACATGATGAAAATAACCTTTCCGGAAGAATATGAGAAAATAAAAAATGAATTTCCACCTGTATCACCCCGTGTTCATGAGCTTGCCCATGAGATCATGAAGTATCATTCAAAATGGGCGCTAGAAGCCTCTGTTAAATATCCGAAGCTTTTTTCACTCGGCCGTCCGATTACCGCAACAGACAGTGGAGGAGGACATTACGCGTCAATCGACAACTATCTGCACAGTGAACTGCTTACCTATTCCGAGGCGACGCTTGAGCTTTGTCTGAAAGATACCCAAAAGGCAGAGGCCGAAGGCAAGAATCTGTCTCTCGAAATATTAAAAAACACAGCTGAAAGCTATGGTTTTGAATCACTGGATGCAATGGAAAAAGCATTGTCCAAGGTGCGATAAGAATTATTGGTGAAGAAACAAATAGCTTAAATGAAAGGGGTGTCATGGAACAGGACGTTGGTTCCAAACTCACTGTATAATAGAATGCATTTCGACTTTTATATGCTCATACAGGACAAGAGCCCTTCATAGAACGTTCTTAGTGATCTATAACCATAGGAGGGTGGGCTCATGGAACAGTCAGAAGGAAAGAATGGATTTACGAATCTGTTTGCCGAGGTTTTTCTGACCGAACTGAAATACATAGAGAAACGTCGAAGAGATCTCGGTCTAGGCTTGGAACCCGTCAGGGAGGAGCATAAGCGGTTGAGTGAACTCCTTCTTGATGATTCGAAAAAGGCTGAAAACGTATTTTACGACCCCAACAGGGTTGCCCCGCAAACCTACATCAGGCCCAGCGCTAAAGCCGAATTAGTGGGGCTGGCGTTATCCGGGGGCGGCATTCGTTCGGCCACATTCAACTTAGGGGTACTACAAGGTTTGGCACGGCGCGGTGTGCTGCGCTGCTGTGATTACCTGTCTACCGTCTCAGGAGGCGGATATATCGGATCATGTCTGAGTTCACTCCTTGAAGATCCCCAAGCCTCGGTCAATGAGTCGGAGTTTCCGTTTCGTTTTCAGCGCAAGGAAAAACCTGATGAATGTAACACAGTGAAGCACCTGCGCGAACACAGTAATTTTCTCGCGGTTAAAAGAAATTTTTTCGAATATGCCCGAATGATCGCCACCTACCTGTCTGGCTTGATCCTTACCAATCTTTTCACACTCGTCGTTCTGTTCTTTTTTGGATGGGGTGTTCATGAGTTGGCAAATATTAACCAATTTACTACTAATTTCGTTAAGTTTTGTTTCGCAGTTTCCCTGTGCAGTATAGTCTTAATGGGTATTTTCAGGGGGATCAGCGCCACCTGGCTGAAAGGCCTAAAAATTCAAGGCCGTAGGACGGTTGAATATATAAATGCGGCCTTTGCGGTTCTTTTGGTCATATCGGCAGGATTAGGGCTTATCACCCTCTTCGCCATTAACTGGAATGACGCCAAGTCCTGGGTTATAAACCTCCTATCCGGCGTATCCATCATCTCCGCCCTAGGGTTGATTGCAAACCTTTTTACAAGCAAGTACGAAAAGGTGCGCGGAATCTTGAGGGCCTTCTTCCGCGTTGGTTGGGTATTCGTGCTTCCCGTTCTTCTCGCCTGGCTGCTTCACGCTTTTGCAATATTCAACGTATACGAAGGAACATCTCTTTATTACATGCTTTTTATTGCCGCGGCCTTCCTGATAGCCAGCCTGGTAATCGACACCAACCGAATTACTCTACATCATTTCTACCGGGACCGCCTGAGCGAGGCCTATATAATCAAGGTTGACCGGCAAAAAGATAACATCGATTCAAACGAGCTCCTTCGTATCTCTAAGCTGCACGAACAATCTAAAGGCGCACCCTACCATCTCATAAACACCACATTGAATGTGCCTGCCAGCACGGACCGCTACCTGCGAGGCCGAGGCGCCGATCTTTTCTTCTTTTCTAAAAACTATGTGGGATCGGAGACAACCGGATACAGAAACACCGAAAAATACAACGATGCCAAGACCCGTCTTGCCACGGCCATGGCCATCTCAGGCGCGGCAGCCAGCCCTCAGATGGGAACCTCCACTAATGCGGGTTTGAGGGCTTTGCTCACCCTTTTAAATGTTCGATTGAACCGCTGGATGCCCAACCCTAACCCTAAATTCATTTATACGCGGAAAATAACGCTCTGGCCTTATTACTTCATCAAAGAGCTCTTAGGAAGGACCAAAGAGAGCGACAACCTCCTCAACCTTTCAGACGGCGGTCATCATGAGAACCTTGGTGTGTATTCGCTTCTTAAAAGGCGCTGCCGGGTTATCATTGCTTCGGATGCCACGGCCGATCCTGGATTTTCGATGAACGATCTAGCCAATGTAATCAGGAAAGCGCGCATCGATCTTGGCGTCAATATAAAGATCGACTTGGAGGATCTGCGCCCGGACCCGAAGGCCAGGCGGACTAAAAACTATTATGCCATCGGCAACATATTCTATCCAAGCAAGTACCCCAAGGGCATCGAAGGAAAGCTCATTTATATAAAATCGACGATCACTGGAACTGAACCGGAAGATTTGCTGGCTTACCGGAGAAAGTATCCAAGCTTTCCCGACGAGACCACGGGGGACCAGTTTTTTGATGAAGCCCAATTCGAGTCCTACCGGAAACTGGGAGAAGAAACCGCCCTGAACGTGTTCAAACAGCCGCTCACAGATCCATGCTTTTGGAACCAGAAATGGTAGGAGATACCGCAGGAAAGCGGACCACCTCCGATAGTTGAAACCTAAAAAATGAAGCCCCCCGCCGCCCTGATAAACCGGGATCTTCGCTTCGCTACGACGAGAGTTCGGCGAGCTGAGTCGAGTCGCCACAGGGTATTCTGGCGAAGGCGAATTAAAAGGCTTGATTTTGGGGCAGGTGCTATTAAAGCTTTACCAGCTGTAAATGCAGGATGCCTGAAATCGATTGTCTATTCCCGAACTCATACCAATATAGTCGGTCTTCCAATGGCTGTATTCCATTCCAACGGTCATCTGAGGGATAATTCTATACAGCGAGTTGACGTAAAAAAAGCCGTTTTTCCCCCGCATGCCTTCATTAAGATCCTCGTCGGAAGGATTGTCAAGGCCGCCTCCTACGTTATATTGCCACTTGTCGTCTAAAATATAGTTGAACTGGAACCATCCTCCCGATGACTCAATCCCATCGCGGTTAACACTGTTCACGCCCTGAAGGATGCCCCCGAAATAATCATCAAGATTGACCCCGGTAAAGGCCTCTCCTTTTAATGACAACCGGCTGAAAAGTGGGATATTAAAATCATAGTTAACAGACCACGACTTTATCTTCCGGCCACCCTCCTCCCAGTCGACTTCCTCATTACCATAATGGCCTGAAACACCCAACACGCTCTCCTTTTCAGTAAATATTTTGGTGGAGAGGGCTATTCGCCCCTGAATAGTGGGAAAGCCGGCGTCCTCTCCGTCATTCTGGCCGTCGTTGTCCAGATCCTCATTGGTTAATCCTGCCGTCCTGGCCAGGGAGAGACCGGCAATAATCCTGTTTCCGCCGCCTAGGCAGTACTTGTAGTTCACCATCAACTGGGGTCTTCTGTATCCGATATTACCCGCCGACCATCCCACAGTATAGTTCAGGGTGGTAGGGTTTAAAGGGGAAAAAAGATCGGAGGTCTGCCCGGCAACAAGGCTGAAACTATTCCTGTTCAGTTCAATAAAGGCATGTCGCAGCATGATTCCCGCCTTGTTTTCATGGCCGGCGGAGCCATCTCCGTAAAAATCAATTTCTATCTTTCCCTTGGCTTTCCAAGGATTATGCGGGGAGGCCTCAACCTCTATGCCCAACCTAGTCTGCCTAGCGGTAATGTTGAATTCGTCATCGTTTTTGTTTACGGATTCACCGGGGACATAAAGGATGAAGTTGCCGTAATTCGTCCTGCTGTCATCATAGGAGGCGTCCAGCTTTATATAGCCATAAGGCTTGAACACGAAACCTTCCTCTTCCCTGAATTCAGCCTTCGCTACTTTTTCAACCTCTTCCTCAACTGACTCTGCCGCCTCTTTTTCCTTTTCCATCTCCTTCTGTTCCTGCAGCAAGAGCTTCAACTCCTCTAATTCCCTCTCCAGCTTCTCTATTCTCATCAGGAGTTGATCACTTTCGGTTCCGGCAAAAACCGGTGGAGATAGGGGGAAGAATAAGCTCAGCCAGACTGCAATATATAATAAACATCTAAAATCTTTAAAAAGTGTTCCTGGTATATTAATCATTCATAATCTCCTGTTATATCTCTAAAATTACTTAACTCCAGCGGCCGCCTGAGCTATATTGAAACAGTAGCCTCCCATCCTTTGAAATGCTGTCAGGGTATTCACAAAAACCATGCCCGAATCGATGTCGCATATACCCTGCTGGAGGCGTATGAGATGATCCTCTTTCATCTTTTCCTCCATTTTATTAATGTTATCCTCAATCTCCCGCGCTGCATCCATGACTTCATTCCCCTCACTACTCATGGCACCCAGGACAAGGGTCAGGAATTTCTGCACCTCTTCCGATATGCGGGCATAATCCCTTAATGCATCCTCGGACAGATAAAGGTCCTCTTTAATAAGTCTCTCCAACAGTTCCGCCACATCTTCTATGGCATCGCCTATCCTCTCGAAGTTGTTGACCATCCGTAGCAGAGACCGTATTTCCCTGGATTCCTCGGAACTGATATGCTCCTGTGTTACCTTTACAAGATACCTGGTAATCTCTCTTTGAAGGGTATCCAGGGTATCCTCCCTTTTCCTCCATTTTGCCAGTCCCTTGAGACTCCGTTCTCCAAGGGAATTAATAACATCATAGTACATGACCTGGACGGCCTGGCCCATCCGGATTATTTCAGACTTGGCCTGGGTAAGGGCAACAGAAGGGGTGCCTACAAACTTGGCGTCAAGGAATTTGATATGATGTAACTCATCCAACTCCGGGCCCCCTTCCTTCAGTGATGTGAGATATGTGGCCGCTTTTACAAGATGGGGCAGGAAAGAGAGAAAAATTAAGGCATTAATTACATTAAAGATAGTGTGGGAGTTGGCGAGGTACCTCGAGATATTCGGTTTTTCTCCCCCTATTATGAGATCTGGCGATCCGGAATGCATTATGGTTCCGGATATAAAACCAACAATTTTTATAAAGACCGGGAAAAAGGTTATAACCAGAAGGACACCGATGACATTGAAGAGCGTATGGGCCCGGGCTGTCCTCCGGGCGTTTGTGTTGGCCCCTATGCTTGCCAGTTCGGCGGTTATGGTAGTGCCTATATTATCGCCTAGGATAAAGGCTACACTGGTTTCAAAATTCAACAGTCCCTGGCTGGCCAGGGCCATTGCAATACCCACCGTGGCACTGGAACTCTGTAAAATAATAGTCAGCATTGTTCCGGCAAGGGTACATAGCACTATCCCGACTGTACTGGATGCATCAAAACCCGTCAAAAAAGACAAAAATGATTCGCTTTCCCTAAGCGGTGCCAACCCCGCCTTCATTGTGGCTAGTCCGTAAAATAACATACCGAAGCCGAGCAGAACATCTCCGAAATAGATCCATTTCCGCCGACCTATGAAGAACTTGAAAAGGACTCCTATCGCAATGGCGGGAAGGGCGTACTCATGGATATCAAATGCAATTAACTGGGCTGTTATTGTGGTGCCTATATTGGCGCCTAGGATGACTCCCACGGCCTGAACAAGGGTTATAAGCCCGGCGTCCACGAAACTTACCAGCATGACGGTTGTGGCGCTGGAACTCTGTATTATACTTGTGATGAGGGCGCCGACACAACAGCCGATAAGACGGTTATTTGCGACCATTCCCAGGATTTGCCGCATCCTTTTTCCGGCAATCGTCTGAAGCCCCTCGGACATAATCTTCATGCCGAAAAGGAATAATCCCAGGCCGCCCAGTGATTTAAAAAGTATCGAAAGCATTGTCTATACGCATGCCTGCAACTATCCTCTATCATCCCTTTCATCAATGAAAGACATGATCAACCGCCTCAACGGAAACAGGCGTATCAGTTGCTTCTGACTCGGTAATAGGGCACAGAGAGCTTCTCTCAGTCTCCTATGGGCAATACCTTCTTTCCGCTAACTTCGTTGAGTACCTCCGCAATCGAGGTATAAAAGGCCGATAACCCGCAAAAGATACCTTCCCAGCCTGCGATTACACCAATTATTCTGCTTCCTGTTATATTGTGAATGGCAAGTAACCAGAAAAGTATAACCAGGGAACCGAAAATTACCTGTAATGCCCGGTTGAGTTTCAAGGTTCCGAAGAACATTCCCAAGGTGAAGAGGCCCCATATAAACAGGTACAGACTAAAAGACAGGTTGTTCTGGCCAACATCCCACCATCCCATCTTGGGTAGCACGAGTAGGAACACGAGTGTAAGCCAGAATGAACCGAAGGAAATAAAGGCCGTCATGCCGAAGGTATTACCCTTTTTGTATTCCAAAATCCCTGCAATGATCTGGGCGATACCCCCGTAGAAGATTCCTACTGCCAGGACCATAGTGTCCAGAGGATAAAACCCCGCATTGTGAATATTAAGCAAAACAGTTGTCATCCCAAAACCCATAAGCCCGAGCGGGACCGGATTTGCCAAGGTTTCTATCTTATTATCCATATATTTTCCCTTTATTAACCAAATATTGTTTAGTGACTCGATACCTGTGATTCAGGAGAACACCCGTAAGTAGTCTATTAAAAACCGACTTGGTGTTCTCCTGCGGTCTTTTAAAAGAGGTGAAGCCTCTTATTCCAACTGTGTCTTATTACTATTGCTTACCCGCGATGAGCTTGTTGACCACATCCGGTTCCGCCAGAGTAGAGGTGTCCCCTAGGGCCTCTATCTCTCCTTCAGCTATTTTCCTCAGTATTCTCCGCATGATCTTTCCGCTGCGGGTCTTCGGAAGCGCATCCGCAAAGTGAAGTTTGTCGGGAGATGCTATAGGGCCGATCTCTTTTCTTACATGCTTAACAAGCTCCTTTTTCATTTCGTCCGACGGATCAAACCCGGACTTCAAGGTAACAAACGCGTATATTCCCTGTCCTTTTACATCATGTGGAAATCCCACAACAGCTGATTCCGCCACGGCATCATGAGACACAAGGGCGCTCTCTATCTCGGCAGTTCCCATCCTGTGTCCGGAGACATTTATTACGTCATCCACTCGGCCCATGAGAAAGTAAAAACCGTCTTCATCCTTTCTTGCGCCGTCAGCGGTAAAGTAAAAACCCGGAGCCTGCACAAAATATTGACTTTTAAACCTGTCAGGATCCCCATAGACCGTGCGCATGAAACCCGGCCAGGACTTCCTGATATACAGATGGCCTCCCTCGTTTACATCCGCTTCGGATCCATCCACCCTTAGTATGACCGGATCCACTCCAAAGAAGGGGAACCCCGCTGATCCCGGTTTCATCTTCATTGCTCCGGGGATCCCGGCTATCATATGCCCCCCGGTCTCTGTCTGCCACCATGTATCCGTGATAGGGCAAAGTCCCTTTCCTATTACCTTATAATACCACATCCATGCCTCGGGATTGATTGGTTCACCAACGCTGGCCAGGAGCCTAATGCTGCTTAAATCCCTCCTATTCGGCCATTCGTCGCCATTCCTCATAATGGCCCTTATGGCGGTGGGGGCCGTATAGAATATGTTAACACCGTATTTCTCTACCACCTCCCAGAAACGGTCGGGCTCAGGGTAATTGGGCACGCCTTCAAATACAATGGACGTTGCACCGACGCAAAGAGGTCCGTAAACGATATAGCTATGCCCCGTAACCCAACCTATATCTGCTGTGCACCAGTACACATCTTGATCCTTTATATCAAAGACATATTCCATGGTCATTGCAGTGTAGAGGAGATATCCGGCGCTTGTATGGAGCACGCCCTTGGGCTTGCCTGTACTGCCGCTGGTGTAGAGGATGAAAAGAGGATCCTCCGCATCCATCTCTTCCGGTTCACAAAAGGGAGAGGCGTCTGCCATGAGGTCATGCCACCAGTAATCACGGCCTTCCTTCATGTCGGTTTCCTTGTCAATCCGGTTTACTACTATACATTGCTTGACAGTCGGGCATTTCTCAAGGGCAGCGTCGGCGTTCCCCTTGCTGGGCAGGACTTTTCCCGAACGATATCCCCAGTTGCAGGTGATGAGCGTTTCGGCCTCACAGTCCTGTATCCTGTCCTTCAACGCATCAGAACTAAATCCCCCGAATACTATGCTATGGATCGCACCGATCCTGGCACAGGCCAGCATTGCTACCGGAAGCTCCATAATCATGGGGAGATATATGGCGACCCTGTCACCTTTCTTGACTCCCAGATTTTTCAGCACATTGGCAAACTTGCATACTTCACGGTGAAGCTGCTGGTAGGTATATGTCACGGACTCCTCCAAGGGCTCCCCCTGAAATATCAAGGCTGCCTTGTTCTTTCTCCATGTATTCAGGTGACGGTCCAGACAGTTATAGGTTACATTCAGCTTTCCGCCGGCAAAATATCTTATATAGATATCGTCCTTGAAACTGTACTCCTCCACAGGCCCGTCCCATTTCTTGTACCAATCAAGATACTTTTCGGCCATTTCTCCCCAGAAGCCCCCGGGATCTTCTATAGATCTTTTGTATAGCTTCCGATATTCATCCATCCCTTTTAAGTTAGCATCTTTGACAAAATCCTGAGGAGGATCTATAACCCTCTTCTCCATATAGACAGATTCAACTCCTTGACCTTCATCTATTGCCATTTTTAACTCCTTTCAGTAGTTGCGAAAGACTTGTCGCCAGAGGAGGCGACGATAAAAATTCATTATTTAGGGACACCTTAATACGCCATGGCTCGAATCAATGTTCGAGACACACCGTGCCACTAGCACTTCCCATTGCACTAGGGCAATGTCTTTTAGTTATTGTTGAGCAGAATTTCAATTACCTATATAATCCTGCCTATCTGGATCATGGAGGCATATCCTCAAAATGTAAGAAAATTAGGGTGTTCGGCATCCTAACTTAGTGAAGCCATGATAGGCCGGATATAGATCTCTTAGTATCATAGGCCCTTGAGCCGGAAAGATCCAGAGATATATACACGATCATTTAAGGCAAAGTTGTATAGTTTATCCATTTAAGAAAAAAATGTAAACGACAAAATACAGATTATGATAAAAATTGTGCATTTTTATGATTAGGCCAGGGTATATGGTCTTTTGACCGAGAGTATCAGATATGGCCCGGGCTTTTCTGTCTTTTCTGAAGCATAGCCACTGTTGCGAATCTGCCGGTAATCCGTTGAGCCCGGTAAGAATAAAAAAGGTGGGTGTTACACTTAGTGCAGACCTCAGCGATATCGATATTATCTTCATCAAGCCCTGCATCCAGAAGTTGGCTCCTGCTCACTTCCCAAAGGTTGAAATAATTGTCACGTACCGAAAATGTTATGAAGCCTGGGGGAAAGATATTATGATAAGACCTGAACTCGGCGCAACAGGGACCGAGGGAAGGGCCAATGGCGGCCAGAATATCCGACCCTATGCATCCAAATTCCGACTTCATCCTGCTTATAACGAATCCGAGGGTATTGTTGGTATTCCCCCGCCATCCGCAATGTACCAGACCAAGGACAAGCTTAACGTGGTCGTATAGGATTACACCCTGACAATCGGCCAGTTTAACCATAATGGCAATGTTAGGGATATCAGTGATGATTGCATCCGCACATGGCGTTGATTCAAGGTCAGGATGATCGGCTTTTTTCAGGACCATAATCTTCCCGCCGTGGACCTGATCCATAAAGATGAGACGTTCCGCTCCCATTACCTCGCTGATTTTCCGGAGATTCTTTTTCACCCTTTCCGTCCGATCTCCAACATCATAGGCGGTGTTAAGGCTGTCATAAGGAGGATCGCTCACCCCGCCGTGTCGAGTAAAGATTCCATGGACAAGATGATCCTCCCCTGAGAGTGAATGAAATTGGAGATAAGGTATGCCGTTTGTTGATCTTAGATTAAGAATTTCGGGGTGTTTTATTGCGGCAAGTTTATGGGGTTCCCATGGATGCATACACGGCAAGTCCTAAAAAAGAGCCATGGAATAGGGCCATGTCGCCCCGGGTAAAAAGGTAGATATGAGCACGACACAAACCGCATTATTTACCGCTGCTTCCTCCCGGACCTGACGGATTTCATAAGGGTCTGTCACGTGCCGTCCGTCCACCCTTACTCCGGGGCGACAAAGCGCACTCCTGAATCACCACAGGGCAATGCTTATCCTCCGCACGGCCAAGAGCGAGACAGGTCTTTAACTTATGTCCACTCTTTCCTTGAGTTCTTTGCCTACCTTAAAAAAGGGAAGCTTTTTCGGCGCTACATCGATAATCTCACCTGTCTTGGGGTTTCTTCCCTGGTAGCCGTCGTAGTGTTTGATTTTAAAGCTGCCAAAACCTCTTATCTCAACCCTTTCACCTCTGGTGAGAGCTCTTTCCATATCACCGAAAACCGTGTTGACGATCTCCTCCGCTTTTTTAAGGGCCAGATTCTCCGCTTTCGCAAGGGCTTCAATGAGTTGTGATTTATTCATGTCTCTCCCGCCTTAAAGTATTGATAAGTCCCGAGTCACCCCTACCTGTCTTGTTAAAAACCAAAAGTACCTATCTTATAGCTGCTATAGATAATTAATCAAAAACCTTAAGTCAAGCACTAACAGGAAAAATTTATATATTGAATTCTGGATTACTCTCTACACTTAGTCCGCGCTCGGCAGTACTGCGGAGGACGGTCTGCATGCTTCCCTCCACAAACATGACCGCTTGTTTATGGCGTAGACTATGGTAACGGACAGATTCTGGCTCTTTACATAAGCGAAGTTTTTATAACAGTGTATTTTAAATTACAAGAATAATTCAGAGAGGTCAAGGGCCATTCCGCTAAAAACCTTGATATTTCCTCTCCTTTGATATAAAAGCCTGATCAATATGGAAAAAGAGGGTAGTTACTACTGTTTTCCGAGGTTATCTTATGAAACCCCCAGTAAGGAAAAATATAGAAAAACTTGTTCCCTATCCTCCTGGAAAGCCTATCGAAGAGCTTGAAAGGGAGATGGGCATAAGCGGTTCAATCAAACTGGCCTCCAATGAAAACCCCCTTGGGCCCTCACCTCTGGCGGTCAAGGCCATCCTGGAAGATATTAACAAGATTAATCGATATCCTGATGGCAGCGGTTATTACCTTAAGGAAAAACTATCCCGTATCTTTGGCCTTTCTCCCTCACGTATAATCATCGGAAATGGTTCTAATGAACTGATCGAGTTGATTATTCGAACCTTCTTGGCCCCGGGAGAGGAGGTTATTCAGGCCTGTCCCACCTTCCTGGTCTATGAAAAAATAGTAGTCGGGGCCGGAGGGGAGATAGTATCCGTACCACTCAAGGATTTTAAGATAGATCTCAAGAGTATTGCAGCTTCGCTTACACCCAAGACAAGAATAATAATTATCAATAACCCCAACAACCCCACAGGTTCAGCACTTTCCGAAAAGGAATTATCTGACTTTTTAGCAAACATATCTGATAATATCATTGTTGTTCTGGATGAGGCATATATCGAATTCGTCCAGAATAAGGATGTAGCCAACGGGCTTGACTTCCTAACAGATTATCCGAGTGTTGTGGTGTTAAGGACTTTTTCCAAGATTTACGGGCTGGCAGGGCTGAGAGTAGGCTACGGTTTTTCCTCTGAACAGATTATCGATTATATGAATAGGGTAAGGCAACCCTTTAACGTCAATCATTTGGCGCAGGTTGCCGCCTCTGCCGCTCTGGATGATACTGAATTTGCTTCCACCACGCTCAAACTTACCAGGGAGGGGTTAAGTTATCTCCGTGAAGAACTCGATGGGCTTGGCCTGGAATACCTCCCCACCGAGACAAATTTTTTCATGATAAAGGTTCCTTGCAGCGCCAATAGAATCTATGAACTGATGCTCAAACAAGGGGTTATTATCCGTTCCATGGACAGCTACGGTCTAAAGGATTACATAAGGGTAAATGTTGGTCTGCCCGAGGAAAACGAGAGATTCATAAGCAGCCTGAAAAAGGTGCTGGAAAAAACGGGACAGTAAAGAGACCACTTATGAGCTATATAATAACAATCGACGGGCCAGCCGGCGCCGGTAAGAGTACTGTCAGCCGTCTGCTCGCCAAAAAACTGGATTTTGCCTATCTGGATACAGGGGCAATGTACCGTGCTGTAGCCCTTATGGCATGGAGAAAGGGAATAAATTTCGGTGACGGTAAGGAATTGTATGGTTTGTGTAAAAGTATTGACATAAATTTCCTCTCCCATGGTGACAGCCCCAGAGTGTATATCGGGTCGGAGGACGTCTCCGAGGAGATTAGGCGCCCTGAAATGGATATGTTATCCTCAAAAATATCCATGATCAAAGAAGTAAGGGATGCAATGACCGACCTACACCGGAATATTGGAAAGAAAGGAAGGATTGTCGCTGAAGGCCGGGATATGGGCACCATAGTATTCCCTGATGCGGGTTATAAATTCTTTTTGACAGCCTCGCCCCAGGTAAGGGCCGAAAGAAGACACGCCGAGAGGCTGTATAGGGGCGAACCAGCCTCCATGGAGAATATCGAAAATGAACTCAGGATAAGGGATGAGCAAGACAGTCTACGCTCTATTGCTCCGCTTAAACCCGCTGAAGGGGCAATAATAATTGATACCAGCGCATTAGATATAGATCAGGTAGTTGAAAAGGTACTATCTTATATACCAAAATCCGTCCCTGAGCGACATCCCTGAAAAACAGGATCAAGGGATAAGGTGCACGGCGTAGCATAAAACCAGGGCGTCCTTCAAACCACAGGCATAATACAGCCTTGGGCCATGTGCCTTGTGCTTTTTTTAATATGCTTCGTTTCATAAAATGGTGTGCAGAGACCCATGAATATTCACACAAATGTAAAGTGTTAACAAAAAATTAATTAGACCATTGATATTTAGGCCAATATTTGATATAAGGATTCTCTTATGAGATTTAAGATATTAGAGGTAATACTTCTAGGGGGTAATCAACTTAATGGAGAAACTAACAGACCTAATGATGACAAGTAATCTTATCGTTAACAATAAAGATGATGGGGACAGGCAGAATACCGACCAGGGACCAGAAGAAGGTAAGCAGACGGACTACAGTGATCAGGATACTAACGGGGATATTCCGGGTGATGACAGCAAAGCACAGGGCTCGACAGTCCCTAATCGGGCTGATACTGAAAAACCGGTTTTTAAAAACAATGAAGAAGATAAAAGCGAAGAGCCTGAATCGGGCAGTTTTATGGAGCTGTACGAAAAAAGCCTGAAAAGCATCCAAGAAGGAGAGCTTGTTTCGGGGGAAATCGTGATGATCGGCAAAGAATATGTGCTGGTCGATATAGGCTATAAATCGGAAGGACAGATTAGAATCGATGAATTCATCGATTCCGAAGGCCATTTGACTGCAAAGGTCGGGGATAAGATAGATGTCCTGCTAGAAAGGAGAGAGGACGAGGAAGGCCGAATTATTCTATCCAAGGAGAAGGCGGCCAAGATCAAGATCTGGGACGAGATCAAACGGCTTTATGAACAGGATGGCACCATACGGGGTGAGATTGTCTCCCGCCTCAAGGGCGGCATGGAGGTTGATATAGGCCTTCAAGCCTTCTTGCCGGGTTCCCAGATTGATCTTAAACCTATCAGGGATTTTGATGCCCTTATAGGAACAACACATGATTTTAAGATCTTAAAATATAATAAGCGGCGATCCAACATTGTTCTGTCACGCAGGGCGATTCTGGAGAAAGAGCGTAAGAAAAAAAGGGAGGATACCTTAAAAACTCTTGAAGAGGGGGCCGTTATGAGCGGTACCGTCAAGAATATAACCGACTATGGTCTGTTTATAGACCTTGGCGGGATCGACGGACTCCTTCATATTACCGATATTTCATGGGGGCGCGTAGGTCATCCGTCTGAACTCTACCAGATCGGAGATGAAATAACAGTCAAAATTCTGAAGTTCGATATTGAAAAAGAGAGGGTCTCTCTCGGGCTTAAGCAGCTCGACCCGGACCCCTGGACCGCCGCAGACATGGAATATCCCATAAATACAAGGGTGAGGGGCAAAGTAGTAAGTCTGGCCGATTACGGAGCCTTTATTGAGCTGAAAGAGGGGATTGAAGGTCTTATCCACGTATCCGAGATGTCATGGACAAGAAAGATTAGGCACCCGTCCCAGGTTCTGAAATTAGGCGATATTGTTGATGCAGTGGTTTTAAATATCGACACAACAAATAAACGTATCTCATTAGGGCTGAAACAGGTTGAACCAAATCCATGGACAGTAATAGGAGAGAAATATCCGGTGGGCACCACCATCGAAGGAAGGATAAAGAATATCACTGACTTCGGTATGTTTATAGGCATTGATGAAGGGATAGACGGACTTGTACACATATCGGATATCTCGTGGACAAAAAGGATTAAACATCCTTCAGAAATCTACAAAAAGGGCCAGGAGGTACAGGCCGTAGTCCTTAATATCGAAGAGGCCAATGAGCGTTTCTCCCTCGGCATTAAACAATTAACCCCCGACCCGTGGGATGAGATCCCGGAGAAGTATAAACCGGGGACCAGAATCACTGGGACTGTTACAAACATAACCGACTTCGGGATCTTCGTTGAACTCGAGGAAGGTATTGAGGGCTTGATCCATGTGTCTGAATTAACAAAAGAGAAGGGCGGCAATCCCTTAAGCAGGTTCAAGGTTGATGATGTCATACAGGCAAAGGCAATAAATATAAACAAGGATGAAAAGAAAATAGCTCTTTCCATAAAACAGCTTGAAGAAAGCGATGAAGATAATATATATAAAAAATATCTGAATAACAGCATGCAGACTACCTCCAACTTCGGCGAGCTTTTGAAGGCAGGGATAATGAACCTGGAAAAAAAGGACCAGTCCAACAAAACAAAACCCGAAGGGGATATGGAGAAGGATACTAATAATGATAGCCCGGCAGATGAAGACACTCCTGTTGGAACAGACAAGGGAGAACAGGAGGAGACAAAGGGCGAGGAAGAGGAAGAAACCCTTGATGAACATGAATCCTGAGTCTGATCCGGTCTTATCCTTCTACCCTTCCTGATCCGCTGGCAAAACTTGATGCCTTTTAATCCACCTTCCGACAGGGAGAAACCTTTTATAGATGTTCGCTAAAAAACATCCAATATTGACTGTCTTTGTTATTCTGGGCATAATAGCGGTTTTCCTGGGAGGGGTTATGGGTATCATATTGAGTTTACTCGGCCCGTCTCCAGGTCTGGGATTCTCCAATAAGATAGGAATTATTAATATTAAAGGGACCATAACAGATCCTGAACCTTTTCTGAGCCAACTGGTAGAATTCAAGAAAGACAAACAGATCAGGGCTATAATATTAAGAATAGATTCCTCTGGTGGCGGGGTTGGGGCATCACAGGAGATCTACCGGGAAGTCCGCAAGGTTACTGAGACAAAAAAGGTAATCGTCTCACTGGGCTCTGTGGCGGCATCAGGTGGTTATTATATAGCCTCGGCAGGAGATAGAATAATAGCAAACCCCGGAACAATAACCGGAAGCATCGGGGTCAAAATGGAGGTTTTCCAGATCCAGGAACTAGCCGAAAAGATAGGTATCGGTCTGGAGGTTTTGAAGAGCGGCGAATTTAAGGATATTGGTTCTCCCTACAGAGAATTGACCGAGGAGGACGAAGGGCTTATCAAGAAACTACTCTCTGATATACAAGAACAGTTCATAACCGCTGTTTCAGAAGGCAGAAATATACCTAGCGAAAGAGTCCGTGAGATTGCAGACGGGCGAATCTTTACCGGGTCCATGGCCTTGGATTTGGGCCTGGTTGACCAGTTGGGAAACTTCCGGGATGCTGTGGATCTAGCAAAAAAAATGGCCGGCATAGAAGGGGAACCGAGGCTGGTTTACCCCACAGAAACAAGGATCAGACTCTGGGATCTGATCCTTCAAAATGCGACAAGGGCCCTTTCCTCGGCCTTAAAAGACAGCATCAAGCCTGCTATCGAATATAGGTGGAACGGAAATTAGCAGCCGACCCAGCCCTATAGAAAACAACTCACATCCCCTTTACCCTCTCGAATAACCTCAGGCACATCACCCGTCAGGGAAATCACGCTGGAAGGACTGGGAAAAAGAGCCCCACCGTCAATAACAATGTCCAGGTATGAAGAATAGGTTTCTTCTATCGAGCGGGGATCGTCCAGCCGGGCGCTCGTGCTTATTATTGGACGGCCAAGGGTACGTACTATGGCAAGACAGATATTATTATCCGGTACGCGTATACCTACAGTCTTACGTTTGGTCAGCATGATTTTAGGCACAAGCTTGGTCCCATCCAGTATAAAGGTATATGGTCCCGGAAGCAGCCTCTTCATGGTCTTATAGGCGTAATCAGAAACCTTTCCATATTTACTGATCTCTTTAAAGCTGTCACATATTATGGAAAATGGCTGATTGAGAGGCCTGTTTTTAAGCTTGTATATCTGCCTTATCCCCTTTTTATTATACAGATCACAGCCTATTCCATAGAATGTGTCAGTGGGATAGGCTATCAGGCCTCCCCTGTTCAGTATATCACTTACCTTGTTTATCAATCGTTGTTGGGGATTTTGGGGGTTTATGGATATAATCATATGTTTATTTGTACCCAAAAATATTTCCCTTGTCAATCTTATGCAAAATCTTATCAGGACGTCACTCAATATTGACAAAATAGCAGGGAAATGGTCTTCTTATACGGAAGATATCGTAATTATTAATGATGTATTTTATGTTCGGAGTTAGGTTTTGAAATGACCCTGGATTCCATAATGACAATATTCTCCTTGTTTTTCGGACTTGCCTTGGGAAGTTTCCTCAACGTGTGCATCCATAGGATCCCTGTAAAAGAATCCATTATTAGTCCTCCCTCCCGTTGTCCTCAATGCGGTAAAAGGATAAGATTTTATGATAACATACCAGTCATAAGCTATATTATCTTGAGAGGCCGATGCAGAGACTGCGGCAAACCTATCTCCGTAAGATACCCTCTTATGGAGGGCATAACGGGTTTATTAAGTATATCCCTCTTTCTCAAGCACAATCTGAGTCATCAGTATTTCATCTTTCTGATGTTTTCCGCTTCCCTTGTTGTTATAAGCTTTATCGATCTGCGTCATCAGATTATACCTGATGCAATTTCCCTTCCGGGTATCCTGGCCGGCTTTATTATATCGCTTATTTTCGTACATATCACTTGGTATGATTCCCTTATTGGCATAATAGCAGGAGGCGGCGTGCTCTATCTTGTGGCCTTTTTATTTGAAGTGATTACGGGAAAAGAGGGTATGGGAGGAGGAGATATCAAACTATTGGCCATGATAGGCGCATGGATGGGGTGGCGTGCCCTCCCCTTTATTATCCTATTATCCTCACTTACGGGCATCTTTATCGGCGGCGGAAGCCTTTTAATATCGCGCCAAGGCTTGGGTGCCAGAATCCCTTTTGGGCCTTTCCTTGCCCTGGGAACGCTCGTGTATCTGTTTTTAGGTAATGAATTGATTTCGTGGTATCTAAAATGAATCTTCCCTCTTTCGGCCTGAGGGCCGGTATACTTGCACAGCTTGTTTTCCTGATCATAGCCGCGATGCTCCTGGTCAATATAGCCATGCTTGACTTTTATAAGAGGGATCTTGTCAGGGCGAAGGCTGAAACCGGGAAGGTGCTAATCCGCGCGCTGGCCCAGAATACGGGAAGGTTAATAGAGTACGGGCAGGGGCTGTTGAAAGAATTGGAATCCAATACCAATTTTAAGAGAGACGTGTCCGAATTATTGTCCAACGCCGGATTCTCCGGCATTATTCTAGTCGATCATAGCGGGGAGCCGGCCTTTATAGCAAACCTATCTGCGGAAAAAACACAACGCGGCCTGACCCTGGCAAGAGCTGCAATGGGGGGAACGGAATCTTCGGTAACCTATCACGGTATTGCCTGGGGAGTACTGTGGCTCGATAAAAAAGAGATGAATGTCTCCGCTCCTCTACTTTTTGACGGCAAATCATTGGGAGGGATAACCATCGCCGCATCCCTTCTCCCCACATACCGCTTAATCAGGCAATCGGAAAAGCTGGTCCTTTTGTATATTGTCTTGGATGCCATTATCCTTGCCTTGGTTGGGATATATCTCTTATCCAGGATTGTTGTTAAACCGATACACCGGCTCCTTAGGATGACAGAAGAATACAAGGATGGGGATATGATACCATCCATACAGGGAATTCCCAGGAACGAGATAGGCGATCTCTCTCGTTCGCTAAGTAACATGCTCCACAGACTCGATGACAATAAAAAGGAATTAGAAAAACATATATCTTCCCTGGAAGAGGCCAACAGAAAACTCAGGGATGCGCAAAAGGAGATAATCAGGTCGGAAAAGCTCGCTTCCGTGGGCCGTCTTGCCGCCGGCCTCGCCCACGAGATAGGAAACCCTATAGGTATAATCCTAGGATATCTGGAATTGCTTCGAAAGGAACACATAACAGATCAGGAAAGAGAAGATTTCATACATCGAGTCGAAACCGAGATAACCCGCGTAAACCGGATCATCAACCAGCTCCTTGATTTTTCGCGGCCTTCAAGCGGGAAAAAGAAAGAGAACGGAGTCCATGAACTAATCATGGATACCATCAATATGCTCAAGCCTCAGTCAGTAATGAATGATATAGAGGTCAATCCCCAATTCAAGGCTGCCTCTGACACGGTCATGGCAGACCCCGGTCAGTTGCGGCAGGTCTTTCTTAACATCATATTGAACGCCGCTGACGCCCTTTCAGGGGACCAGACCAAAGAAGGGCCGGCAACAAGGCAGATCAGCATAACAAGTGACAACCCGAGTGATTACCTAATAGAGATAAGGTTTACAGATAACGGCCCCGGTATAGATGAAAAGGAACTTATCCACATCTTTGATCCTTTCTTTACAACCAAGGAACCGGGAAGGGGCACCGGCCTCGGTCTATCGGTGTGCTACCGGATCGTAGAAGAATACGGTGGAGAGATCAGGGCTGAAAGCGTCCTCGGCAAGGGTATGACTATTATTGTCACACTTCCGCTCTACAATAAAGAAACGGAGGAAACGACAGATGACTGCATCCGGTAAGAGTGTCCTTATTATCGATGACGAAATCAACATGCGCCATATGCTCCAGGTAATGCTTGATAAGAAAGGATATTCGACTGATTCGGCTGCAGACGGCATGGAAGGTCTTTCCAGGATGGGTGAAAAGGATTTTGACTTTATCCTGTCTGATTTGAGGATGCCCGGGATGGACGGTATGACCTTCTTGGAGAAAGCCAAGGCAAAATATCCTGAAAAGACCTTTATCATGATGTCCGCTTACGGGACTATCGATACCGCCCTGGAAGCAATGAAGATGGGTGCATACGATTATATCTCCAAACCCTTTAAGGCCGATGAGGTCCTTCTTACCTTAAAGAAGGCCGAGGAGCGGGAGCGGCTAAAGCAGGAAAACTTGAGGCTGCAGGACAGGATAAAAAGGATAGAACAGAAATACTCTTTCGGAAACATCGTGGCCCGCAGCGAGGCCATGGCCGGTGTCTTCGACCTGGTTAAGAAGGTGGCTGATCATAAGACCACGGTGCTTATCACAGGGGAGAGCGGCACCGGCAAGGAGCTTATAGCCAAAGCCGTTCATTCCGGCGGGGCCAGGGCCTCGTATCCTATGGTTTCAATAAATTGCGGGGGCATCCCTGAAAACCTCCTGGAGAGCGAACTCTTCGGATACAAAAAAGGGGCGTTTACCGATGCTGTAAAAGACAAACCAGGCCTTTTTGAAAAATCCGATAAGGGTACTATCTTTCTGGATGAGATAGGAGAATTACCCTTATCCCTTCAGGTAAAGCTTCTTAGGGTGCTGCAGGAAGAAGAGATTACCCCCCTGGGAGCGACAACACCTAGGAAGATTGATGTGAGGGTGATTGCCGCCACATCAAGAGACATTGAAAAGGATGTTAAAGAAGGCAGATTTCGTGAAGACCTCTTCTACAGAATCAACGTTATGACCATTCATCTTCCGCCCTTAAGAGAAAGGCGCGGAGACATCCCCCTGCTGGTCGGGCACTTTATAGACCTCTTCAATAAGAAACTGAACAAAGACATCGAGGGCCTCTCATCCGAGGCCATGTCCCTGCTGATAGGCCACAGGTGGTCCGGGAACATCCGGGAACTGGAGAATGTTATAGAAAGGGCAATAATACTCGCAAAGGACAGACTCATCACTCCCTCAGAACTCCCTTCATCCATAACATTAGAAGGTCAAATGCACGTCCCGGTGCCCGAACATTCCCTGTCCATAAAAAAGTCTACCAGGGATCTGGAGAAGGTTCTTATCTATAAGGCCCTTCAACTGACCAAAGGGAACCGCAGCAAGGCCTCTGAGATACTGGAAATCAGCCGCCCCATTCTTATAGCCAAAATCAAGGAATACGGATTGTAGGATCTATCCCTAGAATCAAAAAGCTTCATGAGCTCAGGTCACGGCTGTTCTTGAAAAGAATGGCCATGACCGAAGGGCTGTCCCTTTTCTTCGTTCCGGATCTCCCGGGCTGGTCATTTCAAGAGGTTACGGCCGTGGGATGCCTACCCCCTCCGCTGTTCCCCTCGGTTCCCCTCGGGGCCAGGGGGTCCCCCACCCGTAACCACCTGAAATAACAGCGCCCTCCCGATAGTCACTCCAAAAAGGAACAGCCCTTCTCCTTGGTTCCATACCTCCAGCCTTTCCCGAGGTCACGGGTGTTCTTTTCAAGATGACATCTCCAAAAAGATTCCACCCAAGGTATGCAGTGGGCTTGTTTTCAAGGGTTTGCTTCACCAGGACACCACGTAGAATGTACCGTTGCGAACAGGAAAAGGTTTGCCAAACCCTTGAAAATAAGACCATGTCCTCCGAATGACATAGATGTCGTCTTGAAAAGAATGGCCTGACCGGCGGGCCCCGTGCCACACCTCCAGCCTTACCTGCCCCCTCATCTTGTTTTGTGCGAAGTCAGTGCACATAAACGAGTTCGCCGCTTAAAAGAGAAACCCATGGCCCATATAGCGCAAAATATTTAGATATCATTAACTATCGTACTTATCAACCGGATGAACCATTAAAAAACAGTTGAGGATTTAATATCCCAATACTATAATCCCCTCTGGAAGAGATATTTCCCTGTCTCCGGGCTGATGCAGGCAATCTCTTGTCCGGCACCAGGGTCGATATCTTGCAACCGGAAATAAAGCTCCCTGCCGCCTCGATAAACCGGGCTCTTGGACAGGCGGCGAGGTATCAAGCGGATAACTTAAGTATGGTTTCAAAAGATTCCTCTACCAAGGGTTCCTTTTGGCAGGAAGACCCTTTTGATATTATCAAACCAAAGGATTTTAGCACCCTAGGCATTAATCCTGCCGATATACCTCCGGGTTCGTTTGCCGCCCGTAAACATCCCACTCTATTATCAAGCCGTTTCGGCGGGAACGCATATGGCTTCGGCTTTTTTGAGATCTATAACCATCTGGACGGGGAAGATATCGCCTTCCTCCAATCCATCAGCTTTGATGATCCCAATCAGGTTAAGGAACATTACGAGGCTATAAACAAGATATATAAAAAGATAGGTCTCTTGATAAGATTTTCCAGCCTGGGGATGCCCTATTATCTTATACCCAGCAACCTTTTGTCCACGACCATCACCAATAAAAGATCCAAGGCCGATGAAATCAGTAAAATCATCGAATTTCATCGCAAAAAATATCTTAAGGAAGGCCACAAAATAGGCGTGCTCACCCATGAAGCGGACCCTATCATAAATGACCTGACCCTTCGCTTTAAGGAACATCAATTTTTCATTATCGACTCACCGGAAAAGTTTCGTTCTATTAAAAAACCTCTGGACCTGATAATTCTTACCAGGGATATTTACAGGACAATCATCCTGGAAAAACTGAGTCATCCCCCGCGAGAGACATTCTCTAAAAAACAACTGGAAAGACATGCCATATATATGCTGGGCAAGATCTATAAGGTATTAAAGCCAGATGGAGAGATCTTTATTATCGCCAACCACCGGCAAGTAAAAACCAATCGAACCACAACCATAAAATCCAATACTGTTCAGGAAAAAAAGAGGTTTCTCATATTTACCCACATCTTTAAGACCCGCAAAAGGTATTGCGTAGACTCCCCCTCACTGGAGGTAAATGTCTATGATCTGGAAAGATATCTCGGCCCGCTTTATGTGGAAAACGAGGTCATTGACCGCTTGTCAGGAGGTAAGGACCTTGAAGAGATGACCCTTGAAGGCATAAGCAAACTCCCCTACCTGGACCTTCCTCTGGACAATGAATATGACAATGACCAGCGAAATGTCTGGTCAAGGCTTATCTCCATATATTTTGATCAGATTTTCCTCAAACCCATGATCCCCAACTCGGTAAAGGCTCAATGGGAAAAGAGATTAAGCTTCCAAGACGATTACTCGCCCAATTATATGCTTATCTGCCTCGCACAAAAGAAGCCTTTCAACGCCGATGTCTCCAAGTTGAAAAAGGACATGATGGAGTCAAGATTGATAGGATGTCCATTACCGCTATTGGCAGATTACAGGGACTCTTTTGACTATCTTATACGCACGCTTAATGTATTGAATGAGATAAAAGACAAGAATTATGTCGGTTTGCCACAGATGTTCCTGGAACGTCTTACAGAGCCTTTCGACAACAAGAAAAGGAGATATGCAGGTTTTAATCACATTCTTAAATTGATGTCCAACACAGGAAAACTGGAAAGGATCCGATCCTACCTCAACCCGGATATGGTTGAAGGTCCCAAGACCAAAGTCCTTGAACACCTTGAAATCCTGTCTTTTTTCGGCTTCAGCTATGAAGAATTAAAGGAGATTTTTCTTATCGTTATCGGTCATACCACTGGAGGAAGGATCCTTTCCGGAAAGATGAGCGAGAAGACATTAAAACCCATGACCGATATGGCCCGGACTTGCGGTGGTCAGGAAGCCCTGAATCTCTTACGCTACTGCCGTTTGATGTCCATGGCAGAGACGGTTGCCTCCAGAAGAGCGGGCATGGATCAGGCTCGTCTGGTAGAGCTTTTTGATCTGTTCGATTCCGCCCTTAGAGTTGTCACGGACCGCAACATGGATTGGGATACCCTTCTGGATGAGAAGATATCGGCAATGGGAGGAATACATAATAAACTCATCCATAAACTTCTTATAATGATGAATCATTTTGAATTCCTAGAAAACTGGGCGGAGTTCATCGACAAAGGTGAGATGGAAAGAGAAACGCTGGCGGATTACGATAAGAATAGATTAGCAAGGATAGACAATGTTATCAGCCTGGTGAAAATTATAGAACAGTTCGAGAATAAATTCCTTAAAGACGATCCACTGCAATTACCTATGATATACAGAAAATTCCTGAACATGGAATTTCACGGCACAGAGCACATCTTTGCACAAATGGACAGTCAACTAGTGTTTACACTTCTTTGGGTAGCGGTAAACGTTACTCAAGGTAACATAATAAATTTTAATCCTATTCTTTCCGACCTAAAGCCCTCGGAGACAGATAACCGGTTAAAGAAGGTCCAAGAAGAAGCCGGATATATTAATAGGGAATATCTTGATCTAAATACCCTGAAAGAGTTAAGCGAGCAACTTTACGAAAATCACTCCGCCTTTATCCTAAATACAGGATTTAGACTGTCATTGAATCAAGTTACCCGGTCCGTGGATATCTCTTTTATTGATATGGATGAAGATATTGTGAGATTAGAGGGTATGGCCCAGAAGTTTTCAGGGAACAAGATTTCAGAAATCCCCAAAAAAGACCTTCAGGAGATGGAGAGGCTCTTCGCCAACCTGGAAGATTTTTATAGGGGTCATCAACTACTAATTACCCGTGGGGGTCCAGAGTTGAAGATACCTGAAAAACAGAGGAGGTGGTTTAAAAAGACCCGGGACCTGAGGAAGTATCTCAGATCTAATTTCATAAAAGGCGTGTTTGAGCCGGAGGAGGTTTTTACGGATCTTGACATGCTCTTCCGATACTCACCTTCTATCTTACACCTTATTCTGCCGGAGTTAACAGCGCTTCAGGACCTAAACCTATCAAAAAACCCCTATCTAAAAACACCGGTAATGGATCATATCCTTAACAGCACTAAAAAAATACAGGCCCTTATACGGGGTAACCTGAAAGAATTCCAGGATTATCAGACCTTGCATAAACTTGCCCAAAGAGAGTTCGGGCCTATGGCAGCGGGCATCGTCGGCCTTAACGAGGCACAGATTGAAATACTGGAATCGATTGTCAGACAGATACGTCCCAATCGTCCTCTCTTTGACGCCATGATCAAGTTATTTATATTCCATGATCTGGGTCTTACTCCCGCCTTGAGGGAAAAATATAAGACGGAGGTTAACATAGCGGACCAGGCACGGGACAGTGCATCCTTTTTGATCAAAGAGAAGATTCCCCATAGATACGGCATGGAAGAGGATGCGAAAAAGGCGTTGATAACCCTTATCCGTAATCATGACAGGCTCCTTCACCTGGTAAAGGGCGAGTTCACTCTGCAGTCGCTGAGAGAAATAATCGACTGTAGAGACAAAGACATTTTTAATGCCTTTTTTGTGAGTTCATTGTTGATGTTTTCCGCGATGGATGAGGGTCTTGTACTGGAGGATCTTGCAGATCGCCTGTTTGAAATCCGGCGGCTTTGTCTAATGGTTATCGAAGGAAAAACCCTCCTGGAGGATTATCTGGAAGAGAGGTATATACAAAAGGGAAGGTTTGGTAAAGCACTTGATAATTTTTACAGGAAAGGCCTCCCCAGGGATACATCACCGTCCCACTACATTGAATCATGGAAAGGAGATAAACAGGATAAAGGAGAATACTATCGGGCCGGGGAAATGATTCAATCCATAGAACGGCTCTTCAGATTAAGGGGACTGAGACATATTGAGTTTATCGATGTGGCCAAATTCATCGTAAAAGTGCCTTTAAGATACATATATCAAAAAAGAGACTATCGCAGCGTTGGTTACGCCACATTTGAAAAGGAGCTTTTTGAGGCATTACGTATCTATAACAGCATTCATAGGCTACCTGAAAAGATAAAGACCTTCATTTTGGAACAATTGGCGGGAGACAAGGTGCGAATCTTCGGATTCGAAAATGTCAGCAGTTACCTCAATTATGAAAACATAATCAAACTCCTTCTGATCTCGCTTTTGGGATCAAAAAGATTTAAAAAAGACGGTAACCCCATCCATCTGAGCTTTTTAAATATTATCGATAAGATAGACAAACGATATGAAGCGTTGAACGATGCCCTGGGCAATCTGTCTATGGATAGTATCTGGAGAGATAGAACTCGGTCGACTCGGCTTTTTAAAGTCAAAACCGGATTGTTACTTAGAAAAGATGTGGATCAGAAAGTACTTATCATTGATTTCATCGACAGGTCTGATGTCTCACGCAAGATATCCCAAATGGAGAAGATCACTGATCTGGAACAACTTAAGACCTATTATCATAAGAGCCTCCAATCTTTAAGAAACAATCCTTTTTATACAGACGATTACGAACTTCAACTGGAAAGGGCATTCAATAAAAGGCTGATAGAAATCAGCGATATGATCTTGGCCCAGGCCAAAACATAGATGGAACAATTAAATGATTTCAAGAAGATATATAACCTTTATACTGATCTTCTAAACCGTTCCCTGGAGATAGGCTTCAGCAAAGATCAAAAGGATCGGCTGAATGACATTTATGAATTAAGGAGCGATAACCTGAGAAGGGAAAAGCTCCGGGAGATCAACGGCCGACTTGAGAAAATCTATGACATCAATGAAATTAAGGACTACTGGGACGGGATTAAATACTACCTGCTGACCAACAGGCAATTCATAGGAAAGAAGGTGGAAACCCTCATTGCGAAATCCTTTGACAGAACAATAAAAAAGATAAAGGAGATGTCATTCCAGATACATTTCATAGCCTGATCAGCCCGGCGGCATAAATATATTCTGGCGATAAAATCTCAACTCATTAATGGATTCATAGATGTCACTCAAAGCCAGATGGGCCTTCTTCTTCTCAAAGGGAGGTACCGAAGGGTACCATCTCATAGCCAGTTCTTTTACCGAACTGACATCTACCATCCTGTAGTGAAAAAAACCTTCCAGATCCGGCATATATCTTTTTAAAAAGCGCCGATCCTGCCATATGGAATTGCCGCACAGGTATGACTCCCCTCTTTTACACCAGGAAGACAGAAATCTCAGGGTTTCCTGTTCTGCTCTCCGGCAATCATAGCCTGATGCCCTGACCCTGTCCAAAAGGCCTGAAGCCCTGTGCTGGTTCATGCTCCAATCCTCCATTGAGTTAAGTGCTTCCTCCGGCTGGTTTATTGCTATATCCAGCCCTTCAGCTATTATATCAAGATTATCATCGGTAACCACGGAGGCGATCTCAAGGATAACCATCTTTTCGGAATCCAGCCCCGTCATCTCCAAATCTATCCACACCAAATTAAAATCCAATTCATGACCTCCATAAAGTAGAATGTCAAAAATATGTTGATCGATAATGAATACCCAGTCTTATACCATGCCTCTTCCCATAAAAGATACAGGTGTGATGGTCAAATATGCTGTTCAAAGAAAAAATTGTAGTTCATCCGGTTAATGAGTACGTAAAGAAGTAAAAATTAGACCTTATTATAAGCACCTTAATGACCCATGGGGCTCTCTTTTAAGCGACGAAAACATTAACAGCAGGCTAATTACGTAAGATACCACCCAGGCGGGCGGAATAGTTATGAGATAATAGAAAACTGTCGAGTGGGGCCAAGCTGGGAGAAAGGTACCCGCCCGCCTCGTCTTGTTTTGTGCAGGGTTATTGCACATAAACAAGTTCGCCGCTTAAAAGACAACCCCATGGGCCATATAGTGCAAAATATTCAGGTATTATTTCAAAAATCATCATGACCTGAGGTCACCGCTGTTCTTGGAAAGACGACATCTCAAAAAGAATTCCACCCAAGGC
>CAYQNR010000010.1:0-50821 GCA_964418945.1 uncultured Desulfobacteraceae bacterium
ATCAGAGATATACTATTAGGGTGATAAAATAAGAAAGCCCAGGAATCAACTAACCCCTCATGGAGGAGATATGATCGGGGCTATTGCCGGAGACATCATAGGTTCGGTTTACGAGCATTATCCTATCAAGACCAAAGACTTTGCTATGTTTGTTCCAGGTTGCAGATTCACGGATGACAGCGTTCTTACCGTTGCTGTTGCGGATGCGATTCTTTCCGGACGTTCGTATTTAGCATCAATAAAGGAGATTGGCCGGCGTTACCCCGGCGCCGGATATGGAAGTTCATTTATGGAATGGCTCCATAACGATGATCCTCGGCCATATAATAGCTGGGGAAATGGTTCTGCCATGCGTGTCAGTCCCGTAGGGTTCGCGTTTAACACGGAAGAGGAAGTGCTTGACCAGGCAGAAAAGACAGCCGAGATATCGCATAATCATCCTGAAGGCATAAAAGGGGCACAGGCCACTGCACTGACAGTATTTCTCGCTAGGACAGAGCATGACAGGGAGAAGATTCGGGAGCAGATAAGACAGAGGTTCAGGTACAATCTGGATCGCAGTGTGGATGATATCCGATCCACCTATTATGCATTCGATATTTCCTGCCAGGGGACGGTTCCTGAAGCGATCATCGCCTTCCTCGATTCAAGTTCATATGAGGATGCGATACGGAACGCCGTTTCTCTGGGAGGTGACAGCGATACCCTAGCGTGTATCACCGGTGGTATTGCCGAGGCCTTTTATGGCCCTGTTCCGCCTCACATACGGGAGAAGGTGAAGGATATCTTGACGCCGGATTTGTGGGAGACAACCGAAATATTTTGCCGGGAGTACTTAAGATATAGTTGAACAAGCATTTCGCTATTATTAACCCGAGTCCTCCTGAATCTTGGGGTGGATTCGTTTAAAAGGAGGGTGTCATGGAAAAGACCGTAGGATCTGTTGACAGGGCAATTCGAATAATACTGGGAATAGTCTTTCTCATAATCTTTTTCCTTGTTTCATCCACTGTCTTAAAGATCATTTTTGCTGTGCTGGGAATAGTCGGAGTGGTCACGGGAGCGACCGGTTCATGCCCGTTTTATAACCTCCTAAGAATAAAGACCATTAAACCAAAGGAAAAGTAGGAATTTATCCTTATGGCCGTGGCGCATGTGAACTGTGTCACATGCGACATGGAGCTCATTATGCACCTTGATGACCATAAGAGCCCTGTTGGGATCAAGGTGCTTTTTTCATGTAACTTTTTCTGGGCTAAAGACGACTTACAACAAATGAAATCCATATCAACCTTAATTCGATCCACAGTTAAGGGAATTATGGATAGTTTTTCTTTTCTATTAAAAACTTTGAAAGAAAGGGGAAAATTATGCGTAGAGTTTTTCTATTAACCTTGCTTGCATTGGTCTTTTCGTCACCAGTGTGGGCAACCGATATCTCAGGAAACTGGGCCTTAACACATACCGGGCCTATGGGGGAGGAGAACTGGGATCTGATTATTACGGCTAAGGGCAATGATTTGACTATTACCACCCAACACCAGATGTTTGGAGAAATTACAGGTACGGGGATATTGGATGGTGATAATATAACCATGACATTTCCTACGGGTATGGTGACTTTCGAGTTCAAGGGGACTGTAGAAGGCGACAAGATGTCTGGAACAAAGAAGGTCGAAATGGGAAGCGGCGGTCCTCCTGGTGGCGGTGGTCCTCCTGGTGGTGCTGGTCCTCCTGGAGGCGCCGGTCCTCCCGGCGGTGGGGGCGGAAGGGACTTTTCAAGTATCCCCGATACTTGGACAGCGGTAAAGAAATAATCCTCTACTTTTGCACAGATAATCGGAAGGGATTTGCGATAGGAACTTGATATCTCTTCCGGTTATCTTATTTTCTCCCACCTACCCCTTTTATCATTCCATAAGTCAGGTCAATACCAATCAAGGCAAAGAACCGGAGGAAAATCCTTTTGATATTGACAAGTACACGATTACGCGGTTATTTGTTAACGATAACCAAGGCGCAATATCTGTTTATCAAGCAGGGACCTTTAAAATACCTTTTTGTCGGGATTAAGGATGAAACAAAGATTTTTCATAACTGCGACATTTGTGGTATTAGTCTTATTATTTATGGTTCCTGTGGCCGGAACGACGGAGCATTATGCCGAAGATACCGGTAAAGGCTGTATCTTCTGCCACCAGGAAAGCACCGGTGGGCAGTTGAAGACAGCGGGATTTGCTTACATCCGTAACGGTTATCACTATCCCATATCAGAGAGCGTTCTTAAAAAATCCGAGATTTTACAAAGCCCCTTTCACAAGACCGTTAGGTTCATAGTAGGTTATATTCATCTCCTGGCCGCAGTAATATTCTTCGGCGCCATATTTTATATCCATTTATTTGTAAGGCCTGCGAGACTCACGGGAGGTATCCCTAAAAGGGAACGTGTTTTAGGTGTATCCTGTATGGTAGTTTTGGCGCTGACCGGCGCGTATTTGACCTGGGTACGTATAGACCGATGGGAAAATTTTTTTGACAACACATTCGGATTTATGCTGTTTACTAAAATTGTGCTATTTATCTTGATGGTGTTGATCGGTATTACGGCTATTACCGTAATCAACAGAAAGATGCGTGCCGAATCAAAAGCACCTCCATCCGATGATAAGGTAGCACTGGATAATCTATATTATTTTAATGGTAGCAAAGGACGACCGGCCTATTTTAGCTACAACAACAAGGTTTACGACGTAACCGCTAACACTAAATGGAAAGACGGCCGTCATTTTGGGAAACACTCCTCAGGCAATGATCTTACCAATGAGTTGAAATCGGCTCCACACGGAGAGGAGGTCCTTGAGCGTGTCCCGTGCCTGGGAGAAATTGCTTCCGAATTATCCGCGAAAGGGACATCACGTCCTAGTCAAAAAATCTTTATAGTAATGGCCTATACGAATCTGGTCATTGTTTTCTTGATCCTGTCATGTGTCAGCGTCTGGCGTTGGGATTTCCCGGCCCGCCTGCTGGCAGAGAAACGGCCCGAGGCGATAATAGGCGGAAACTGTGTGGAGTGTCACAGTGTTAAGAACCCCGGTATTTATCAAGACTGGAAATCCAGTGTTCATGCCAAGGTTGATGTAGGCTGTTATAAATGCCATTCCACGGATAATGATGAACTGGCGTTAAAAACCCACCTGAAATACCATGACAAACAAATAACCGCGGTCGTGTCTCCTGAGACCTGCAGAGGATGCCATCCAGAACAAGCCGAGGAATACGACCAAAGCAAACATGCGAATACTATTGAGATTATATGGAAAATCGATTTATGGTTGAATAATGGCATGAATAATGCCATTGAACGAACCACGGGCTGTTACGCCTGTCACGGGACCGTTGTTGGTGTTGAAAACGGTATACCGGCTGAAGGTACCTGGCCCAATGTGGGTGTGGGAAGGATCAACCCCGACGGCACCAAGGGCAGTTGCACCAGTTGCCATACAAGGCACAGGTTTTCCATTGTTGAAGCCAGAAAACCGGAAGCCTGCGGCCAGTGCCACCTGGGTCCAGACCATCCCCAGATCGAGATCTATTCCGAATCCAAGCACGGCACTCTTTACCAGGCGGAGGGGTCAAGTTGGGATTGGGATCCTGTAAACGGACAGTGGAAAGCAGGTGAACATTACCGGGCGCCGACATGCGCCTCGTGCCATATGTCCGCGGCGGACGGGGTTGACGCGACGCATGATGTAACGGAGCGAATATCTTGGGAAACCCAGGCTCCGAGAACAGTCCATCCGGAAGATTTCAGTCCTTATCCCGCGACTACCCATTGGCAAGAGGAAAGGGATAAGATGAAGTCCATCTGTCAACAATGTCACTCCAGCACCTGGGTGGATGATCACTTCAGGAACTTGGACGAGGTAATACGTAATTATGACGAGATCTATTATGATCCCGCAAAAAAGACCCTGGACCAACTATACGAGGAGGGACTGGCTTCGAGGGATAAATATTTTGACGAGGAAATCGAGTGGCAGTTTTATGAACTTTGGCATCACGAAGGGCGAAGGGCTCGAATGGGCGCGGCAATGATGGCACCTGACTATGCTTGGTGGCATGGATTCTATGAACTAAAGCATCGCTTAAATCAGATTTATTCGATTTCAGAGGAATTGAAAAAAGAGAAATGCGCCGATATGTATGAAAATTTCCCCGGCCAGTTTATAGAGAGTGGCGGAAGTGCGGAAAAGGAATAGAATAAATATACGCTCCTCTCATTCTTTGGGCGAGGAGAGGGCCTTTATCATTCTCAGCATTTCGGTATCTTCATTCGCCCTCTTACCGAAATAACTAAGCATATCACAGATTGAATTGTTATTCTGATTCAGCACCGACTCAAATTGTCTAAAGTGACGGTGATATAAGGCTATCGACATGAGATAGGCGTTATTCAATCCGTATCTGCCGAAGCTGTTGAAACGATCGGTCTTGAAATTCTTCCTGATATTATCAAATTCATCAAGGGATGAGGTGAAAATCTTTTCTCTTTGGGCCAGCTTTTCGTCATAGGTGATATCGGAAGTGTAAAGTTGTTCGAGTTTTTCAAGTAGAGAGTCCAGAAAGGAAGAAAACATTCGTTCGTCCGCGATACTATTTTCAGCTTCGATGGTAAAAGGATGCGTATCACCAAAGGACATTTTCATAAAAGATAATGCTCCCGCCTTTCCCACCAGATTGGCCAATCCTTCGTTAAACTCGGCCTGGCCCTTTATGTATAATGTGGAATGGGTCATTTCATGCAGTATCGTCTCAGTCAGTTCGACCGTGGATTCTTCCAGCAGGTTAAGGGTTAGAGGGTCTTTAAACCAGCCCAAAGTGCTGTACGCCACAGCGACACCTATACTGACATCTAGTCCCTTGCTGATTAGTTTTTCTTTTTCCTTTTCAGCTTTTTTGAGATCAAAAAAACCAAGGTAGGGCATGTCCCCCACGATCGGAAACCACCATGAGATCCTGGACAGACTGTCCTTTGGAGAAGCGGATATAGTATAAACCAGCGGTTGGGCGGATTCAATGTAAACGGTCTGATAGCTCTGTGTCTTTTTCAGGCAGAGTTCTTTTTCACCGAAATCCTTTATCCCGGCGACCATCTCCAGTCGCCTCTTAGGATCGGCTTCGAGAGAGTCTCCTTTTAATGCATCATCAACATTGATTGAATTATGCATCAGACGAAACTGGTTGGACGCTGCGTGGAGGATATAGGTAAATCGGCAACCTGAAAGGGGCAGGATCATTATGAGGGCGATTACAGATATCTTCCGAGCCAGTGCTGAAAAACGATAAGATTCCAGAGGTGCCATGAGGTGTCCCTGCGGTTTTGCATATGATCCTTTATAAGCCTGTCTATTACTTCAAAATTAAAAATATCCTGCCTTTTAATAAGCTCCTCCCTGAGATAATCTTCAATAAGAGATTTCATTTCATTCCTAAGCCATGTCCCTATGGGCATCTCGAAACCGACTTTAGGCCTATTATGAAGAGAACGGGGAAGCATATCCTTAAAAGTTTCCATTAATATATATTTGCCAGTTTTACCCCTGAGCTTGATGTCGCCTTTTAAACGAAAGGCGAATTCCACAAGTGTGTGGTCCAGAAACGGAACCCTTACCTCAAGAGAGTTTATCATGCTCATCTTGTCAACCTTTGTCAGCATATCATTGGGCAGCAGACCTTTAACGTCCATGTACAGCATCAGATTTATAATATCATCAGGAAAGCGAGTATTTTCCCTTTCCACAGTGTCACGCATTAGATTATGCCAGAGATTTACGCTCAAAGGTTCCTTGAGTAACTCATGCCTCATGGGGTAGCTGAATATCTCGCGCCATCCGGAGAATCTTTCCGCAAATGAGTCGCTTGTGCCTGTCACGAACTTTTTGATCCTCCTAACCGTTTCAAGACCCGCCTTGTCCCTCGCGTCGGGAAGACTGTTAACCAGCGGTTTTATAAGCCTATTTCTGAGAAATAACGGAATCAGTCCGTAGTAACGGGACCAGCGTTCTCCCTGGTACATCCTGTACCCTGCGAAAAGCTCATCCCCGCCGTCTCCGGAAAGGGCCACTGTAACGTAATCTCTGGTTTTACGGGAAACAATGAAGGTTGGAATGGCTGATGAATCAGCAAAGGGTTCATCAAGGTTTTCAAGGACAGCGGGAAATGCCTGCAAGATGTCTTGATAGCTGAGTTTGAATTCCCTGTGATCAGTCTTGTAGAGTCTCGCCACTTCCAGCGCATACCTGGTTTCATCAAAAGATGGCATACCTTTATAGCCAATAGAAAAAGTCCTTACAGGATGGGAAGAATTCCTGGACATAAGCCCGACGATAATGCTGGAGTCTATACCGCCGCTGAGGAATGCGCCTAAAGGTACGTCCGATATGAGCCTCCGTTTCACGGCCTCTTCCAGCAGGTGATATAACTCCTGCTTATACTCTTCCATCCGTTTCTTATGATTCGTGGGGGATACTGGAGCCCCTGAATCCGGGAGGATATCCCAATAGGGTTCTATACGGATACCTTCTCTATTGGCCATGAGGTAAGTGCCTGGTAGAAGCTTTCGGATGTTTCTAAAGATGGTCCAGGGCGCGGGTACATAATTTAGTGTCAGGTATAAATCCAGCGCCTCCCTGTCTATCTCCCTGGGTACATCGGGATCACATAGAATAGCCTTTATCTCCGACGCGAAAATCAGCCTTCGGCCGTCCCAGTAGTAATGCAGCGGTTTGATTCCCAGGCGGTCACGCACTAGCCATAACTGTTCTTTCTTAATGTCCCAGAGTGCGAAGGCGAACATCCCGTTCAGGTCATTAAGGCAACCTGTACCGGATTCTTCATAGAGGTGGATAACTGTTTCACAATCGGTCCTGCTTTTCAACCGGTGTCCTTTTGATAGGAGATTGGATCGGTGCTTTTGAAAATCATATATCTCACCGTTGAAGACAAACCATATGGATCTGTCTTCATTGCACATGGGCTGGCGGCCATAAGTGGAAAGATCTATGACGCTTAATCTCCTATGACCAAGCCCGATAGGGTATGAAGCATATAGGCCTTCGTCATCGGGTCCTCGATGTGACAAAGATCCGGTCATCTTTTTCAGCAGTTCCTTGCTTATGGATTCTTCATGAAAATCGAGTTTTCCGCAGATTCCACACATTTGTTACGAAACCCTATGATTCAAGAAACATTAATCAAAAGTGGCTTAACAATCTCTTTTCCTGGGCCAAGGTCTGATCAGAAAAGGCACTAGGCACATGGGGCAAAATGCACAAAATTCCAACCGGACAAAGCTGATTAATTCGAAGATTCGCGGATCACGAATATGGGATTAGACACAAGATGTTCCCTCTGGTCCATGATACGATAGTATGTCTTTGCCCCGGTATGTATCTCATCATCCCTGTATTCTATCCGCAGCGGTGTCGTACCCGCAAAGGTCCCGATAAGTTCGCCTCCACGAATAAGGCTTATATTGATTTTCTTGGAGACCCCATTATTACAAGATACCTCGAATCTGATGACGGGGAAATCAACGGTCGTCAGTGTTTCGCCCATAAAGGCTGTTTTATTTTCTTTGCCTGATATGACAAAATAATCAATTTGGGGCCATTCTCTCCCGTCACCCCTGGAACAATACATAAAACCGTTTCTAATTGATTCAAGCACGCCCTCTTTGGAGAATTCCTTAACCATGAATATGGTGGGAAAGGAACCAAGTACCTGATTAAGACGCCCCTCTTCATGAAAGTCGGCGGTTGATATGGCCCACGGGGCATTATCCCTTTGACCCCTGCAATATTCATTCAAAACCAGGTCCCATTCTCCGCCGGGGGCGGTGGCGGTGGTATACTCACCGTATATGGCCGCGAAGCTCGTATAACCCACTGATTCGTGAAGAACCTGAGGATATGGCGATGTTCTAACCTCTATGGGACCGTGAGTTCTAATACCTGATTTCTGTTCAGGGTAATTCCAGAAGCTGAGGCCGCCCTTCTCATTAACATAATCTATCAGCTCCTGATATGGAGCAATGCCCGTGTCTCTTTCATAGGGGCTGAAGAGGGAACTTCTGAAGGGGTTATAGTCGATGATGGCTAGGCTTGAAAAGATAATAATGAAAATGCCCATTAAGCGTGAAAACCCTTTCCACCGGAGAAGAATTATACCGATTGCCAGGGGAATTACAAAAATTAATAATCCTGGGAGCAGTTTGGAGGTGTATCTGAGAGAGAGTTTATAGGGGAGATTGGGAATATATTGATAATCGTCGGGTTCAGTAAGGTTAATGATGATTATCCTCCGATCATAGTTATTGAGTGTCAGGTTTTTTTTAAACCAGGAACCGGTCCAGTAGTAATAGGCCGAGGTTTCGCAACCGGGAATAATTATCATATCAGGATATTTTGCAGATACCCTTTTGATTTCATCAAGATATTTTTCAGGACCATGGGTTATAATTGAAGGGTACTCTTTTTTGTATCGAAGGATATTTCTGAAGGGAAAGATGCCGTAGGATAGGGCAATGCGGTCATGATCGTTTATAAACAAACATTTAAAACCCCTGGATTGCGCCATTTCAGCCAGGTCATCGATGGAATGGGCGCCGTCACTGAAAGTCGATCGCAGGTCAAAAAGGCCTGCTACTGGTATATAGCCATTATTTTGCTCGCATCGGGCCGGGCAAGAATGGGTAGCCAAAAACAGGAAAACATGAAAAATTGTGATTTTTGTAACATATAACGGGAGGATTTTCATATATATCATTAATTTTTTAAATTGACTAAATAGTCCAGATAAAGTAATTTAACGTGTCTTCATTTGTCAGACTTAAGCATATCCTCGTTGAAAAGTCCATTTTTTTGGGGTCTTTAATCCAAGAGAGAGTTTTGAGCTAGCTCGGAAGAAAGGAAACACATAATGGTAATAAGATTCTGGGGCACAAGAGGCTCCATTCCGGTGCCGGGAAAGGATACCACGGTGTATGGCGGCAACACCACCTGCCTTGAGCTGACCTTGGAAAGCGGAAGGACAGTCATTATTGATGCTGGAACAGGGATAAGAGCACTTGGTGAAAAGTTCATGAAAGAAAATAAGGCTGAAGATATATATCTACTTATTACCCATATTCATTGGGATCATATCGTGGGGTTCCCCTTCTTTAGTCCCATATACGAGCATTCAATCAGAATATACCTAGATGGAAACAATAATTGCTTGAAGGGCCTGCAATATATCTTTGATAATAAGATTGTAGACGGTTTTTTCCCCATCACCTTTGAGAATCTCAAGGCCAAGATTACATATCTGGCCAAATTACCTAAAGGCGCCTTGGAACTTGACAACACCGTAATCGACAGCATTCCGCTGCATCATCCACAGGGTGGACTGGCCTTTCGATTCCGTGAGGGTGATAAAACGCTGGTATTTATGACTGATAACGAATTAACAGATGAGGGATGGGAAGGAAGGTCTTTCAAAGAATATGCCGATTTTTGTAAAGATGCGGATATCCTGATCCATGATTCACAATACACGCCCGAAGAGATAGACCAACACAAGGGATGGGGACATTCTGATTATAAAAGAGCCTTTGAACTTGCCTGTAGTGCCGGTGTAAAAAAATTGATTCTTTTTCATCATGATCCCTCCAGGACAGACCCTGAAGTAAAAGAGATAGAAAGATTATGCAACGGTCTTGCCGAAGAGAAAAAATCTGGTATCATCGTAAATGCGGCCAAGGAGAATAGCGAAATCGTTCTCTAAAGTTATTCCTTATCAGTTGACCTCGAGATTTCAACCTCAAGCATACGTAACTTCCCGGGATAGACCGTTTCATCTTGAAAAATGGTTAGGGGAAACCGCATCCCGGAAAAGGGGAAGGGAGATACTGTGAAAAATGTTTTTGAGTTAATTACCTTTACTGGTAAGGATGAAGAGAATCGGGCCGGGGCCTCCATAGGGGTAAGTATCAAAATAGGCATCAATGATACTGTCCACCGGATATCCAGGGTATGCAATTCTCTGGAAGCCCTCGAGTCCGAAGTTCGAGCCTTGAATAAGGACCTAGAAGATGTCCTCGAAAGTGCGAAGATTATATTTAAAGAGCCATCCTTTCTTGGTGTCCTTGAAATCCGGTCTAATATGAGACCGGAAGAGATATGGGAGATACTGTCGTCTATTTCGGACGAAAAAGGCTTTATTGAGGCCTTTAATAGTCTTGACGAAGGCAAGAGGAGAGAAGTAGCGGACTATATCTTGACCAGGTGCAATATGTTCTCGGGAAAGGGGGCGGTCTTTTCCTCCCGTTACGACAATGAGTCAGGCTTGATGGAATAAAGGGCTGTAATTGGATGATCTGAATATCATATATTAAAAAGCCGTCCCCATCAGGCACGGCTGGTAGATTCATTTAATGGTGGAGCTGATGGGGATCGAACCCACGACCTCATGAATGCCATTCATGCGCTCTCCCAGCTGAGCTACAGCCCCGATTTTTCTTAAAGAATAGCAACATGCCTTACGGATGTCAATAGCGTATCGGCTTTGAGGGATTTTTTGAGATATAGCCCACGCGGACTTGATTGTTATCGGCATGTGTCCGCATATTCAAAAAATATCAGGGCGCCTGCAGATTGAAATCATGGCATCGCAGGCATGCATTTTCAGACTGCCTATGCACATGATGACAATCTCCGCAGCCCGCGTATGTGATATGGGCATTATGGGGGTCGGGATATGAAGCAACAAGTTCTTTATAATCTTCATGGCAAGCCAGGCAGACTTCCTTGGGGACCGCCTCGGCGGGCGGTGTTTCTTGGTGACAGTCATTACACCCGATACCGGCCGCTTCATGCTTATTCTCTAAAAGCAATGCCTCTTCGGGTATCTCTTCGGCCTCGGGAGGTATCTCCTCAGCAGGCATCTCTTCATCGCGATGTTCTTTTATGGTGCCGCAGGAAAATTGCAAGAATAGCAGGCTTATAAAGATTCCCAAGACTATCATCCCTACAGGTGTCTTTTTCATTTTATGCATGTACGCCTTTAATCCTTTTCCTCGTCTTTGTCTTCAATCTCCTCAGTTTTTTCTTTTGGTGATTTCAGCTTTTCAGGTTCTTCGCTGGTGGCCTTTTTAAAGTTTCTTATGCCTTGTCCAATACTGCTACCTATTTCCGGAAGCCTGCCGGCACCGAATACTATAAGGCATATTATAAAGATTACGATAAGTTCGGGCATGCCTAAACCAAACATGTCAACCTCCCCTTTCCATAACCGGCATCGCGGCCTTTGTATTTGTGTTTAGAATCCAAAGAGGATATCCGTTATTCACAGTACTCCCGGTAATTCAACCGGACCCAAAAAGAGGAACTATCAATTCTTTTAGATATTATACTACACATCACCAGTCAAGGCAAATTGCCTAAACTACTTTTCCCTTCTTTACCTGTTAATACTAGCATGATTTTTACAGCTTTCCCGGGGAAACAAAAACCTGTCAGTCCCCATACGGTAGCCTTCTCTTTACCGGGATAGTCGGTTATTTCACCAGGATCCTTCCCTTGGGTTCCTTTACCACCTCCCCCACAACGGTTGCCTTATCCATTCCCTGCTTATAGATTCTTTTGAGTGCTTTTTCTGTCTTATTAGGAGGTAAAGCAAGCACCAGGCCTCCGGAAGTCTGGGCATCAAATAACACCCATTTTTTCCAGTCGGGCACCTCACTGGAAAAGTCCACCGATCCGCCTCTATACTCTCTATTCCGTTGATCACCCGGTGGAATAAGCCCCATCCTTGTAAACTCCTCTACCCTGGGAAAGAGCGGAAGCGAAGAGGAATCAATCTCTATGCCTACATCTTCTTCGGTCTGCTCGATCATCTCTAAGAGATGCCCTGCAACCCCAAAACCTGTTATATCAGTACATACATTAACACCGACCTCTAGGGCGATTTCAGAGGCTTTTTTATTCAAAGCAGCCATGCTTCGGGAAACCTCAACCTGAGTCGGCTCATCCACTATTCCTGCTTTGAGCGCATTGTTAATTATTCCGCACCCTAAGGCCTTGGTAAGTATAAGTTTATCTCCTATTTTGAGATGGCCTTTGGTCAATATCCTGCGAGGATTAATTATACCGGTAACTGAAAGGCCGTATTTAATCTCTTTCGGATCGATTACGGAATGCCCCCCTACGAGCGCCACATTAGCCTCTTTTAACTTATCCGCGGCCCCTCTCAGCACTTCCGCAAGCATGGAGAGATCCAAGGATCCCGCAGGGAAGCACACAATATTCATGGCGGTGATCGGCTTTCCCCCCATAGCATAGATGTCGCTTAAGGCATTCGCGGCCGCAATCTGTCCATACATGTAAGCCTCTTTAACAATGGGAGTAAAGTAATCAACCGAGGTAATAACGGCAAGATCGTCCCCGAGCTTGTAGACTGCTGCATCGTCTTCGATGCTTGCAAGGACATTCGGATCAGAGATAATGTTTAGTCCCTTAAGGACCTCCTTTAGGTCACCCGGACCTAGCTTTGTACCTCAACCACCTCCCATAAATTCCGGACCAAACTGAAGCATTTTTTCATCCATAACTTTTCCTTTATGAAGAATCAATTAGATGTTTAGAAATCTGCCGGCCTCGCCGGTGACTGCCAAAAACATTCTTACCCCTTGATTATTAAAAGATTTCATATTATAAGATTACCCATGCCGGAGTGGTGGAACTGGTAGACGCGCTGGACTCAAAATCCAGTGAGCTTCTTGCTCGTGGGGGTTCGATTCCCCCCTCCGGCACCAGTAAAATCAAGCTCCTTTCAAAGACAGCCCTGGTCTTATTCCCTGATATAATCATGGCAACTCCTTCCGGTATCCCGGCACGCACCATGTTCCTGACAGCGGTTCGCCAGAAATCATGAAAAAGCCTATTATCTATCCTAGCATGTTTGCAAGCATTTTTCCATGGTCCCCGGAAATCCTTAATCCTTCAGTGTCCGTCTGTTCCGGGGAAGAGATAATGGCTCAATTTTCTATTTTCCTTGCAGCGATTCCACTGTGCAGACAAAAACTCCTTTAGTTTCTGATCAAGAAAAAAGTTCCTTTGAAGATAAGGCATTAAATTTTACCAAAAAATGCAAATTGAACATATCAATCTGCCCGCCAAGCTTGCAAACTTGACAAAGATTGGCAGCTACAATATCATGTGTCGCCAGTGTCATTGATACACAACGGTAGCTTTTAACAACTCGGCTACCGTAAAAAGGCGTCCTTATCAACTTAGGGAGACAAATCGGTGCGTTCTTTTTTCCGTCCATCGAGGAAGGGGTCATGAGCACGAACGAAAATGTAATTCAGTGTGAGACTGACCTGAGGGAAGTTTACAAATGGAGGAGATAAGGAAGACTTTATAACTATAGAAATCCGGTGCTATACCGGGATATTGCAAAAAGAGCCTCTGTTTGATTGCATGACACATGATTGAAAGGAGGCGCTATGAAAGTTGACAAGCTGATGTGGAAAAGTTTTTTTCTCTGGAGTCTTTTAACGCTGCTTATGCTGTTATTCCCTCTCTCCAGCTGCACAAACAAGGAACACGCACAAAAAACATTGAAATTTGTCACCTGGAAACCTAATCAGCCTGCAGTATGGGAGGAGATCTATCGCATCTTTGAAGAGGAGCATCCGGACATTCATATAGAACGAGAGGTCGGTCCCCATTCTTCCACCGCATTTCATGACCTGTTGACACAAAAACTGAAAAATAAAAGCACCGATGTGGATGTGTTTTTTATGGACGTGGTCTGGCCGCCGGAATTTGCCGCCGCCGGATGGGCACTGCCCCTTGATGCTCTTTTTTCCCAGGACAGGCAGGAACAATTCCTTCAGTCCACTATCCTGGCAAACACATACGAAGATCATATCTACGGGGTTCCTCTCTTCATCGACAGCGGTGTTCTGTATTACCGAAAGGACCTTCTTGAGAAATACGGTTTTAACGCCCCTGAGACCTGGCTAGAGATGGTATCTCAAGCCCAAAAGATCGTGATGGAAGAAAGTGAACAGGGCAATGAAATATATGGATTCTCAGGACAGTTCAAACAGTATGAAGGTCTAGTCTGCAACATGATGGAGTTCATCATGAGCAATGACGGCTCCTTTATTAACAACGATACAGGCAAAAGCAACATTACCGGGGAGCGTGCGATAGAGGCGGTGCGTTTTGTCCGGGACAGTCTTATTGAAAAGACGGCCCCCCGGGGTGTTCTTACTTATCAGGAACCGGAGTCCCTTGACCTTTTCATACAGGGCAAGGCTGTGTTTCATCGAAACTGGCCGTATGCATGGGAGATTTCAAATAATCCATCAAAGTCAAGGGTAGCCGGCAAGGTCGGCATTGCAAGGCTCCCCCATTTTGAGGGCAGCCAAAGTTACGCCGCACTGGGGGGATGGCAGCTGGGTATCAGCACCTTTTCGGAGAAAAAGGAACTGGCGTGGAAATTCGTCGAATTTCTCACAAGCCAACGGATACAGAAGCTATTTGCCGTTAAATCAGGAAAGGCACCGACATGGAAGGCCCTTTATAATGATGAGGATGTCCTTAAGGCCAATCCCCATTTTAAGAGCATGAAAAATGTATTTCTCACAGCCTACCCGCGGCCATTGACACCCCTGTATCCCTCCATATCCAACATACTGCAGCGGTACTTCAGCAAGGCGATATCAAATACCGACACGGATATAAAGAAAGAGGCGGAAGACGCATCGCAGGAGATAGACAGGATCCTTTCCATGACCCAGTAAGCCGGCGGGAGAAAAAGGAATGCCCTTTTCATTAATCACACGAGAGCGGTTTTTCGGTGTGGGATTGATTATCCCAACCCTGCTTTTTGTCTCTCTCTTCGCCTTCTATCCCATTCTTTATTCCATGTTCCTCAGCATGCACCGCATTCTGCTGAGCCTTCCCGGCCTGGGACGGGAGTTTGTCTGGTTTGATAACTATATTGAACTCTTTCACGATAAAGTGGCGCTCCATTCTACCATCAACACATTTCTGTTTGTGGCATTGACAACCGGGTTTGAGATCCTGTTCGGACTTGTTATAGCCCTTGTAATCCATGAACGATTCAGGGGAAGGGGGCTTGTGAGAGCTGCGGTGCTTGTGCCATGGGCAATCCCTACTGTGGTTGCCTCCCAGATGTGGCGCTTTATATTCAATGACAAGTATGGTCTGGTCAATTTTATATTTTACGGGAACCATGTGCGTTCCTACACGGCATGGCTTGCGGACCCTTTTTTTGCCTTTGGTGCTATTGTAATCGCCGATGTGTGGAAGACTTCATCATTTGCCGCCTTGCTAATCCTTGCTGGCCTGCAGATCATACCGGATGATGTCTATGAGGCGGCCCGTATTGACGGTGCAAGCACCTGGCAGCAATTCACAAGGATAACCCTTCCCCTGATCAAGCCGGCCCTCCTTATCGCGCTTCTTTTCAGGACCATGGACGCATTCCGGGTCTTTGACCTGGTTTACATCATGACCCAGGGGGGACCAGCCGACTCCACAAATGTACTGCAATTTTATGGGTACAAGAAGATGTTTGCTGAAGGCCTGATGGGGTATGGTTCAACCATATCCGTGCTGGTATTTTTCCTGACCTTTACTATTTCCCTGCTTTATATCAGAATGATCGGGTCAGGGCTTATGAGGGAGGAGGCATGAAAAAGATTCTTCTCTTCGTTACAGTCGGAGTGATCGTGTTTGGAAGTCTTCTCCCTTTTCTATGGTTCTTAGACACATCCCTGAAAACCGAAAAGGAGATAACCACTATACCTCCTGTCCTCTTCCCTTCCGGCTCCACCGAGTTTTACCGATCCAGTTTTGAGAGATATTCTCTGCTCCACTATGTAAAAAACAGTGTGATCGTCGCCTCCAGCACGACCTTTGTCACTCTCGCGCTCTCCATTTTTGCCGGATATTCTCTTTCACGTCTGAGGATACGGTATAAGGGCTTGATCATGGGCAGTCTCCTCACAGTATCCATGTTTCCGCAGATATCCATTGCCGGGCCGGTTTGGCGGATCATGCAATCCCTCAATTGGCTCAATACATATCAGGGGCTGATTGTCCCCTATGTGACATTGACCCTCCCGCTGGGCGTCTGGATAACGGCCAGCTTTTTCAAGGATCTGCCCGAGGAGATAGAGGATGCGGCAAGGGTAGACGGGTGCGGCCATTTTCAGACCCTGTTCAGGATCATGCTCCCCCTAGCCGGGCCAGGGATCTTTACCGCAGCGATCCTGATCTTTATCTACGCATGGAACGAGTTCTTCTTTGCTCTGCTCATCATGACAGAACAGGGTGTACAGACCCTGCCGGTAGGGATCGCCCTTTTCCAGGGCCAGTACACCATGCCCTGGGGAGAGATTGCTGCCGCATCCACTGTGGCAACCGTTCCTATTGTGATATTAGTCTTCTTTTTTCAAAAAAAGATCATAAGCGGCCTTTCTGCAGGGGCATTAAAGGGGTAATATGGCCGGCCTTATTCTGAAAGATCTGAGCAAATCTTATGGAGAGAAGAAGGTACTTGATGACCTCTCTCTTGAGGTAAAAGACCGGGAGTTTTGTATCCTTCTTGGCCCGTCAGGTTGCGGAAAGAGCACCATACTACGTCTCATCGCCGGCCTTGACGCACAGGACAGCGGTGTCATAGTCGTGGGAAATAAAGAAGTATCCCGCCTGACTCCTAAAGAGCGTGACATCGCCATGGTATTTCAGAGCTACGCCTTATATCCCCATATGGATGTGTTTGAAAATATGTCCTTTTCTCTGAAAATAAGAAAGACCCCGGGGAAGGAAATCGAAAAGAAGGTAAGGGATGCGGCCCGGATGCTCGATATCGCAGACCTTTTAAACCGGAAACCCCGGGAACTCTCAGGAGGCCAGCGCCAACGCGTGGCCATCGGAAGAGCGATAGTGAGGGATCCGGAACTGTTTCTCTTTGACGAACCTCTTTCGAACCTGGACGCCAAACTCAGGAGCGCCATGAGGATCGAGATCAAAGGAATTCATGAAAAGCTTAAAAAGACAATTATATATGTGACCCATGACCAGATAGAGGCCCTGACCCTGGGGGAAAAGATTGTCCTGATCGATCAGGGAAAGATTCAGCAGATCGGAACGCCGTCAGAGGTATATGACCATCCGGCAAATATCTTTGTCGCCTCATTTATCGGGTCTCCCAGGATGAACCTGGTAAAGGGCAAAATAGAGATATCTGATAACAGGTTAAGGTTCTTGTCGGATGCCTTCTCTTTTGATATGAAAATGAATGAAAGGATCGCCGGCTTTGAAGATAAGGAAATTATACTGGGAGTGAGGCCTGAATCTCTGATTATCGGTGAGGGTCATATCCACGGAAAGGTAGAGTTTGTCGAACACCTCGGCGCGGAGAAGATCGTCTATGCAAAGGCGGGAAACGAAAAGCTCATCGCTCGCGCCCCTGCTGAAAAGAATTTTATTGTCGGAGACAAGATAAACCTGTCTTTCCAGGAGTCCAACATCCATCTATTCCATGAAGAAAAGCGTATTGGCCTTTAGATAAAGGGAAATATTTCCCTTTCTAAGACAACAACTTCCGTTAAAATAAAACTTTTTCCCTTGTCCACCTCCTTGTGATGTCATCTTAATATATCTTTTTTTACCCTCTTTTTAATTATTTAATGAGTTGTTTTATTTGTTCCATGCGGCAACAATTCGTTAATTGCCCGCCATATTACTTCAAGAATGTCAGGGAAAATGTAATATATTACGGGTTCGCTTTCCGCCTCCGGTACCAGAAACGCAAAGCCTTTTAGGAAGAATTCATAATGGGGAGGTACACATCAAAAACAGTGTAATTTTGCGGTTCGCTATCCACTAGGATGGCGCCTTTGTAATCCTTTACAATCCCCTGAACAACCGACAATCCTAAGCCGGTTCCTTGGCCTTTCTCTTTGGTAGTGAAATAGGGATCAAAGATTCTTTTTATAGTATCCCCGGTCATACCGCAACCTGTATCCTCTACGCATAACTTTAAATAACGACCCGGTTTAATTTTAAAGTGGGAAAAGGCCTCTTTCGTATCCAGATTCACGGGATCCAGGCTTACTTTCAAAACACCGCCCTTTTCTCCCATAGCATGAATAGAATTAGTGCAGAGATTCATCAATATTTGATGGATCTTAGTGGGATCCGCTTTAATGGTCTCTTTTTTAGCGGAAATATTTTCCGTGATTTCTATGCCGCGAGGCAGGGATGCCCTTAGGAGTTTAATAACTTCTTCTATGACTGGGCCGATCATAATAGGTTCATCTTCATGTGTCTTCTGACTGCTGAAGGAGTGAATCTGATTTATAAGTGATCTGGCTCGTTCACATGCTTCCATAACCTTGTTCAATACCCCTTTTATTTGGGGTTCCTCTTTTGCCAGAAGCGATGCGATTTCCGTATATCCCACGATACCGCATAGTATATTATTGAAATCATGGGCTATACCTCTTGCAAGGGTTCCCATCGCTTCCATCTTCTGGGACTGGATGAGCTGGGCTTCCAGCTCTCGTCTCTCCTTTTCCGATTGTTTGATCTCTTCAGTCTGTTCACCGACTTTTTCTTTCAAGTTTTGATTCAGTGCGGACAACTGGGCATTCTGGGTATTGGTGATTTGCCACAACTGTTTAATCTCGGATTTCAATTCATAATATTGAATAGCATTCTTGATTGTGGCCTTGAACTCCATAATATCCCAGGGTTTGGAAATGAACTTGTAAATGTTTCCCTGATTCATAGCGTTTATAACTATCTTTAGATCAGGCTGAGCGGTCATTATAATACATACCGTCGAGGGCCTTTTTTCTTTTACCATCTGTAGCAGTTCAATACCCTCTATTTCGGGCATGATCTGATCAGCCACCACGACAGTAAAATCTTCTTCTTCCATGTTTTTAAGTAAATCCAACGGGTGATTAAATGTGAACGTATTATAGGGCTCGTCCTTAAACACCCATTTTAATGACTCCAGGACGTTTATCTCATCGTCCACAAAAACAATATTATGTGTCATTTCTCCCCTCCCGCGTTTTAATGAACGTAGAAAAAAATACTACAAGATTTGTGCCATGTTTAATATATCCATTATTCTTGAATTAGGAAAGACGATAGTATTTTTATTTTTTAATATTTCCTGTAAGTTAAGCTGGATAGCATGTAAGGATAGACATAAAAGTCATTTAGAAACCAGAAGGAAGATGCACACAAAAATGTGCATTAATGCACATTTTTGTGTGCATCTCCACCAGAACGAGATGAATACAGATCTTTCAGAGCCGGTCCTGGCTAAAACCAGGGAGTCTGCAATAAGGGCGGGTCTTCCAGCGCCTGTGAAACCAGAACCACTGGTCGGGATGTCTTCTTACATGTGTTTCAATGATCCCTGTAAAAAGGGCCGTATTATCCTCTACATCAGTTGTCTTGTCTCCTGTTCTAATCAATTTTACGGCTTCTTCAATCAGGATATGATACCGGCCGTCTTCATGTTTTATAGCAAAGACGGGTATGACAGGGGATTGTGTTCTTAAGGCCATTAGTGCAAGACCCTTGTTGACACAGGCCCATCTGTCTAAGAAATTTACAAAAACTCCCTGATACCAGTCCACATTCTGATCAAGAAGTACCCCCACAATCTTGTTTTTTCTCAGCGCAACAAAGATCTTTTTCATGCCATTCAGTTTTGGGATGATTTCCGTCCCGAAACGTGAGCGCATTTGGTAGATCAACAGATTAAAAGGGGCAAAGCCCAGAGGCCTTGCCACTACGGCCAGCCGGCCGAAACGAAGGGCTATGGCGGCAGACATTAACTCCCAGTTTCCAAAATGACCTGTGAACATGAAAACCCCTTTCCCTTTTTTAAGGGCGTTAAGGAGGTTCTCTTCTCCTTTAAAGACCACATAATCTTCGAGATTGTACCGATTTAACCTGTTTGTATGTGGCATTTCAAAGAGCATCTGGCCAAAATGAAGATTTACTCTGCGGTTCAATCTTCTTATCTCTGACTCTTGCATATGGGCGCCCAGGCTGTTCCGAATGTTATCAAGAGAGATTCTGTTCCTTTCCAATGGTACCATGCTGGCAATAAATCCCAATATTTTCCCCAGGAAGCGACCGATAGGTAAGGGGATGCGCGATATGAGGAAGACAATTACACGAAGTAACCTGTATATCATTATAAATTTCTACTCCATACCATAAGGGGATTTATACAAAAAATGTCTGGGGAAAGTTAGCACTTTAGCCCATAAAAGGGAAGAAGGAATTATGTGGTGCCTAGAAAACAAGATATGGAATGACATTACTGATATATTTGTGATACAATTAAATATGTAGATCAAGAAACCACAAATCCAAGATATTATCAATAGGATATGGCCATTACGCGCAGGGAATTTATCTGGCGGACTTTTCTCGTGGGTGGTTCGCTGTTTCTTGCTCCGGCTACCTTGCAGGCAAGTCAGATTAAGAAAGGAGGATGGCGTGCCGCGTACCTAAAACTGGAAAAAGAAGGTCGGTTGGCTCAAAGAATAGAGCAAGCTTATGCGATATTGGAAAATTGCGAACTTTGACCCCGGCGATGCGGGGTTAACAGATTAAGAGGAGAAGAGGGGTTTTGCAGGTCACCTGCCAAGCCCGTTGTCTATAGTGCACACCCCCATTTTGGTGAGGAGATATCCTTGGTGGGCAAGAATGGGTCAGGCACTATCTTCTTTTCAAATTGCAACCTAAGGCGTGTTTTTTGCCAGAACTGGCCCATTTCCCTTGAAGGAAGGGGAAAGGAAGTCGACGAAGAGGGACTGGCCGAATATATGCTAGGACTCCAGAGAATGGGATGTCATAATATAAATCTGGTGACACCTACCCATGTCATGCCCCATATCCTGAAAGCCACAAGTATTGCCCTGAAAAAAGGTCTGAACATACCCCTTGTATATATATAATACCAGCGGCTATGAATGCCCCGAGATAATAAGGCTTTTGGACGGCATAGTGGACATCTATCTTCCTGATATGAAATACATGGACTCTGATAAGGCTGCCAAATATTTGGCTGATGCCGCGGATTATCCAGAAAGGGCAAAGGAGTCCATACTTGAGATGCACAGGCAGGTTGGGGATCACACCACTGACGAACAGGGAATAGCACTTCGCGGGTTAATGATCAGACATCTTATTATGTCCAACAGAGTGGCCGGGACGGAAAACTTCGTCCCCGTAGGGGACGTCTTTCGTTTTTCCAATGGCATAATATTGTTTTGAAAGCTTTCGTATTTACATAAAATGGAAACGTAAATATACTATAAAAAATAACACTAAAAACTGGAAAAGGGAAGGAGCAACCATGGCCTGTCTTTGCTTGGAGATTTTGATGAGAAGGGCATGCTTGACAATGTCATGTTGTAAAAATACCTTGACAACCAGTTCACTCTGGAGGTATATATTATTAAAATCTCAGAAGAGTTTTACGGAAAGGAATATGGAAGTCTTTTTGATAAAAAATCGTTATTGGTGGTGGCGCTGGTGGAACAGCAGGGAGGGGTGTGCAGTCCTTAGGTTTTAGGCGTCGGCCATTTCCAAATAGAATAAAATAAAAGGACCGTGAGCACCTCCTGAAGCACACGGTCCTTTTTCGTTAAAGGGACTGCTCTAAAACTCAGCCCCTTTTTTTGATCAATAAGTACTTATATCATAAAAAGGAGAAATAAAGATGTTATTGGTTATGGAAAAAAATGCGACCGATGAGCAGATCAATGCTGTTATAGACAGGATAAAAGAACTTGGTTATATGCCCAGACCGATCCCTGGTGGGGAGAGGGTTTCCATAGGCATACTATATAACAAGGGGCCTGTCGAAGGTTCCCTGTTTCTGGGGATGCCTGGGGTCAAAGAAGCGATTCCTGTCACAAGGCCATATAAATTGGTGAGCCGTGAGTTTAAGCCCGAAAGCACCCTTATATCAGTGGGGGACATAGAAGTGGGAGACGGCCATATGACTATAATAGCCGGTCCATGCGCTGTTGAGAGTGAAAGCCAGGCCCTGACTATTGCAAAAAAGGTAAAGGCGGCCGGTGCGGATATGTTCAGGGGCGGGGCATTCAAGCCGAGAACTTCTCCCTATTCCTTTCAGGGGCTTGGTAAAAAAGGACTGGATATCCTGGTAAAAGTTCGTGATGAAACCGGTCTGCCCATTGTAACAGAAGCCTTGGATCTTGAGAATTTTGACCTGGTGGAAGAATGTGCGGACGTTATACAGATCGGGACGAGGAACATGCAGAATTTCAGCCTGTTGCGGCGGGCCGGGGTATCCAAAAAACCGATTCTGCTTAAACGTGGAATGGCCGCAACCGTGGAAGAGTGGCTTATGGCCGCCGAGTATATTCTCTCTGAAGGCAATTCACAGGTTATCCTGTGTGAAAGGGGGGTCAGGACATTCGTGAACCACAGCCGGAATACCCTTGACCTGTCCGCTGTCCCGGTGGTCAGGAAGGAGAGTCACCTTCCCATGATCATAGATCCCAGCCATGCGGCGGGAAGGCGAGACCAGGTAATTCCTTTGAGCAGGGCCGCTGTGGCGGTTGAAGCCCATGGGCTGATGGTGGAGGTGCACCATGAACCGGAAAACGCGCTGAGTGATGGAGCACAGTCGCTGTATCCGGAGCAGTTCGATGTATTGTGTAGACAGATTCGGTCGATTTATCAAGGCCTGCAAGCAAAAAGCTGAGCCTGTAACACCGGTACAAATAATGTTCGGCAACCGCTGCTCTGAACAGCCGTGACCTGCGCCGAATTATATTCTTAAAACGATTCAAAGGTTCAAAGGTTATGTGATATTATCAAACAGAGAAAGGTTAATAACTAATGGCTGATAGCTGAAAGCTAACTAAGAGAGGTCATGATACTTTTTGAAAGGTGATATCTGAGGGGTTAACGGTTTGAGGGAGAATACCTGAGAATCAAAAGGGAATAGCTGATAGCTGATGGGGAGACAGGCTTGAGATCTTCAAGATTCACAAGGAAGTCAACGGGAAGGACTAATTATGAAAACCATAGAAATACACGGGACCTTAAGAGATTCAAGGATCATAATCGGGGAAAGGATCGGAAATGTGGGTAAATATCTTCCCCCGGGCAGGGTTGTGATAATTACCGACCCTAATGTTTATGGGTATTATCGTCAGTTAATGCCCTCGCACGAAATTATTCAAATAGGAACAGGTGAAAGTACGAAAAATCTAGATACGATCCATCATATACTGAAAAAACTGTTAGGAATGGAGGCAGACCGTGCCGTGTTTATCCTGGGAATCGGAGGGGGAATTGTTTGTGACATCTCAGGCTTTGCAGCGTCTATTTACCTCAGGGGAGTAAGTTTCGGTTTCGTGTCAACAACACTTCTATCTCAAGTGGACGCAAGTGTGGGAGGCAAGAACGGTGTCAATTTTGAAGGATATAAAAACATGGTTGGGGTTTTTAATCAACCCGATTTTGTCATCTGTGATCCTCATCTTTTAAAAACCCTCCCGGAAAGGGAACTCACAAACGGATGCGCGGAGATAGTAAAACACGCCGCTATTTCGGACCGGGATCTATTCGCATATCTTGAAGACTATCATAAAGCGGTCTTTGAGCTAAGAGAAGATGTTATTGAGCACCTGGTTTACAGATCAATAGCCATCAAATCAGAGATAGTAAACCGTGATGAGGTGGAAAAGGGGGAGAGAAGGAAACTCAATTTTGGTCATACCATCGGGCACGCCATAGAAAAGGTAACAGGATCGCCCCATGGTGAGGCGGTTAGTGTTGGAATGTGCTTTGCGGCTAAACTATCGGAAAGAAAGGGGCTGCTGTCGGAAGAGGAAAGAGTAAAAATAGAAACGCTCCTCGCTAACCTGAAACTTCCCACTGAGATGCCCGCGGAAAGGCAAATGGCACTAAAGGCTATGGCCAGGGATAAAAAGAGGGAAGGGGACAGCATAAATTTCGTCCTTCTGGAGGGGATAGGAAATGCCGTGATAAAAGAGATACCCATCAATGATCTTGAAGACGCATTGCTTTGAATGAATAGATTTTTCCGGAAGCGGATTTTTCACCTTTTAATTACACCGGGGACATCAAAAGATCCCTTGATGCTACGGATACATGAATCCAGCTGATGATAAGGCACTACCCCGATTATGGAAGCGATAGTACAGTTTAAACAAAGAAGGTCTATCTGGTTTTCCTCAAACGCGGTCAGGAGTCTGCTTGCGATTCCGTAACGATCGCCGAAATGCGGGCCGTTCATGGAAAAGAGGGCAACAGGCGCCAGCCTGTTCACATGTGTAGCGGGATATGATCCTTTGATAGATTCGGCTTTGGAACCGTCTGTTAAGCCGGGCATGCAGAAGGAAAGAATCTTCCCTTTGTCCTTATAAGGACAAAGGGAAGAGAGTATAAGATTGAGTCCTGTTTGGGCGTATCCTTTGAAGGCAGTGCCAAGGGGAGGCACGTGTTGATCAGAAATTGAAACCTGAAGCAATTCGCTGCGGTCATAATACTCCAGCCCATAGACCTTGGGTTTTTGTTCCTGGTAAGACGCGATCACCTCCTTATAGACCTGCTCTTTTCCTTTTTGAGCAAGTTTCCAGTCTTCAGGTGTCCTGTAGGCACTAAAAGTGAACGATTCAAAGAGCCCTTTTTTGATCATTTCGAGATGCCTTTCCTTTAAGACAAAGGATATGGCTGAAGGAGAATTGGCCATGGAATCAGGCATCACATCTATTTTTCCGAAGATCTCAAAAAGCCTGCCGGTTATATCCGGATTATTCTTGTGAGGAAAGAGGGAAACAACGGCTTTACCGGAGGAATGATCAGTTCGATTTCCAATAGTTTCCTTTATTAGGAGTGTTAATTCAGGCTCGTTGATAGGGTCGAATATTATGTAAAGTCCCCAGAATTGGGGATTATGGATAAGGGAGAGATAGGATAGATTTATTCTTTTCCGGGCGATAGCTCGACATATTTCAGCGGGAGAATACCCGGATTTCTCCGACTTAACCAATGAGAATCCAGCCATACCCTGAAGAATCTTGAAGCCGCCGAGCACCCCTGAGATGGTCAATCGATTTACCTGATCAGACTATTGATTGCGCTCCAGAGCCCTTCAGTGTCAATAGGCTTTGGTATATACTCGTCCGCCTCTGTGGTCATTCCGTCGGCATGGGAGTATTTTGTACTCGGAACCGCTTCACCGACGGCCGTTAACAGGATAACCGGGATATCTTTGGTCTTGTCATCGGCCTTAAGCTCGGCGCAAAGAATATATCCGTCTTTACGGGGCATCATTATATCAAGAATAACCAGATCAGGACGCCGCTTTTTTATGGACTCTTCTCCCTCAATACCGTCATAGGCCTTTCCTGCTTCACATCCCTTGCTTTCGAGCATCATTGCTACAGTCTCCACGAGATCAGGGTCATCGTCAACTACAAGTATATAATTGGGGGACATAATCTACCTCCTTCCAGGTCATTTATTCTAGCTATGTTATTAGGTACACATTTTATACAAATATGGAAGATTAATTAATCATTAATTTCAGGACGGGGATAAAGACCTCCCCGTTCAACAATCTCGGGCACCTTCTCTTCCCACTCAATTGCCATGATATGGAATCCGCTTACTCCTTTTAGTTCCTTCAGCCGTTGGATGCTCTCGACACAGATATTGATGCCTTCCTCAGGCTGCTTTTCCTTGGGCACACCGGCCATCCTTTTTACCACATCGTCAGGCACATCCATACCGGGCACCCGATTTTTCATATACTTTGCCATTCCAGCGGATTTGAAGGGTGTGACCCCGGCCAGGATATACACCTTTTCGTGAAGTCCGCGGTCGCATAGCTGTTTCATCCACAGTTCGAATTTATCCAGATTGTATATGCACTGAGTCTGAATGAATTCTACCCCCGCAGCCACCTTTTTGGCGAGACGGGGTACCCGGATCTCAAAAGGGTCCGCGAATGGATTGGCTGCCGCTCCCACGAACATGCGGGGAGGACGCTTAATTTCATCGCCTCCCAGGAAATTCCCCTCATCACGCATTAATCTCACCAGCTGTATCAATTGCATCGAATCGATATCAAATACATTCTGAGCGTTGGGGCAATCTCCAAATACTTGGTGATCCCCGGAGAGGCAAAGGATATTATGGATATCAAAGGAAGCCGCGCCTAGGATATCGCTCTGAAGAGCGATCCTGTTTCTGTCCCTGGTCACCATCTGGAGGGTGGGCTCTATCCCCATCATTTTAAGGTGGATACACGAAGCCAGACTGCATAGACGTGTCACGGAGGTCTGATTGTCGGTAATATTTATGGCATCCACGTGTTTCCTGATCAATTCCGCCTTTTTTGTGATATCTTCGGGATCGCTTCCTCTGGGAGGTCCGCATTCCGATGTAACCGCAAGATGACCTGATGCTAACATCTTTTCGAGCCTGCTGGGTGTCTTTATTTCCTTCATTGTCTAACATCCTCCCTTACCACTTTTCTGGGGCCTCCGGCCCGATCCTTTGACCAGTCTTTAATAGGTATAAGTTTCTCATAGTCTTCGAGCTTGCCCAGTGCTTTCAGGCGGTCGATAATAAGTTGCCACGCGCAATCAAGATCCTTGTTTATTTCACACTTTCCGTTTGTGGAACCCCCGCACGGCCCGTTCAGAAGCCTTTTCGCGCATCGTGATATGGGACAGATGGAAGCTGTTTTGGCAAGGATACACTCACCGCAGGCCTGGCACCGCTCCGTCCAAACTCCCCTCTCCTCGGTTACCCCCATAAAGCGGGTGTTAACCCCGGGATAGATGGGAACACGGGGATATTTTTCCGCCATGAACTGGACGCCCACACCGCATGCCAGGGAGACGACAGCGTCATATTTGTCGATGCTGTCACGTATCTCCTCCAGGTACTCGTGATCGCACTGGCGTTCAAGGGTGATTTCGTCTATCTCCACTGTCTTACCCTGGTTCATGAAATACATACGAAGTGCCGAAGCTAGAATTCCCACCTCTTTTTTCCCTCCCGCCTCGCAGACGGTAACGCATTCATTGCAGCCCGCTATGAGTATCTTTTGGTAATCCTTTATACCTTCAATGATCTCTTCGATAGGTTTTTTCTCAGCGACAATCATATCTCTTGACCTCCTGTCACGCGGCTATCTTTTTTAGTGCCAATTTAATGGGGTTGGGGCCCAGTGATTGTATCTTTTCGGTCATTTCATCCGCTATTTCGGCGAATCGCGGCCCGTCACTGGAGGAGAGGTTGTACATCTGAACGCGCTCACCTCCAATTCCCACTACCTCAAGGATCTTCTTGGCCTCCTCCACCCTCTTACGGGCTCGGAGGTTGCCTATCTCAAAGCGGCAGTCACCTTCAAGACAACCGGCCACATACACGCCGTCAGCCCCTTTTTCAAAGGACCTCAGGATATGAATGATGTCCACCTTACCGGTACAGGGTACCTTTATAATCCTTATGGTTTCGGGATATTGTAGACGCATGGAACCTGCCAGGTCCGCGGCCGTATATCCTCAAAAGTCACAGCAAAAGGCGATGATAACAGGCTTAAAGTCTTCCATCATAATGCCCCCTCAAGCAATGAATCCACTTTGCTCATGATTTGTACATCTTCATACCAATTCAATTCAATGGCCTTTGCCGGGCATTCGGAGGCACAGATCCCGCAGCCGTGACAAAGGGCTTGATCAATTTCACTTACACCGTCTTTGTCGATTATTGGAACGTTATAGGGACAAACCCTCACGCACACAAGGCAAGCAGTGCATCTATCCGGATCAACCTTGGCAGTCACCGCGGAGAGTATTATCTCGGGTTGTGAAAGGAGGGTCGCGGCACGTGACGATGCGGCTAGGGCTTGGGAAATAGATTCTGTTATGAGCTTAGGCCCGTGGGCCGTTCCGCAAAGAAATATTCCTTCATTTGCAAAATCTACGGGTCTCAGCTTTATATGGGCTTCAAGGAAATATCCATCCTTGGTTTTGGGGAGCTTAAGAAGTAATGCCAATTCATCGGTGTCCGCGGGCACCATGCCGGCGCTCAGGGCCAGTATATCCGCAGATACGCTGATATCCCTTTGTAGGACATGGTCGGTAAAAGTAACCGACAGCCCTTCTTCGGTAGATTCCACCTGAGGGGGATTCTCTGGTGAAAACCTGAAGAATTTTACCCCTTTTCTCCTGGCCTCCGTATAGTAATCTTCCATTAGGCCATATGTCCTTATATCCCGGTAGAGTATCCATACCTCGGTCTCAGGGTTTATTTCTTTAATAAGGAGGCTGTTTTTTATGGCGCTCTGGCAGCATACGCGGGAACAGCCGGGGTTCTCTTGGTTTCTGGAACCGACGCATTGGATCATTACGACGTGCTTGAGATCATCAGCGCCTTTTATATCGAGTCTCTTTTCCAGTTCTATCTGGGTCATGACCCTGTGATCTTCTCTATACAAATATTCCTGCGGGACGTATTCGTTGGCTCCTGTGGCAATGATCAGGACTCCATGGTCTATAGTCCTGGCATACATGGCCGGGCCCACCATAACATCGGTATGAAAATTCCCCTTGAAGCCGCCGAACCCCACTACCAGAGTTTCTGTAAGCACCTGGATGTTTTCGCATCTATTTATCCTTTCAATGAGCTCCAGGAGATACTTTTGAATATCATCTCCTTCAATAGTATATGTTAGCTCCCTGGCCAGACCCCCCAGGTTGGCATCCTTTTCCACAATTACCACTTCGAACCCCTGATCAGCCATGCCCAGCGCGGCAGTCATTCCTGCAACGCCTCCGCCGATAACTAGTCCTCGCTTGACAATAGGTATCTTTTTCTCTTCTAGGGGTTTCAACAGGTTTGCCCTAGCCACGGCCATCCTGACAAGGTCCTTTGCCTTGGCTGTGGCTAAATCATGGTTATGGCCGTGGACCCAGGAGTCCTGATCCCTGATATTGGCCATCTCAAACAGATATTTATTTAACCCGGAGGCCTGTAATGTCTCCTGGAACAGGGGTTCATGGGTCCTGGGTGTACATGAAGCCACTACCACCCGATTAAGTCTATTCTCCTTGATTACTTCCTTCATTTTATCCTGGGTGTCCTGGGAACAGGTAAAGAGATTTTCCTGGACAAATACCACCCCGGGAAGGGAACTGGCATATTCCACGACAGATGGGACATCCACAACACCCGCGATATTGATACCGCAGTCGCAAACAAAGACACCTATCCTTGGCTCTTCCCCGCTGACGTCTCTTTCCTCTGGAATGGAAAGGACCTTTGTATCAGACCATCTGGATTCACTTAGGTCTATGGAGGCGGAGCATGCGGCCGCGCCGGCCTCTATTATAGAGCTAGGGATATCCTTGGGGCCCTGGAACGTGCCTGAAACATAAACCCCCGGCCGGGAGGTTGCCACAGGGTTCAAGGTAGGAGTCATGGCGAAGTTATACTTGTTAAGCGCTATACCCAGCCGTTCAGCCAGCTCGATATGTTCCTGGCCTATCTCAAATCCAACGGACAGGACTACCATATCGAATCTCTCTTCATGAATAACACCATTTTCGTCGGAATATCTGATTGTGAGATCATCGCTCCCTGGAATGGGGTCAATGGTATGAATCCTGGAACGTATGAACCTGACACCATGTTCATCCTTGGCCCGGCTGTAAAATTCCTCATATCCCTTGCCGAAGGTGCGCATATCCATAAAAAATATGGTCGTTTCCAGGTTATCATTCATATGTTCCTTTGCATTAACGGCCTCTTTAACGGCATACATGCAGCATACAGCGGAGCAATAGCCGTTATTGCCGATTGCCGTATCCCTGGAACCGACGCATTGCAGCCATGCTATCTTTTCGGGGGCCGTTTTATCCGAAGGTCTTAGCAGATGACCCATGGTAGGGCCGGTTGCGCTCAGGATACGCTCGAATTCCGCACCGGTAACGACATTGGGATGACGGTTGTATTTGTAGAAATCCTCGTTTTTGCCGGGATCAAACATGGGAGCACCCGGACACAATATTACAGAACCGACCTGTATATCACGCCCGACGTCTTTTTGATCATGATGTATGGCTTCTGCCACACAGGCGTCCACGCACTGGAAACATTCACAACAGTATCCGCAGTTGAGACAACGACTGGCTTCGGCCTTGCCTTCCTCCTCACTATAACCCAGTTCCACTTCATCAAAGTTGCCGGCCCTTTCTCTGAGGGGCAATTCTCTCATTTTCGGTCTTTTACCTTTGGCGACATTATCCGGTACAGGACGATAATACGGCTCCTCTTTGGAAACAGGTTCACGTCCTTCAGCCATGTCCCGGCCGTCCAGGTAACGTATTATGGATTCGGCAGCCTCCTTGCCCGCCGCGATAGCTCCTATGGCCACCCATGGACCAGTATGAAGGTCTCCTCCTACGAAAAGCCCTTCCTTGCCCGTTGAATATGTTATGGGATCGACCTCAACTGTGCCCCACCGGGAAAGAACCAGATCGTCCATCTCTGCCACGGCGGAGAGATCAGGAACTTGACCGATAGCGGGTATAACCTGATCTATATCAATATCATATTCACTGCCGGGAACCGGGATTGGCCTTCTTCTGCCGGAAGAGTCGGCTTCCCCCAGCTCCATGCGGATACAACGCAAACCGGTAACCTTCCCCTCATGGGTTAGAATCTCCTGAGGTGCGGACAAGTAGATCATTTTTACACCCTCCTGTTCCGCAGCCTGTATCTCTTCTTCCCATGAGGGCATCTCCTCCCGGCTCCTCCGGTAGATGATGTTTACCTCTTCGGCTCCCATGCGGATCGCTGACCTGGAGACATCCATGGCCACATTACCGCCCCCTATAACGGCGACCTTTTTGCCTACTGATACCTTGCCCTCCAAATTCAACTCTCTAAGAAAGTCCACGCCCTGACGAACCCCCGCGGCCTTCTCGCCCGGGATACCCAGTTCTATCCCTTTGTGCGCGCCCATGGCCAGATAAACAACGCTGAAACCGTTGTTCAAAAGGTCATCCACGGATATTTCCCTGCCCAAGGCCGTGTTCGTCTTTATTTCCACTCCAAGCCCCGTTATAACTTCGATCTCCTGATCAAGGATCTCCCGGGGTAGGCGGTATTCGGGTATACCGACCCTCAACATTCCTCCGGCTACAGGCAGGGACTCAAATATGGTTGATAAAACACCTTTACGCGCAAGGTGATATGCCGCTGAAAGACCCGCCGGGCCGGATCCTATAATAGCCACTCTTTCCTGCCTGGGAGGCAGGCATTTAATATCGATATCTCTTGGATCAACTTGATCGGAGGCCAGTCTTTTGAGATTACGTATGGCTACCGGAGAATCAACCTCCGAGCGACGGCAGGCATCTTCGCAATTATGGGGGCATATCCTGCCCAGTACACCGGGAAGGGGGAGGTCTTCCATGATTATCTTCAGGGCTTCTTCATATTTACCTTGGCCCACCATCTGAACATATCCTTGAACATTCAAGCCGGCGGGGCACGCTAAACGGCATGGGGCCTTGTCCGCCTTCTGTATGGCAAAGGCGCCTGGTATGGCCTGGGGGTAAAGCTTGTAAACGGCTTTTCTGGTGGAAAGGCCCAGGTCATATTCATTACTCAGTTCCACAGGGCAGACCTCTGTGCATTCGCCGCACCCTGTACATTTTGCTATATCAATATAACGTGCTTTTTGAAGGACAGCGGCCGTAAAGTTGCCCCGTTCTCCATTAAGTTCAAGTAACTGCGTATTGGTAAGGAGTTCTATATTAAGGTGCCGGCCGACCTCGACCAGTTTGGGAGAGATAATTCACATTGCACAGTCATTGGTCGGGAATGTCTTATCAAGTTGCGACATCAGCCCGCCTATGGCGGATTGTTTTTCAACCATATAGACATAATACCCGGAATTGGCCAGGTCCAAAGCCGCTTGCATCCCGGTTACACCACCACCAACGATCATGACCGAACCTGATACCTTTTTAGAGTTTTTTTGGGACATTATTTCCAACACCTCTTTACAGTCTCGCTTCATCAAGGATTCTGGGCAATCTATCATCCCAACCCAGGGTCGAAATCACCACCCCTTTTGTACCCGCTTCTTTGAGGTGATTAATGAGTTCAGCTGTTATCTGTATGCATTTTTTTTGTTTATCAGGTGCCTTTTGAATATCTCTGATTATTTCAGGCGGTATGGAGATGCTTTTTATGTTTCTGTCTATGTATCTTGCCATGCCGGCTGATTTTAAAAGGAGAACAGTAGGGATCAAGGCCACCTGACTAATATCGATTCTCTTCATCAATTGGTGAAAACGGCGGATGTCAAAAACAGGGCCGGTTACAAGAAACTCAATACCTAGTTCGATCTTTCTGGATAAATCTTCCAGCTCCATTTCAAGAACAGCTCCTGGGGCGTTCAGGTCTATAATGGAGCCCGTAAAAAACTGAGGAATGCCCTTTAATTCAATACCGGAAAGATCTTTCCCTTCTTGCAGTCTGCTGATAGCCTCCAGAAGTTCTGCCAAGTCCAGGTCGTTGACGAACCTTGCCTTGGGATGATCCCCATTGCGGATATCATCGCCTGGTACTACCATTATGTTGTTTATTCCAAGGGCTCCAGCCGACAGTAAGTCGGCCTGCAGGGCGAGCCGGTTCCTGTCCCTGGAGCAGACCTGAAGAACCGTTTCTATGCCTTCTTTTTGAAGAAAGGCGCACCCTCCCAATGAGCTGGCCTTCATAACGGCGTTTGCCATTTCAGGCACAATCAGGGCATCCACTCTTCCCTTGACTAGATTGGAATTCTTGAGAAAGGATGAAAAATCCGCACCCTTCGGGGGTTCAAATTCACCCAGAACGACAAATTTACCTGACCTTATTTTTTCCCTTAAAGACATAGTTCGTGGCCTCCAGATTATTGAGATTGCCCCTTAAGCGCACTGGACAGGGCCATCTCAAGGTCTTCTATTCCAAAGGATTTGATATGATAATAAAATATCTTTTGCTTGCGGATCTTGCTTTCCAGTTCCGGAGTATTGCTTTCAGCACAGATAATTATGGGCAGATCCTTTTCAATCCCTTTTATTACGGAGATGAATTCACATTCTTCTTCCAGGAGGGAAGAGTCCAGGACCAGGGCTTCTACTCTTTGGTGCTGCAGGACCAGCAGGGTCTCCTTCAGGGTCTTGGTAACAACAAGTCTACAGCCTCTATCTCTCAGGAAGGAACGCAGATCACCGGAAGCAGCCCCTTCCGGGTCCGCAAAGAGGATAATCTTTTCATTTTCCATGGGCCTTGATTGACCTCTTAAGATTAAATGCCACAATCTTTTATAGCACTACATAACAGCAATTTCCATGCCTGAGCAATAAATCGAAATTGATTGTTTTTTCAGCAAGTTAGATTCAAAGGGAACTCAGGCCTTGATGGGACGGAGGGGTAGATTTGTAACAAAATTGGGGCAAATAATCTATAACTTACCGAAAAGAATAAAATAATACAAAAAGAGTAATAATACCCCATATGTCACCTGATTACCCAGGCAGGACCCATTATAAAGGCGTGACTTTCTAGTAGAGTTCGTATTTCTTTATTTTCATTCCAAGGGTCTTCCTATTCATCCCCAGGATGTCTGCTGCTTCCATCTTTTTGCCCTTGGTTTTGCGCAGGATGAACCGAATGTATCTTTTTTCAAGTTCCTGGAGGGAGAGGACATCTTCGAAAAACATTTGAAACTCCCCTTGCCGTTGAGATATGAAAGAGGGGAGGTCCCTGGTCTTTATTAAATCGGTATCTTCAAGGATAAGGATCCTTTCAATACTATGTTCAAGCTCTCTGACATTGCCGGGCCAGTTATATTCTATGAGTACCTCCATGGCTTCCGGAGAGATCTTGGGAACGGATCTCCTGACCTTGCGGCTGTGCTTATCCAGGAAATGGTTTATAAGAAGGGGGATATCCTTCTTTCTCTTTCTGAGTGGAGGCAGACGAATGGGTACAACGCTAAGTCTGTAATAGAGATCCTCCCTGAATAATCCCTGTTTGATTGCCTGCTGCAAATCCTTGTTGGAAGCCGAGATAATCCTTATATCCAGCTTGATCTTTTTTTGGTCTCCCACTTTCATGAATTCTCTTTCCTGTATTACACGAAGTAACTTGGCCTGGATCTTGGGGCTCAGGTTTGAGACTTCGTCAAAAAAGAAGGTGCCGTCGTTAGCCAGCTCAAGAAGCCCGTGCTTGGTCTGAAAAGCGCCCGTGAATGAGCCTTTCACGTGCCCGAAGAGCTCGCTCTCCAGGAGGTTTTCCACTAGGGAGGAACAGTCTACAGCCACGAATTCTTTGTTTTTCCTGCTACTGTAGGCATGGATTGCTCTGGCCACCAGCTCTTTGCCTGTTCCGCTTTCTCCGGTAATCAGCACTGTGCTGTCGGTGGGAGCGACCTTAAGGATTTTATCGAATAGGGATTTCATGGATCGGCTTGTTCCGATTATGAGATTCTTCAGGGAATCGATCTGCAGGCCACCCTCTTCATAGGTTGGTTCGTCCGGTATGAAAACCCTGTGTTCGATCTTTTTAAGGGATGCCTCCAGATCGTCCAAACGAAAGGGTTTGACCAGATAGTCAAGGGCGCCCAGCTTAATGCAGTTGACAGCCGTGTCAATGCTTGGATAACCCGTTATCATAATCACGCTCAGTTCAGGGTAGAGGGCCCGTATTCTCCTTAGTGTTTCCATACCATCCATATCAGGCATTCGAACATCCAGAAGCACCACATCATAGGATTGGTCGGTCAGTTTATCCATGGCCTCATATGCACTGGCTGCTGGAACCGATGAAATTCCCTTGTCCCTCAGGGCTCGACCTATTGCGTTTCTGACAACGGCCTCGTCATCGACAATCAAAACCTTTCCTATTTTTTTGGTATTATCACCCATTGTCTGTAATGAGAGGTATGAGTATCCTGAATGTGGTGCCTTGGCCGGGGGTGCTCTCCACTTCAATGGTGCCGTGGTGTTCATCAATAATGGCCTTTACAATAGAAAGACCCAGGCCGGTTCCCATGACCTTTCGGGTTTTAGGATCCTTTATGCGGTAAAACTTTTCAAATATCTTGGGAATCTCTTCTTCAGGGATTCCCACCCCTGAATCGGACACCTTTATCTCCATATACTCATTCAAAGAGCGAGCTAAAATGGATATACGGCCGCCCTCCGGAGAATAATTAATGGCGTTGGCAATAAGGTTGCTGAAGATTTCGGCAATCCCCTTCGGATCAGCCTGTACCTTCCTCATTTTATCGCAAGAGAAAGTCAACTCTATACCATGATCTTTTGCCCGGGGTTCCATCAATGAAACGGTTTCTTCTATTATCCCGGCAATATCAGTGGGCACATGATGCTGAATCTGTTTTCCGGCCTCTACCTTGGCAATATCCAGAAGGTCATTGATCAGTTCAAGCAGTTGGTCGATCTTTTTAATGCCTCGTTGAAGAAATTCCTCCTGTTTCTCCTGCAGAGGCCCAGCCAGACCTTCTAAAAGCACGCTGTTTTGCTGCCTGATTGCCACTACGGGGCTGCGAAGCTCATGGGCTACCATATTGACAAAATCCGATTTCATTTCGTCAAGGGTTTTAAATGCCGTTATGTCTTCGAGTACGGTTACCGTCCCTACCACGGATTTGTCGGGCCCAAATGCCGGAGCTGAAATTGCCCTGAGCATTCTTTTCCCGGCCTTTATCTCTTGTGAAACAAATCCTCCCTCCTGGGAATTGTCGGACTGGATAGTATGTAAGGTCTTTAGGAGATCTTTGTCGTTGATAATCCTGCTTACGGAAACAGGATTATCGAACTTCTCCGATATCTCGAGCATTTTCATGAGGGCCGGGTTATGGAGGACAACTTCCATATTCCTGTTGGTGACCATGACCCCGTTAGCCATGCAATTTATGACGGTCTTGAGACGGCTTTTCTCCAGATTCAGGTCATAGAGGTTCTTTCGGTTTTCTTCCTGATATTGCAGGGCCTTCTTTTCCAACATCCTTTTGTCAGAGGCCCTGTTTACGGTGAGAATAAATTCATCTATCTGAAAAGGCTTGGTAACAAAATCATAGGCACCTTTTTTCATACAATCCACTGCCGTATCTATGGTCCCATGACCGGTTATGATAATAACAGGGATATCCGGGTGTTTCTTGTATGCCTTTTCCAGGACCTCTTCTCCGCTCATGCCCGGCATCTTGAGATCCAGAAGTATGATATCCACCGGATTATCGGCAAGCAGATCCAGCGCCTTTTTGCCGTTTTCAGCGCTTAACGGATCATATCCTTTGTCCGTGAGCACCCGCTGGCATCCGGCCCTTACCACCTTTTCATCATCTACGATTAATACCGTCATTTTCTCATCTGTCATTTGTCGGTCCCTGCAAAAACAGGTTTATCCTCAGACTGCCCCATAAAACCGAGGGGAAGTTCTATGGTAAAAGTTGTTCCACCTTCAGGTGAAGAATCAACCAGAATATTGCCGTCGTGGAGCTCTAAAATATTCTTTGTTATGCTTAACCCGAGACCGGTACCCTTTCCCACTGGCTTTGTGGTGAAAAATATATCGAATATTTTATCCCTGAGAGCTTCCGGAATTCCGGGACCGGTATCTGAGACCTTGATAATAAAATGATCCCTGTTTTTATCAAACCTTACTTTGATTCCCAGTACCCCTTTGCCTTGCATGGCGTCTGCGGCATTTATAAAAAGATTCGTAGTAACCTGCTGGAGCTGACCCATGTCTCCGAGTATCTGAGGCATTTCTTTTTCCATCTCCTTTGTAACCTTGATATCCTGGAAAATGGCCTGATTAACCAGCAGATTCAAGGACTTATCAATCAATTCCTCAACGCAGAAAGAAGAGACATTGCCCACGGACTGTCTGCTAAATTCCAATAATTCGGACACAATCTTTTTACATCGAAGGGTTTGGTCTATGATCTCTTGGACGTCATCAATGTATTGCTGATTTTCCTTATTGTTTTCAGAGAGGTTTCCTTTGAGTAATTCGGCATATATCATTATGCCTGAAAGAGGGTTGTTGATTTCATGGGCCACGCCAGCGGCCATCTTCCCGACAGAGGCGATCTTTTGGGATTGTACAAGTTGTAAGTGGGCATTTTCCAGATTCTTCCTCATTTCCAGTATCTCTCTCATATCCGTAAAAATACCCACGCTTCCGACTTCTTCATTATTTATGGTTATGATTGAGGCGGAAAGGGTAACGGGAATCTCCTCGTCGATTTTTGTCTTTATGTTCATGCTGATGGGATTTAGTTTTCCTGGAGGCCCGTATTGGTCACTCCGCATCTTTTTCATATTCTCCTTGGCTGTTTGGGGGTCATAAAAATAGCTTAAATGCCCGATGGTGACCATTTCCTTGGCGGAGAAACCGGTCAAACGCTCCATGCCTTCGTTGAATATCAGGACGTTTCCCTTTGTGTCCACGAATACTATCCCATCCACGGTACTTTGTATCACGTTCTCAAGAAAGATACTGGATTTCAGTGCGTCCTGTTCCAGCTTTATCCTGTCAGTCACGTCCCGAGATGCTTCAAGTATCTGAACGAGTTTTCCATTGTCATCGTAGATGGGCGCAATGGAAATACTATCGTATTTGTTCTCTCCCTGACTGTCACGGTGTTCCTCAACGGTGCTGAAGACCCCTTTCTCTTTAATCTCTTCAAGGTGATCATCTATGTAACACCGGCCCTCCGAAAGGCAGGAGCGTTTTCTGCCGCCCCCATAATCTATTTCGTAACAATACTTGCCGCGTACCATGTCTTCGGTAAGATTAAAGGAGTTGAGAAAGGTCTGATTGACCGTTTGAATACGTTTATCCATGTCTATGACCATGATCCTGTATGGGAGTGAATCCGGTACTACCTTTAACTGCTTTCTCATGGTTTCCAGAGACCTGTTCCAGTCTTTTTCCAGGTGAGTACATTTAATCTCCATCTGGATTAGATCCCAGAGGAGCCTTATTCCTTCGTGGTCAATGAGCGACATGTCGAGAGGCTTTGTCCTGAATATCTCTTCCGCCACTTTTCGGGAACCGGTGAGTTCAATGACCAGATTGAGTCCCCTGATGCCGTAAAGATCATGAAAATTAGTAGTGGTATAAAGGTTTAGTTTTTTTGCGTAGAGAAAACCGGGAGCCGTGGCATCGATGTCCGCTACGCCCAATATCTTTATTTTCATCTTTGATGAACGATCCCTGTCCAGGAGTTCAAGGAGATTATAGCAGGCCTTTCCGCCACCCACGATAGCGGCCTTGAAAAATACCTTGGACTGCCCGCCGCGGTGCACTTGAAGGGTATCCTTTTTATTGTGCTCTTCACTTTTCCCCTTGCTAAACCCCAAATTAACCGCTCCTTTACTGATTATAGGAGACAAAGCTCTATTCAATCAACCTTTGTACCAAGGCGTTTTGACACCTTTTTTTCAAGGTCATTAATGATAACACTCAAAGCTGGACTTTCCCTTATTGATCCGGAGTCATTCCATCCCTTGGACAGCGCCTCTCTTCTTTTCTCTTTGAATTCATAAAGGGTGGGAGATATAGATTCCAGAAGAAATAGCTTTTGGAGGACATGGCGCTCCGGTGCGGTCAGATCCGTTGCTGTATCAAAAGATTTTCCGTCTATGGTGACATAGATCATGAAAATATTTTTAACCCCAACGTCTTGATTAAAAAATGTTATTTGGGAATCTCTTTGCCACGGTGAACTCGTTTATGTTCTATGACTCCGCACAAAGCGAGAGGGGGCTGCCTATAGAAATCTGTTTTAACAACTAGTATATTATATAATACCTAAACATTGCAAGGGTAGAAACAGTTTTTTATATTTAACAGTGAGTTTATGAGCAGACAATCAATATTTTTTATTATTTACTTAGAATTCCACAAATTGCTCATTATCAGTCATTTCGAAACACAATTACCGGTCTGTTGTGTGATCTAAGGAATTGAATCAAAAAATAATATGCCGACAAATATTCGCTTGACATTTCATAGTCCCAAATAATAAATAAGAGCCAAGATTTTCAAAATCTGTATCTAATGACCGGAGGACTACCTATATGTTGACAAAAGCCTATATACCCTATGGAGGCTTCTATTCTACCCCTTTTTGCCGCTGGCAGGGGCAAATGGCCAATGAGAACGCCATCGTATTAGGTGCAAATACCGCTAAACGATGGTTTGCGAGTCGGGACCTTGATCCTACTATTGTGGATTACCTTTATCTTGGAATGACAGTAGCCCAGAACCGTATGTTTTACGGTCACACCTGGGCGGGGGGGATGCTGATGGATGGCAAGAAGAACGTGCCATGTGTGTTTGTACATCAGGCCTGCACCACCTCTGCGACATGTATCCACCTAGCAGCAGTAAATATCGAAATAGGCACTTTTGGTACCGCGTTTACCCTTATGACTGACCGTTGCTCCAACAGTCCCCATCTTATCTGGCCTAACCCCCTGGGTCCCGGCGGAGAGGTTGTTTCGGAAAACTGGAACATGGACAATTTTAACAATGACCCTTGGGGCGGTATGAAAATGGTACAGACCGCTGAAAACGTGGCCAGAGAGGTCGGCATCACCAGAGAGGAATGCGATGCGGTAGCCCTGAGAAGATATGAACAATATCAGGATGCGCTGGCCGATGACAGGGCATTCCAAAAGAGGTATATGTTCCCTGCCGAGGTCAGGAAATCAAAAAAGAAGGTTATCATGGTTGAAGAGGATGAGGGGGTGTATCCCTCCACGGCAGAGGGACTTGCCGCACTAAAGCCTGTTGAACCTAACGGGGTATTAACCTTTGGTGCGCAGACGTTTCCCGCGGACGGGAATTGCGGTTTTATTGTCACTACTCGGGAAAAGGCCAAGGAATGGAGTACGGATCAAAATATAGAGGTCAAGGTGGTGTCCTATGGTTACGCCAGGGTCGATAAGGCCCATATGGCGGCGGCCCCCGTGCCTGCAGCAGAGATGGCATTGAAGAATGCGGGGCTGAAGTTGGAAGACATTAAGGCTATTAAGACACATAATCCCTTTTCAGTGAATGATCTTAACATGGCCAAGAAGATGAACTTTGACGTGATGTGGATGAATAACTACGGCAGTTCCATGATCTACGGGCATCCTCAAGGTCCTACCGCGGGAAGAATCGTAGCGGAGCTTATAGAGGAAGTAGTTTTGCTCGGAGGCGGATACGGCCTTTTTGCCGGATGTGCTGCCGGCGATTCGGGCGCATCCCTTATAGTTAAAGTGGGGTAGTTTTCTGAATAAAGTAGACTGTTGGTTTCTAATAAGAGGGCCCCTCTTGGACCCCCGAATCCTTGAATCCTAATACAGTACATATCGTCTTGAAAAGAAGAGGCGTGAGCGAAGGGCTGTCCCTTTTTTTCGTTCCGTATCTCCCGGGCTGGTCATTTCAAGGAGTTGCGGCCGTGGGATGCCTACCCCCTCCGCTGTTCCCCTCGCCTTCGCTCGGGGCCAGGGGGTCCCCCAGCCGCAACTCCTGAAATAACAGCGCCCTCCCGATAGTCACTCCAAAAAGGAACAGCCCTTCGACCCAGTGACATATCTTTAGCCTTACCCAAGGGCACGGGTGTTCTTTTCAAGATGACATCTCCAAAAAAATCCCACCCAAGGTATGCAGTGGGCTTGTTTTCAAGGGTTTGCACCACCAGGGCCCCTGGCAGAATCTACCGTTGCGAACAGGAAAGAGTTTGCCAAACCCTTGAAAATAAGACCACGTCCACTGAACGCCATAGATGTCATCTTGAAAAGAATGCCTGTGACCGAAGGGATGGCACCTTACGTAATTAGCATGCTATTAATGTTTTGTTACCTTGAAAGAGAACCCCATGGGCCATTAAGGTACATAAAATAAGGTTTGATCTTTTACTTCTTTACGTACACAAACCGGATGAGCCAAGTTTCTTGATAAGAACATAAGATAGGAAACCGACTTCATATCACGATATATACCTAAAAAAAGTGGACTGAAGCCGCCTTGAAGGAAATAATCACATCCGAGGTTTCTTGGAGTTTGAGATCGATGAGGGAGCTTTTGGTGATAAGGGAGGAGAAGTTGATGTCTCCGCTCTGCGCGCGAACCTCGTAGTAAAATCCCTGATCAATGACAGCGTTAACCACCACTGGGAATGAATTCCTCATGCTAGATGAGAATCTTTGCCTGCTGATAACAACATCCTCAGGCCTGATCGCTATATATCCATGGCTGTTAACAGGAGTGCATCCTAACTCGATTTCCAGACCTGAGACAAGGGCTTTCGTCCCTCTGAACTCGGCGCTGAAAAGATTCTTCATCCCCACGAAATCGGCCACAAAGGCGGAGTTGGGTCTTTTGAATATATCCTCTATCTCTCCTACCTGTTCGATTGTCCCGTTGTTCATGACTGCGGCACGCCCTCCAAGGGAGAGGGCCTCAGAGAAATCGTGGGTTACCATCAGGAAGGTGATGCTTGATGATCGATGAAGTGTTTTAAGCATGCCCCTTAGTTCATCCCTGAACCCCGGGTCAAGCGCGGAAAGCGGTTCATCCAGAAGCAGAATCTTAGGCTCCACCATGAGGGCTCTGGCTATGGAGACACGCTGTTTCTCACCGCCGCTTAGATTGACCGGAAGGCGGTGCTGCAAATAGGAAAGGTTCAACACATCCAATAATTCAGCAAGCCTCTCTCGTCCCTGTTTTTTATCAATCTTTCGAAAGCGCAGACCGTAGCTGATATTGTCCATGACAGTAAGGTGTGGAAAGAGGGCATAATCCTGGTATACGATGCTGATGCCCCGTTTGTCAGGGGGCAATGCAGTTACATCCTTGCCGCCTATATATATTTTACCGTTTTTGATGGGGACGAGGCCTGCTATGGCCTCAAGGAGGATGGTCTTTCCTGCGCCGGTTGGACCCATGAGAATGAAGAATTCATTTTGGGCTATTTCCAGATCGATATCGAGAAGATGGAAGTCTCGAAGATATATGTTTAGTCCTTTGATCGCTATCATTTTTCTTCAACCTTATGGAGCGTCAATATTCGCAGTAGAAAGAACAGGATGAGTGAGATAGAAACCAGCCAGACAGCCACCGGCTGGGAATATTTGAGCCCGTATGCCTCGAAACGCTCATAGATCAACACGGAAGCGACCATGGGATGATAGGCCACGATGACCACCGCTCCGAACTCGCTGATAGCCCGTGCGCAGCACATGATAATGCCGATAAGCATGCTCCGCCATGCCAGGGGAAAGGTAATGCGTGCGAAGGTGCTGAACATGGAGGCACCAAGGCTGCGCGAGACCTTCTCCAAACGAGGGGAAATGGCCTCAAACCCGGCCTTGGTGGCATTCAGATAGAAAGGAATCCCCACAAAAGTCAAAACAGTGACGATACCCGTAACGCTCCCCATGATGCGCACTCCCAGCTCAGTCAATATCTGCCCGAACCAGTAATTTTTCCCGGCAACACTCAGGATCGCAATACCTACCACGGGATGGGGAATGGCAATCGGAAGATCGATGACAGCCTCCACAAGCCGCTTGCCCCTGAAATCGCTCCGGGCCAGGAGATAGGCGAGGGGAGTACCGAAGACAAAGGAGATCAAAGCGGCCATTCCGGCTGTGTATATGCTTAGCCAGATCGACCGCATCACATCTTTGTCACTTAAGGATTCCTTGAGCATATCCAGGGAAGGAGAGGTAAAAAGCTGTATGAGAGGAAGGAGAATAAAGGCCATGATTACAAGACCACAGGAAACCGATATCCAGAAAAACGCCTCACGTTTCATGGCACATCCTTTTTTGGTTAGTCTTTAATCACTACAAGGTTCTGGAGTGATTCAGGAAGAGAGGATTTGGCTGCCTCCGTCGGAACCCTGCAAGGCACAAAAGGAGGCTGACCCATCTCCTTGAGAACCTTAAGCCCTCCCTGAGGATCCAGCATATACTGCAAAAAGGCTTCGGCTTCCTTTGTATTGGGGCTGTTTTTGATCATTGTGACTCCGTAGGTTACTGAACTGCCTCTCATCTCCATGAATGTATCCGGTTCCTTACCTGCAACTCTTACCACAGCCTGGTCATAGAACTCGTCGAATTGGTAATTTCCCAGGTTGATCTCGTCCGGAAGAAGGATGTATTTCAATTCATGCTGTACGGCTACCGAGAGATACTCCCAGGCATAGTCCATGTTTCCGGTTTGCAAAAGAGAACCCAGTTCCACTGATTTAGGTCGGATATTCTCTTTAGGACGATTTGCAACCGTTTTATCGTAGAGACCGGGTACCTTATAATACTCTTCTGCAAGCTGTAAAACCATGAGAGCTCGATAGCCGCATGGGTCGAGGTCCGGGTCGGAGTGACCCCATATAACTCCCTTTCGGGCCAGGATGTTATACCAATTCTCATCGTTGATTTCACTGGCGTATTTGCTGTTTTCCGTGTAACAGAGAACAAGCTGATTGGTGGCAAAGCGGATATTCCAATCCGCGTAGTTAGGGATAAGGAGTTTGTCAATGACCTTGTAATCCGCCGATGCCATAATATCACAGGGCTTTTTAAGGTCGATGATCTTCCTTGCGCATTTCTGACTCCCGCTGGCCTCCCGAAGCACATCTACCCCGGGGTACATTGCCTCAAACTCCTTTTCCATGTGGGCAAGGGGAATGGTAAGACTTCCGGCATGGAAGATGATCACCTGATCGGAAGACCCGGCAAGGACTCTGCAATGAGGTAGAAATAGCAGCGTTGCTACCACCATAAACTCCACCCATTTGAAGGAACCTGTTTTTCTCATCTGAATTTTCTCCTCTATTGTGGAGTGTCCATATTAAAGAGATATACGGCAAAATATATATCATATTTGATATATATAATTATTGGCATAAATCGTTTTTCCATGTCAATAATGTTTTCCGCAGGAAAAGGGGACGCTCTTTAGTAATTTAACATCTCATTCTTCAGGAGAGTACTAACCCTCTTTCGCGATCAATTCTCCTCGCTCACCGGAAAATCTGATATTGGCTAAGCTCATCTCCAGTTTCTTAGCCAGTAAGGTATGGGAATATATCAATCAGACAGATTGCCAATTAAATAATTAAAGAGCGTCCCTCCTCTTTTATTGGCATTGACATATGATTTTGAGTTACCTATACTTTCACATTCTATTACAAATCACTTGGCGGATTAACTTACTTATCTGATAAGTGTGTCATAGATAAAAAACAAGGGATACATCCTGCTGAATTTGGGGTCATATGAAAAGTATTTTGCAATGCTGAAAAGTTCCGATTAGTATAAGATTGTGTTGAAGGACTTAGTCTGACACCGAAACATAAAGGAGGCCAAAGCATGAAAACGAAAAAACTCATGGGATTGTTAGGGGGAATTATTTTGATTTTTGCCGGGTCTATGACCTCCAGTGCCTATGATTTGCCCTCAGTCAACCTCGGCTTTACGACTTTTTTAGATGGAGGATTGCCGGCGGGAACCGGCACTTATGTGGTCCAGTATGCACAATACTGGAGTTCGGACGACTTTAAGGATGTTGATGGAAACGCCTTGCTGCCCCCGACTGCGGGCGAGGATCTGGAAGCCTGGATCAGCCTCACACAGTTTATTTATCAATCGAATTCAGAACTTATGCTAGGAGGTAAATGGGGCCTGGATGTTATTGTCCCTTATGTTGTCCTCGGTCTTGATTATAATACTGCCGGCCCATTCCCTCAAGATAACGGATCAGGCTTCGGGGACCTCCTGATTGGGCCTTACCTGCAATGGGACCCCATAATGGGTACTGATGGTCCTAGATTCATGCAACGAGTCGAATTTCAATGTATTTTTCCAACCGGTAAATATGACAGGAATCGCGAACTCAACCCAGGCAGTAATTTCTTCTCTTTTAATCCCTATTGGGCGGGAACTCTTTTTATCAAACCGCGATTGACTGCCAGTACCCGGATTCATTATCTATGGAACGATAAAAATGACGAACCTAACCGTGGCTTTGTGGGTGCCTCTGAAACACAGGCGGGACAGGCTATTCATGCCAACTTTGCCTTGGCCTATGAAATCCTGCCCGGTCGCTTTCGAGCAGGAATCAACGGCTATTATCTAAAACAGATCAGCGATACTGAGGTAGACGGTAATGAGGTCGCGGGGAGGAAGGAACAGGTTTTAGGAATCGGACCCGGGGGAGTGTACCATCTTTCCCCGAACGCACATCTGTTTTTCAATGCCTACTTTGAGACCTCTGCGGAAAATCGTCCGGAGGGATCACGATTAAATCTACGGTTTGTTTATCACTTTTAAGAAAAAGATAGTACCGGAAAGGCGGATCTGCTGATCCATCTTTAGCTCCAGTTCTTTACGTACTCATTATCCGGATGCACCAAAAATATCATGGCTGGATAAGGGTATCCCTAATATCCGGTCACGGCAATTCTTTTCAAGACGACATCTATAGTATCCCGTGCACGTGGTCTTATTTTCAAGGGTTTGGCAAACCTTTTCCTGGTGACAACGGCATATGCTGCCAGGGGGTCTGGTGGAGCAAACCCTTGAAAATAAGACCACTGCAGGCCTTGGGTGGAATTCTTTTTGAGATGTCGTCTTTCCAAGAACAGCCGTGACCTCACGTCATGATATATTTCACTATATGGCCATTAAGATTCTTATAATTAATAAGGTTTAATCTTTTACTCGCCTTGGCCAAGATGCCCCGTGCGGGAGCACGGGGAGCTTCACTTTTTCACTGGCCTCTTTGTGATATCACCTTGAAAAAAGGAGCATAACCGCATAATATTAAGCTTGGGTTCCGGCCCGGACCCCTATCGATTATAGTATTGATTCAAAAAGGTCATTTTAAAATGAAAAAGGAGTTGAATTTTGAACAGGGACCGATAAGGCCTCCCAACGAGGCTAGGAGTCTTATTCTAAGAATAACACGAAATTGCCCGTGGAATCGGTGTCTTTTTTGTCCGGTATATAAGGGCAAGAAGTTTTCCTTAAGAAGTGTCGAGGAGATCAAAAAAGATATCCAGACCGCGAGGGATATTGCCGACGACATCAAGGCAATCTCCTGGAGCCTGGGGAACAACGGAGAGGTAAATTCGGAGGTAATAGATTATATATTTAACAATAGAGGTTTCAGCGACAGTTATAGAAGCATCGCCATGTGGCTATATTATAGAACCGGGGCCTGTTTTTTACAGGATGCAGACAATCTTATTATCAAGACAGAAGATCTGGTGGAGATACTGAATTTTCTTAGGGGAAAATTCCCGGAGATAACCAGGATCACCACCTATTCCAGGTCAAGGACCATAGTGAATAAATCGTTGGATTCACTAAAAGAGATAAGAAAGGCCGGCCTGGACAGGCTCCATGTGGGCATGGAGAGCGGGTACGATCCTGTCCTCAAGCTGGTAAAAAAGGGTGTTAGAGCGGCCCAGCATGTAGAGGCTGGCAGGAAGGTGGTGGAGGCCGGAATGGAGCTTTCAGAGTATGTTATGCCGGGTTTGGGCGGACAAGAAATGTGGAGAGAACATGCCATTGAAACCGCAAAGACCCTTAACAATATTAACCCGCATTTTATCCGGCTTCGCAGCCTGAGGATACCTGACAGGGCACCTTTAAGCGAGAAGTTGAAGTCCGGGGAATTCAAGATGCAGACCGATGATATGCTGGCGGAAGAGATCAGGCTGTTTATTGAAAGATTGGAAGGAATAACCAGTGTGATAACCAGCGATCACATCATGAATCTATTGGAAGAGGTTACGGGGAAACTACCGGAGGATAAGGAAAAGATGCTTGAGGTGATCAAAAAGTATCAGGCCCTGCCTGACAAGGAAAGACTTATTTATCGTGTAGGCAGAAGGGGAGGGGTATACCGTTCAACCGACGACCTGACAAGGGATCTGGATACACGCCAGAAGATAGAGAATCTAATAGCAGAACTCCGCGAGCAGAAGGGAGAAGAGGGTGTTGAATGGTTTATAAGTGAGATGGTGGACCAGTATATTTAAGGCGCAAGGCTTAAGGCCTAGGGGGCAAGGGAAAAACATGCGCATGCTTTTGGAGATTATACCCTATTAGGTAGAAGATATGTCCTATTATCCCATATTAGTTGACCTTAAGGACAAAAAGACAGTCGTGCTGGGAGGTGGTCAGGTTGCCCTGAGAAAGATTGCCGCCTTGCTGGAGTGCGGGGCGGATGTAAATGTTGTATCTCGTGATCTCACTACCGAACTGCAGGATCTCCTGACAGAGGGAAAGATTCGACTGCTTGACCGGGAATTCAGGGAGGATTATCTTGAAGGTGCTTTTCTGGTGATTGCCTCTACGGATGATCCGGAACTCAATCAAAGGGTAAGTGAAATCGCGCGGGAAAAAGGCATACTGGTAAACGCGGTTGACCAGCCTGCGGATTGCACTTTTATAGTCCCTTCGGTGATCAAAAGAGGAGATCTGTTGATAGCTGTTTCAACCTCCGGAAAGAGCCCGGCCATGGCAAAGAGAATCAGGGAGAGATTAAGCAGCCAGTTCGGCTGGGAGTATGGGGGGTTCCTTCTGCTTATGGGCAAGCTCCGGAAGGAAATCCTGTCCAAAGGCCTATCCCCTGAGATGAACAGCAGGGTATTTCATGAGCTGGTTGATTCCCCGATCCTCGATCTAATAAAGAGGAAAGAGTGGAACGGGGTCGCCGAACATCTGGAAAGGATCCTTCATATCCGTATTTCGCCGGAGAATGTCATAAATTATGTAAAGGCTGAATAAAAAATGGCAGACATATTTTACAAAACAGCACTTTTCCTGGTCTTTGTGTCCACCGCCGGGTTTATTATATATATTATAGTACAGCAGAAGAGGTTCTTCAGGTGGGCGTACATAAGCCTGCTTGTAGGGTTTATCTTCCATACCTTATTTCTCGCCCACCAGTATTATGCACTGGGGACAGCTCCTGTTATTGATTTGAAATCTTCGTTGTCCTTTTTCTCCTGGTGTATTATCGGGGTGTATCTGATATTTCAATTGCGGTTCGGGTTGATGGTGCTGGGATCCTTTGTCGCACCCTTGGCCGCGCTTTTAATGATCACCTCAGTGGCCATTCCCGCTGGGGAGTTAACCGTGCAAGAACCCATGCTTAAGAGCGTGTGGTTGACGATCCATGTTGGGACCATCTTCATAGGCGACGGGGTCTTTGCTATCACATTTATGGCCGCAATCATGTATCTTATCCAGGAGAGGGGGATAAAGAAAAAGACCAGGGGTGCCTTTTACTCCAGGCTTCCTTCCCTGGAGACACTGGACGCCATCAATCATTATTCCCTTATCTGTGGATTCCCTTTTTTGACAATAGGTATAATCACCGGGGCCATATACGCCCAGTATGTTCTGGGCAGTTACTGGCGGTGGGATCCCAAAGAGGTATGGTCGCTTATCACCTGGCTTTCATATGCAGTCCTTTTGCATGAAAGACTTGCGGTCGGCTGGCGGGGCCGGAGAGCGGCCTTGATGTCCATTTTCTGTTTCTGTATCCTTCTTTTCACCTTTATCGGCGGCAGCTTGTGGTTAAGTGATTACCACAGCTTTGAAAATCTGGGGGGCTGGATCGGATGACGTTCAAGATTGTTAATATGGGTATGAATCACGAATCCGCCCCTGTCGAGCTAAGGGAGAGAATGGCCAGTGACCGGGAAAGTACTGCTCTGGCCCTTTCATATATGAGGGAGTCGGAATGGATCAGGGAAGGCCTGTTTTTATTTACATGCAACAGGGTGGAGGCTGTTTATACCACGGACAATCCTTCACAGGCAAAGGATTCGATGTTATCGATATTGTCCAGGATCGGAAATATCCCGGAAGAGGATTTTATCTCGAATATCTATATCTATGAAGATGCACAAGCGGTAAAACATATTTTTAAAGTGGCTGCCAGCATTGATTCCATGGTAGTGGGTGAACCACAGATCCTGGGCCAGATAAAAGATGCCTATTATAATGCTGCCGTCAATGAAAAGACATCCGGCGTGATTTTGAACCGGTTGATGCACAGAGCTTTTCATGTGGCAAAAAGGGTAAAGACAGAAACCGGTATATCAGAATCAGCGGTATCCATAAGTTCCACCGCGGTGGAACTTGCTAAAAAGATATTCTACGGCCTGGAGGGACGGAAGGTGCTTCTGATAGGGGCAGGGGATATGGCGGAACTTGCTGCCAGGCATCTCATGGGGAACGGCGTCAAAACTCTTATCGTAGCCAACAGAAGTTTTGAGAAGGCCGTCCAAGTTGCGGATATGTTTAAAGGAAAGGCCGTTTTTTTTGAAGAGATAGGTTCGTATCTTCTTGAGGTGGATATTGTTATAACTTCAACCGCTTCAATGGATTTCGTGGTAACCCGCGAGCTTGTTGGAAATTGCCTCAGGAAACGGAGGAACCGGCCGTTGTTTTTCATTGATATAGCCGTACCCAGGGATGTGGAACCAAGTGTTAATGATCTGGAAAATATATATGTGTATGATATTGATGATTTAAAAGAAATCGTTAAGGAAAATACCGAGCAGAGGAAAGAAGAGGCCCTAAAGGCCGAGCGTATTGTTCAGGAGGAAGTGATAAGGTTTGAAAAATGGCTGAAAAGCCTTGATGTGGTTCCCACCATTGTATCTCTAAAGAACAAGATAGAGTCTCTACGAAAGGCTGAAATGAAAAAGAGTATATCGTCGCTGGGGGATCTGACCCCTTCACAGATAAAGGGAATAGAGGCCCTTACCATATCCCTCTCCGACAAGATAATAAATGACCTCATCCGTGTCCTGAAAAGTAAGGCGGACAGAAGCTCTAAGGATGTTTACCTGGATACAACCAGAGAATTGTTTAATCTTGACCCGGATAATAATGAAGGAAAATGAAATGGATATTTCGGAAATCTTGAGTAGAATACGCGCTCATCCAGATTATTACAGGATGGGGATGATAGCAAGCCACCTGGGCATTGTAAGGGGGACGTCCCGAAATAACAGGAAAATTAGAGGAATTGAAGTTGTCCATGACCAAAAGGTAATCGATAATATTATAAATGATATTAAACAATTAACTGGAATAATTGAAGTACTAGTTGAAATCAATGATGGATATCTTCAGGTAGGAGATGAGATCGTTTTTGTGGCTGTTGGAGGTGATATTCGAGATAATGTCTTTCCAGCACTGACGAAGACAGTTGACAGGATCAAAAAGGAGGCTAGCCGGGTAACGGAGATATTTGAGGACTAGAATGATGGCTGAAGGAATGGATGCTCTCCGAACTTGGTAAATAAATGTCTTTTTAGGTTCATCCGGTTAATGAGTACGCTAGTTAATGATATCTAACTATTTTGCGCTATATGGGCTATGGGATTCTCTTTTAAGCGGCGAACTTGTTTATGTGCAATGACCCTGCATAAAACAAGACGAGGCGGGCGGGTACCCTTTTCCAGACTTGGCCGGACTCGGGAATTTTCTATTATTTCATAAGTATTCCGCCCGCCTGGGTGGCACCTTACGTAATTAGCATGCTGTTAATATTTTCGC
>CAYQNR010000011.1:0-34170 GCA_964418945.1 uncultured Desulfobacteraceae bacterium
TCCGTGGCAGTGCCGCCCGGGCCTTCCACGGTAATGGTGTATGTGGTGGTCTCCGTGGGAGATACTGGAATTGATCCGTTTAGATCAACACCCCCTATCCCCTGGTCGATAGTAACATTAGTTGCATAGGAGGTACTCCATGAGATACTGGATGAAACGCCTAAGAATATCATCTCCGGCTCAACGGCTATGGAAACGGAGGGTACAGGCGCGGTATCTTTTACCACCCTGAAATACATCCGTTCAGAAAAGGAACTCACCTGTCTCTTCCTCTTCTTGATACTATAGGCAAGGACTACAAAAAAATAATCAGTATCGTACCTAAGTCTCCTGAACCAGGGCTGCCTTATCTCCGTCTTTCTTATACCGAATCTTATAAATACAGGTACGCGGGGCCGGGTCATTCTATAAACAATAATCCCGTAGCGATCGGCTTCTTTTACGGGATGCCATTGGTACAGGGGCCATTTGGCGGTTATCCTTCCTTCAGGAGCTATTAGGACGGGTTTTTCCAGGAAGATGAGCCTTCTACCATGCCGGGGGATATGGCCCGGGTTATCTATCTCTTTGGCTGTTACATTATCGCCTGCATATGTAAACAGGCAGGACAATACAGCAAGACAAAATATAAGGGACCATCTCTTCGGATTTGTCCAATCGCGCATGACTTAAACCCCCTCTTATTTCTTATCCCGGGTAACATCCATGGCAGGCCGGGAAATAATTATCACACGGCGTATATGCCCGATCTGACCTTTTACCCTCTACAAGATCCGCGCCATAAGACGATTCTTCACCCCGTTTTTTCCCGGGCAAGACTTGCCGAGAGGGCTGTGGCCTTTTTCTGGCGGGCTTCAGAGAATCAAGACGGGAGAATGATTATACAAGAAGGGATCGTGAAGGCATGTAAACACCGATAGGATACTGCCGGGAAGAGAGAATATCGCACAATGTATGAGGCATCAGGGCACAGGTATTATGCAAAGGAGAAAAGTGGGCCGGCTTTTATGGGAACAGGATGATAAAAAGAGAACGGGGAGACAAATGATTTACCTTTTGATGTAAGTCAATGTCTCCCCGTTCCTTACTTAAGGGGTAATATTTAAGATCATTTCCTTTTTTTGGTGGCTTTCTTTTTTGCCGCTGTCTTCTTTTTGGCGGCTGCTTTCTTCTTGGGTGCTACCTTCTTTTTAGCGGCCGTCTTCTTCCTTGCTGCTTTCTTCTTGGGTGCTACCTTCTTTTTAGCGGCCGTCTTCTTCCTTGCTGCTTTCTTCTTGGGTGCTACCTTCTTTTTAGCGGCCGTCTTCTTCTTTGCGGCCGCTTTTTTCTTGGGGACTGCTTTCTTTCTTGCTGTTGCCATGGCAGTTTCCTCCATCTGGTTAGTTTTAGAGGAGCTCTAAAATTATATTTTTGTTCCACCCCTTAAGTGAAAAGATGAAACTCAGAAAACCACCTATATCGTGGTATGACTAATAATAAAATACATCATATAGTATGTCAAATCTTTTTTTTGATTTTTTTGATTTTTTTTATTTGCACCTAACTGCTTTACAGAGCGCTTTCTTAATCTCTAAGAAATCTATCTGGCCCCCTTGTTCGCTTTATTGCATCCAGTTTTCCATTGACTCTTCGGGTATTTTGTTTTTAACTTTTGTATATTTGGATCAAAAGGAGGGACCAACAATGGCAGATACTATTAGAAAAGTCTGGTATTTCTCTACAGAGGTGGCTGATAAGCCCGGGGAGGGCGCTCGTATCTTGCAGGACCTCAAAAAGGCGGGCGTGAACCTGCTGGCTTTCAGCGGTTTCCCTCGCCGGCGGCGTGTTCAGCTTGATTTTGTGCTTGAGGAAACACAGCTCTTCCGCAAGGCTCTTAGCCGAGCGAAACTGAAAATAAAACCGAAAAAGAGCGGCTTCCTGGTACAAGGTAACGACCGGACCGGTGCTGTTGCTGAGGTGGTACAGAAACTGTCGGATGCAAACATCAACATAACCGCTATGGCCGCGGTCAGTGCCGGGAGAGGGCGTTACGGGGCGATCCTCTGGGTAAAGCCTTCACATGTTAACAAGGCGGCCAAGGTGCTTAAAGCCCTTTGATTACAGCTAAGCATGCCGGATACGCCACAGGAGAAAAAGTATATTCATTCCCTAATTGTAGCCGCTTCCGGCCTGTTTTCTATCTGTCCGGTGTAGGGGGGCGGAAGGGGTGTTCTAGGGAAACAGTGAGATTGGATTCAGATCTAATAGAACTCTTCGAAGAATGCAGGTTGTGTCCCAGGAATTGCGGTATCAACAGGCTGGAAGGGTCAATGACGTCCCGCTCCGGTTTCTGCGCACAGGATAATACCCTTCGTGTGGCCTATGTGGGCCCCCATTTCGGTGAGGAACCGCCCATTTCAGGGACCAGGGGATCAGGTACCATCTTTTTCAGCGGCTGTTCCCTGGGATGTTCCTTTTGCCAGAATTACCAGATATCAAGGCACGGCATCGGTGAGACCTTGTCCTTGGGGAAGCTTTCCGACATGGTATTAAGAATGATACAAGAGAGAGATGTCCACAATCTGAATTTTGTCACGCCCGACCATTTTTTCCCCTACACCTTCCAACTGGTGGATATGCTGCATCAGAAGGCATATGATCTGCCTGCCGTATATAATCTGTCTGGCTATCAATCGGTTAAATCCCTTATCATAGCCGAGTCCCGGGCGGATATCTACCTGCCTGATTTCAAATACTCTGATCCGGATTTATCCATGAGGCTTTCAAGATGCAAAGATTACCCGGTCACGGCCCTTGTAGCGATCACGGAGATGGTCAGACAGAAGGGATTTCTCGACTCCTTTGAAAAGGGGAAAGAGCTCGCCACAAGAGGCGTGCTTGTAAGGCATCTGATATTACCCGGAAAGATCCATAATTCGTTGAACGCACTGACTACTTTATTCGTAGAGTTCGGACCCGACCTGCCCCTCAGCATAATGTCACAATACCATCCCGTCCTTCCTCACGAGGATACAGACCTCAATCGTGTGCTTACACGTGAGGAGTTTGACACGGTCTATTCCCACACGCTTGATCTTGGTTTCAGAAACCTTTTTGTCCAGTTTCCCCACAGCGCCGGCATGAAATCGGAAACAGTCTCTCCTTTTCTTCCCGACTTTAATATGGCCGAGCCTTTCTCCGCGGATAGCCCTGGTTATTGACATACTGAGAGCGTACTGTTAAATAGGGTCAAAAAGGTCAGAGACCCCACCTTAATCCTCCCCTAAAAGGGGAGGAGACGTAAGAGAGGGTTCAAGGATTCGAGGGTTCGAGTGCATGGAGCAAAGCGCATAGCGCATAGCGTAAGGCGTGAGGCGTAAGGCGCAAGGAGGATCAGAGGATAAGAAGATCAGAAGGTGAGAAGCTAGAACATAGAAGATAGGAAAGAGAGAATAGGAAATAGGAGAGAGGAGAGAGGAGACAGGCCTGCGGTTAAACAGGCTACGCCCTGTGAAATGTGGACCCCATTTCATCAGGGCAGGCATTTAACCCCGATTAAACAATAAATAAGGTTTAATGGGGCAGGTGGGGCAGGCGGGGCAAGAAGAGGAACCAGCGGAATGAAAACAGCATATCTTGATTGTTTTTCCGGTATCAGCGGAGACATGTTTGTGGGGGCCTTGCTTGACGCGGGTCTATCCCTTGACAAACTGAAAAAGGCAATTGCTACTCTTCCCCTGGGAGACTATTCACTGGATGCAAAACAGGGAAAAAAGAACGGGCTCACAGCCACCCGCTTCATAGTAAAAGAGGATAAAAAAGGGGGGGGGCAGCACAGGAATTTGACGGATATTAAGGGGGTTATAAGCCAAGGAGACCTGAGTAACGAGGTAAAAGAAAGATGTTTTCGTATCTTTGAGTCCATCGCCCGGGAAGAAGGAAAGATCCACGGCCTTCCCTATAATAAGGTCCATTTCCATGAGGTGGGTGCGCTTGACTCCGTTATAGACATTGTAGCCGCGGCCTTTGGAATCGAATCCCTGGGCATTGGTTCCATATCCGCTTCCAGCTTGCCCCTGGGAACAGGGTTCACGGAAACCGGCGGCCACGGGAGGATACCGCTTCCAGCGCCCGCTACACTAGCCCTGTTAAAAGGCATCCCGGTATATGATTCCGGCCTTGAGCACGAACTGGTCACTCCGACAGGGGCGGCCCTCATCAAGGAGTTCTCCTCTTCCTTTGGGACCATACCCCCTATGGTTATAGAAAGTGTGGGATACGGGGCCGGCAGCAGAGATCTTCCGGACAGGCCCAACCTGCTTAGGATACTAATAGGCAGGGAACAGACCGGGGACCGGATCGAGACATTGGTCGTCCTGGATGCCAACCTGGACGACAATAATCCTGAATGGCTGGGTTTCATGATGGATAGGTTGTTTGAAGCCGACGCCCTGGATGTGTATTTCAGCCCTGTTCAGATGAAAAAGAACCGGCCCGGTGTCCATGTACAGGTACTCGGAAGCCCTCACAAAAGGGATGAGCTTATGGACATACTCTTCATGGAAAGCTCCACCCTGGGGGTCAGGTTCAGATATAGCAGCAGAAAAGTACTGGAGCGCTCTCAAGTAGAGATTGACAGTCCCTGGGGAAAGATTAAGGTAAAAAAGGTTGTCCGACCCGATGGTGTCTCGTATCTACATCCTGAATATGAGGCCTGCAGGACAATCGCGGAGCAAAACAGGATCCCCCTGAAAGAGATATATAGCTGGGTTGTATCAAGGAGAGAGACATAGCCGGGAATCCGAATCAGGAATTTATACCTTTTAATCGATCTGACAGCATGAACTTCAAGAAGGCATTCCAAAGGGCGGATTTTCGAGGAAGAACCGCCCTGATCTTTTCATCCTGGTTCGGCACGGGTCTTGTGCCTATGGCGCCGGGGACCTTCGGAACACTTGCTGCAGTGCCTCCGGTCATTATTGTTAACTATCTCGGTGCCCTCTACTCCATCATTTTCCTGATAGCTCTTATTCCTCTTTCTATATGGTCCTCCCGTATCAGTCAACAGCTACTGGAGAAAAATGACCCGGCCGAGGTGGTGATAGACGAGGCAACCGGCCTTCTTGTCGGTGTCTTTCTCATACCCTTCTCCTTGCCGGGCTTTGCCCTGGCATTTTTGTTGTTCCGGGTCTTTGATATACTAAAGCCGTACCCCATCGGTATGATAGATAAACGCATCAAGGGAGGGGCAGGGATAGTCCTTGATGATATGGTGGCCGGCATTTACGCGAATATCTGCGTAAGGGTTTTTACGGTATTACTCGGGAACTAAAAGAGGGAGAATAGCTGAAATTTGAAAGCTAATTCCGGTCACTCCGGTTCTTTTCAAGACGACACATATAGGATTCGAGGATTCAAGGTTTCAAGCATTCAAGTAAAGAAGGATTAAAACTTCCCTCCCCCTTTTAGGGGGAGGTCGGGAGGGGGTCTAGGAACAGACCCCACCTTGATCCTCCCCTAAGAGGGGAGGATACACAGGACAGGATTCGAGGGTTTAAGGGGTCAAGGGAAAATAGCTAATAGCTAATGGCTGATAGCTAAAAGCTAACTAAGAGGTCAGAATGCTTTTTGATGATCCAAGAGTTCAGGTGGTCAAGTAACCCGGGCATTTAATTGATAATGAAAGACATGATAGGAAACATTCTAAGTGAGAGGGGGCTTACGATTTCAGTAGCAGAATCCTGCACGGGCGGGATTATAGGGGGCCTTATCACCGATGTGCCGGGTAGTTCTCGCTATTTTAAGGGTGGGATAACATCCTATAGCGACGAATCCAAGGTGAATATTCTGAATGTCTCCTCCGGAACCATAACCAAGCACGGGGCTGTGAGTGACCGGACAGTCAGGGAAATGGCGGAGGGGGTTAAAAACTTGTTTAATTCCCACATAGGGCTGGCCGTTACAGGGATAGCGGGACCGGAGGGCGGAAGCAAGGAAAAACCGGTAGGCACGGTTTTTATAGGGCTGGCGGTGGAAGGAGAGATCTTTGCCTTCCGGTATCACTTCCGTGGCACAAGGCAACAAATCAGGCGAAAAACCGCAGAAAGGGCCCTTGACTGCGTTAAAAGGTATCTATATGGCGATCCGTTCCTTCCTGGCCTTTGAACTGCCTTCTGATATCAAGCAAAAGGTCGCCCTTGTTTCAGATGAGCTCAGGAGGTCAAGGCTCAATGTGAAGTGGGTGAAGGCGGCCAACATACACCTTACGGTTGTATTTATGGGGAATATCAGCCCCGATGATGTCCCGGTGATGGCCGAGGAAATCAGAAAGGGCTGTCTCGAATACGAACCTTTTGATATCTCCCTGAAGGGTCTGGGGGTATTCCCCGGTACAAAAAGGCCCAGGGTGTTATGGTTGGGGCTTGAAACAGACAGGGAAAGATTGTCTTCCTTCATGAAAGCCCTTCAGGAAAGGCTCGAACCCTTCGGCATAAAGGAAGAAAAGAGAGGATTCAGGCCTCATCTCACATTGGGCAGATTTCGCCGGCCCGAAAGACAGGGTACGCTTTTAGATGACCTGATACCCCAATATAAGGGACTTGAGGGCCCTTCGGGCCGACTGGAAGAACTGGTGATGTTTGAAAGTGAATTAAAACCCCAAGGGGCGGAATATACAAAATTGCAATCATGGCCCCTTGCGATATCACCTTGAAAAAAGTATCATGACTGGATAGGGGTGAAGGATGATAATCGGTCACGGGTATTCTTTTCAAGGCGGCATCTAAGCTATCCGGAGAACGTGGTCTTATTTTCAAGGGTTTGGCAAACCTTTTCTTATGAGCAACGGGAAATTCTGCCAGGGGTTCTGGCGGAGCAAACCCTTGAAAATAAGCCCACTGCGTGCCTTGGGTGGAATCCTTTTTTGAGATGCCGCCCTTCAAAGAATACCCGTGACCTGCGATTTTAGATATTATGATCTTGTTTATCAAGAGGAAGGTCATGGTGGTTTTTGAGAGGTTATGTATTAGGATTCAAGGATTCGAGCGTTAAAGGCAGAAGGCGGAAGACAGAAGGTAGAAAATAGGACCCCGGTTAAACAGGCTACGCCCCGTGAAATGTGGAGGCCATTTCATCATGGCAAGCGTTTAACGGGGCAAGAATAGGAATGAGCTGAAGCCTAAAAGCTGAAAGCTAACGGCTAACAGCTAATAGCTAACTAAGAATTCGAGGATACATATAAATATAATATGTATAAATCTAGATTTGATCAGACATGCAACGTCAGATTAAATATTTTTGATATATTTTAAAATCCGAATATCGAATATCGAAATTCTTCGCTCGCTATGCTCGGCTCAGTCCCGCAAGCGGGTTCCCAGTTTCGAAACAAATACGAAATTCAAATGTTCAAATAATAAAACAAACGGATTTGGTTTCGCAAATTAATTAGAGTAATTGTTTGTGTCATTTGAATTTTGGTCATTCGATATTGTTTCGTGCTTCGTGCTTCTTATTTCGAATTTGGATCTCATCTTACAGTGTCTGTGAGATCAGATATTAGTTAATACATATAACATAACGGATAGGGGGTATTGATATGGCAGAAATGATGGACAGGGAAAAGGCCGTCGAGCAGGCTATTTCTCAAATAGAAAGACAGTTCGGCCGGGGGTCTATCATGAAAATGAGTGACGAAAAGGTTATTGACATACCGGCAATCTCAACAGGGTCGCTTGCCCTTGATATGGCCCTGGGCATAGGTGGGGTCCCCAGAGGCAGAGTAGTGGAGATATTCGGCCCCGAATCGTCAGGCAAGACAACCCTGGCGCTTCATATATCAGCGGAAGCCCAGGCAACGGGGGGCATGGTGGCATTCGTAGACGCAGAGCACGCCCTTGATATGCAATATGCCAGAAAACTGGGTTTGGATGTGGACAGTCTCCTGGTATCCCAGCCCGACACCGGCGAGCAGGCCCTAGATATAGCGGAAATCCTGGTCAGGAGCGGCGCCATTGATGTTCTGGTTATAGATTCTGTCGCCGCACTGGTGCCAAGGGCCGAAATAGAGGGCGATATGGGAGATCAACACATGGGGCTCCAGGCAAGACTGATGTCCCAGGCCCTGAGGAAATTGACGGCAAGCATAAGTAAATCCAGGACATGCGTTATTTTTATCAACCAGATAAGAATGAAGATAGGCGTAATATTCGGGAACCCGGAGACCACCACCGGTGGTAACGCATTGAAGTTTTATGCGACCCAGCGCCTGGATATCCGCAGGATAGGCGCCATCAAGGACGGCACCGAGGTATTAGGAAACAGGACAAGGGTAAAGGTTGTAAAAAATAAGATAGCACCGCCCTTTAAGGAAGCCGAGTTTGATATCTTATACGGGCAGGGCATCTCAAGGGAAGGGGATATACTTGACCTGGGCGTTGCACTGGACATAGTGGAAAAAAGTGGTGCGTGGTACACCTTTGACGGTGAGCGTATAGGCCAGGGCAGAGATAATGTTAGAAAGTTCCTTGTTGAGAACAAAGACATCACAGAACGTATCGCCGAGGCCGTAAAAGAGAAGGCGGGTCTGAAAAAACCGGATAGGGCACCAGAGAGTGATGGAGAAAAACCAAAGGAAAAATAGATGGATCACAGAGAGATCAGGCGGAAGTTCCTGGAATTCTTTAAGAACAAGGGACACGAAATAGTCCCGAGTTCCTCCCTCATCCCAAGGGACGACCCTACCCTGCTTTTTACAAATGCGGGCATGGTTCAATTCAAAGGCCTCTTTCTGGGAGAGGAGAAGAGGACCTACGCAAGGGCCGTGTCCTCACAGAAATGCATGAGGGCAGGCGGAAAACACAACGATCTTGAAAACGTAGGTTATACGTCAAGACACCATACTTTTTTTGAAATGCTGGGAAACTTCTCTTTCGGGGATTATTTTAAAAGAGAGGCAATATCATGGGCCTGGGAGCTGCTTGTGGAAGATTACAGAATCGATCCGGACAGGCTCTACATCTCCGTCTACAAGGACGATGAACAGGCCCTCAGGATCTGGGAACAAGACATAGGCGTGTCCCCGGAAAGAATCGTCAGGCTTGGTGAAAAAGACAATTTCTGGGCCATGGGCGATACAGGACCATGCGGCCCCTGTTCCGAGATCCTTATAGACCAGGGGGAAGCCTTGAGCTGCGGCCGACCGGATTGCGGCCCCGGCTGTGACTGTGACAGATATCTGGAGATATGGAACCTGGTATTCACCCAGTACGACAGAGATGCCCAGGGCAAACTTACTCCCCTTCCCCGCCCGAATATAGACACAGGCATGGGACTTGAACGGATAGCGGCCGTAGTCCAGGGTATGACCTCCAACTATGATACTGACCTCTTTTCAGGCCTTATCCGCAGACTGGAGGATATATGCGGGACAAAATACGGGGTTGACAAAAAACAGGATCTCAGCTTCCGGGTAATCTCGGACCACGCGCGTGCCGCCGCTTTCCTGATAGGCGACGGTATCCTGCCCACCAACGAAGGGAGAGGATACGTCTTGAGACGGATTATCAGGAGGGCAATTCGGTACGGGCAGGTCCTGGGCATCAGGGATTCCTTTCTGCACAACATAGCGGATAAGGTCATAGATGTTATGGGTCAGGATTATGTTGAGCTATCCAGTTCCCGCTCTCTAATAACCGGCGTTATTAAAAACGAGGAAAAGAGATTCTCTGATACCCTATACCACGGGATAAAGATCTTAAGTGAAGAGATAGGCAGGTTGAGGGATGTAAACGAGAATGTCATACCCGGCAGCCTGGCCTTCAGACTATATGATACCTACGGACTCTCTCTTGATATTGTCCGGGATGTGGCACGTGACGAAGATCTCGATATAGACCTTGCCGGTTATGAAAAGGCAATGAATGAACAGAAAAGCCAGTCCCAGGATTCATGGAAGGGAAGCGGTGAGGAAGAAATCCCCAAGGCATACCGCAAGATTGCGGCCCGTGGTATGACCACCAGGTTTATGGGTTATGAGAATATGATCTTACAATCAAAGGTGCTTTCCATCATCAGGGGGGCAAAGGAAGTATCCTCTGCCCAAGAGGGTGACGCCGTTGAGATCATACTGGACAGGACTCCCTTCTATGGAGCCGGAGGCGGCCAGACGGGAGACACCGGAGTCCTTCTCGCCGAAGGTATGGAATTCACAGTCACCGACACCATTAAAGTGGGAGGGGATATCATCATCCACAAGGGAACCTTGCGCAGTGGAACCGTCTCCGTGGGCACCGAGGTTGAGGGAAGAGTGGACCAGGAAAAGAGAAAGGCCACAGCCCTTAATCATACCACAACCCATCTCCTGCACGCGGCGTTAAGGGAAGTGCTCGGTGACCATGTGAAGCAGGCCGGCTCCCTGGTATCACCGGAAAGATTCCGGTTTGATTTCAGTCATTTCACCCAGGTTGACAAGGAAAAGCTGAAAGAGGTGGAGGCCCTTGTAAATGATCTTATAAGAAAAAACCTGCCTGTCTCCACACAAGAGATGGAAAGGAAAGAGGCCATGAAAACCGGTGCCATGGCCATCTTTGAGGAAAGATACGGAGATAGAGTCAGGCTGGTCAACATAGGGAGCGGTGTAAGCCTGGAATTGTGCGGCGGGACACACACAGCTAGGACCGGAGATATAGGCCTTTTCAAGATATTAAGCGAAAGCGCCATAGGTGCTAATATCCGTCGTATAGAGGCATTGACCGGAAAAGCCGCGCTGCAATATATACAGGACATGGATGATGAATTCAAGGATATCTCTCTGCTGTTTAAAACTACTCCTGCTCAATTAAGAGACAGGATAGAGGTATTCCTAAAGGATCAAAAACAGAAAGATAAGGAAATAGAGTCCCTCAAGTCAAAAATCCTCGCCAAACAATCATTTGACCTGCTTTCCGAATTGAAAGACGTGGACGGTGTTAAGGTCCTGGCACATGAAATAGAGGCTGATTCACCAAAAGCAATGCGTGATTATGTCGACCGGATAAAAGAAAGACTTGAATCCGGAATTATCGTGCTGGGAGCCAAAAAAAAGGACAAGGTTATGCTCATATGCCTGGTGACCAAAGACCTCACCAACCGGTTCAAGGCAGGCGAGATTGTGGGGAAACTCTCGCAGATCGTAGGCGGAAAAGGTGGCGGGAGGCCGGATATGGCCCAGGGTGGAGGAAACCGACCTGAAAAGCTGGGTCCCGCCCTTGAGACTGTTTACGAGATTATACAGTAAAGGATTCAAGTGAAGAGCTTAAAAACAAAATAATCAACCCTTGACCCCTTGAGTTCTTGAGCCCTTGAACCCTTATGACATCACCTTGAAAAAATTATCATTGGCGGACAACCGTGAGAGTCGACCTCCGGTCACGGCGGTTCTTTTCAAGACAACATCTATAGTATTCGGAGGACGTGGTCTTATTTTCAAGGGTTTGGCAAACCTTTTCCTGGTGGCAACGGCATATTCTGCCAGGGGTTCTGGTGGAGCAAACCCTTGAAAATAAGACCACTGCAAACTCTGGGTGGAATCCTTTTTGAGATGTCGTCTCTCAAAGAACCGCCGTGACCTCGGGCGGAAATAGGCTCTATATGGGTTAGGACCAGGTCAGAGGGCTGTTCCTTTTTTGAGAGACTATCGGGAGGGCGCTGTCATTTCGGGACATTCCGGGTGGGGGGCCCCTGGCTCCCGTGCCTCTAGCACGGGAGAACAGCGGAGGGGGTAGGCATCCCACGCCCGTAACCACTTGAAATGACCAGCCCGGGAGATCCGGAACGAAAAAAAGCGACGGCCCTCCGGCCATGATGCTTTTTGAGAGGTGATGTATTAGGAATCAAGGATTCCAGGGGCCCAGGATTGGTCAGGAAGTAAAAAGGTATTCGCGCTGAAGCGAGCTAGATTCTAGGCCTAGCTTCCAGCTTTGAGGTTTCAGCCAATTGACCATTCAACCATTTAACTACTTCACCGATTAATGAACAACTAATCCTTTTCGGCTAATCTTTTTTTACACTTGCTTATATATTCCAAGGCTTCGTGATATTGCCCCATATCAGGATAATTTTGAATTATATACTCATACCTGTGCAGGGCCGCTTCGTATTCTCCCATCTTAAAATAGAAATGCCCTACATATAATTCATATTCAGCAAGATGCACCAGGCATTTTCTTAGGTAACCCCTTGCCTTGTCCGCGTATTTGCTATCCGGAAACCTTTTTATTAACCTTTCGAATTCCTGCTTGGCCTCAATTACGTGGGTTCGCTCCCTGTCTATGGTAGATACCTGTTTAAAATGGCACAGCCCTTCTTGGTAGATAACATATGGGATATTATTGTCTTTAGGGTGCAGTCTCTCAAAATCATAATATACAAGCAGGGCCGAAACGAAGTCTTTTCTTCTAACCTGGGACTCCGCCATCTTTAACTCGGCTGTAATGACTTGTTTGCTGTAAGGATATCTCTTCTTTATAGCCTGAAAAGCCCTTTCAGCTCTCTCATATTCGTTTCTTTCCAGCCTTTCCAGCCCCAAGTCCAACAAGGCCTCAGGACCCTGCTCACTGATACCAGGCTTTCTCTCCGCACATCCCCACAAGGCGGATATCAGGACAGCCACACTTATGATGCGGCCAATGATCAAAGGTATTCTCTTCATATATTTCCCATGAAGCTAGATTGATTATCCGGCTGCACAGCTCGAGGTATCAACAATTAAAGACATTAATACCAGAAGCCAAGACTCAGGGGACACAGGACAAAGAGTATAGGCTTCCACCTTCTGGCTGTTACTGACATTTATGAATATCTATAAAAGCTTTTTCACCTCTTCTTCTATAGAACTCTTGGGGTAAGCCCCGATTATCGTATTAACAACCTCCCCGTTTTTGACAAAGATGAATGTCGGGATATTTCGTATGCCCAGCTTGATTGGGGTCTGTCGATTGTTATCAACATCCATCCTGGCAAACTTGATTTTACCATCATATTCAGCAGCCAATTCTTCTACCACGGGATCTACCATCTTGCAAGGCCCACACCATTCAGCCCCAAAATCCAGCATAACCGGAAGATCCGATCCCATGATCTCAGACTCAAAGGAATCATCGGAAATTTCAACTATATTACCCATTCAATGTCTCCTTGTTATATTCATTCCTTCTACTCTAATCCCGGATAGCTTGCATCCTAGGATCCTATATCTGTCATCATCAACCAACGAATTTTGAGATGCTCCTCAAATCTTTTTGTGGATTGATTAACACGTGTATTCATCTTTGTCAACTTATAGCTATCTTTCCAAATCCATCATCTAATTTCTAGATTATCTATAAGGACAAATTATCTTTACCGCGGGCTTATTAAGTGCCCTGCAAGAATCTGTCAGCTTCAATAGCCGCCTTGCATCCCGTACCCGCGGCTGCAATGGCCTGGCGGAAAAGTGGATCTCTCACATCTCCCGCGGCAAATACTCCTTCCACACTGGTCTTCGCACCTTCCTTACATATGATATATCCATTTTCATCCAGATCGATCTGGCCTCTGAATAAAGATGTAGCCGGAGAATACCCGATCCCCATGAAGACTCCATCCGCATCCCTTTCTGACAATTCACCGGTCTTAACATTCTTTATTACTACCTTTTCAACCACCCCGTTCTCTGAACCCTTTATCTCTTCCAGGACCGAATCCCAGTCAATATTTATTTTGGGATTTTTCAAAAGTTTCTCTTGCATGTATTTTTCCGCTCGCAGCATGTCTCTTCGGTGAACAATATTGACTTCTTTGGCGAACTTTGTTAAACAAAGTGCCTCTTCCGCGGCGGTATCACCGCCGCCTATTACATATACAATTCTATCACGGAAAAAGAATCCGTCGCATGTGGCACAGGCTGATACACCCCTGCCCTTGAACGTCTCGACAGAAGGCAAATCAAGGTATCTAGCTTCCGCGCCGGTAGCGATGATCAGGGATCTGGCCAGATATTCACTGTCTTCCGCCGTAACCTTGAATGGATATATCTTTAAGTCAACATGGGTAACATTCTTCATCAAAAATTCCGTTCCGAATCGCTGGGCCTGCTTTTTCATATTCCCTATTAATTCGGGACCCGGAATCCCATCTGCAAAACCCGGGAAATTCTCTACATCCGTAGTTATCAGCAACTGCCCTCCGCTGGGCACTCCTTCTATAACAAGGGGCCTGTACCCTGCCCGGCCACTATAGATACCTGCAGTAAGGCCGGCCGGCCCCGAACCGATAATAATGATATCTCTCTCTTCCAAAATCACTCCTCTCTTTGTGGTTATGGGTTAATAATTAGTTAAATAGTAAATTGGTTAAGTGGTTAAATGGATTAGGCTTCTTATTTCTACCTTTACCGTTACCCGATACACCCGTTGTATCCATATTAGATCTTGATCATACCCTGAAATTGTCCTGTGTGATCCATCTTGTCTCCCACGGTCGCGCCACAATACTGGCACCGGTATTCATATTTATCCCCTTCAGGCAATATCAGGAGGAGAGACTTCCTCACAGGAACCGCCCGGCCACACCGGGGACAGTAGAGTTCCATTGCCTCCAACTGATCAAAATCAGGCTCTCGTTCTGAGGACCGTACGGATGCTTGGGGGTCCATATAACCAAACGGATCCTTTTTCATGGCCGAAACCTCTGGATTTCATTCATGGATTATGCTAAGCAAAACCGGGGTATTCCGTATTATAGCCAAATATAACACCTCAATAAATTATTGCAAGGGTGTGTTTTTCGGCGCCCCGCAGGCAGGAAGACATCATGCCCGTCGCAAACAGCGATACCCGTCAGATAAAAACACCTATCAGTGATGTGACAGGTGTTATTCTGGCAGGCGGCAAGAGCAGCCGCTATGGGACCAATAAGGCCTTTGTAGAGATAAACGGCACCCGGTTAATCGACAGTGTAGCCAGTGTGATGTGTGCCCTTTTCAAAAGGGTTATCCTCATCACCAACTGTCCTCGGGAGTATTCATATTTACATCTGCCTGCACATGAGGATCTTATTCAGGGGCTGGGCCCCATTGGCGGGATATATACCGGCCTTGAAACAATCCAGGATGATGCGGGTTTCTTTATCGCTTGTGACATGCCCTTTGCAAGTCAAGATCTGATACGTTACATAGTATCTGTTAAGGGCAAGTTCGATGCGATTGTGCCCAAGGTGGACTGGAAAATGGAACCCCTTCACGCATTGTACAGGAAAACCTGTCTGCCTGTCTTAATGAGACTGATCTCATCAGGCTCCTACCAGATCTTGGAATCTTTCCATAGACTTAATGTCAGGTTTATAGATGAGACGGAGATAAGGATGTATGATCCTCAACTAAGATCCTTTTTTAACGTCAACAGACCTGACGAGTTACCTGATGGAGCCCCGCGGGTAAACCCGTGGTCCCATTAAAATACCCGTCTTTCCATCCTCCGTAGCCCGTCCTCCGCCGTAGCATGCGATCATTTGCGGATTCAACCACGGGCAAGCACCCGGTCTTCTGCGAAGGCGGATAAATTAAATAAAGCGGGCAAGGAGAAAGGCTAATAGCTGATAGCTAATAGCTAATTCCCGGGGTCATGATGGTTTTTGAGAGGTTATGTATTAGGATTCAAGGATTCAGGGGTTCCAAGGTTCAAGTGAACAGGCGTGACCTTATGCAGGCCCCAAGGTGTGGCATTATGGGGAAGGGCTGTCCCTTTTTGTAGTGACTATCGGGAGGGCACTGTTATTTCAGGGAGTTACGGGTGGGGGACCCCCTGGCCCCGAGCGAAGCCGAGGGGAACAGCGGAGGGGGTAGGCATCCCACGGCCGTAACCCCTTGAAATGACCAGCCCGGGAGATCCGGAACGAAGAAAAGGGACAGCCCTTCGGTCACGGCCATTCTTCTCAGGACGACATCTATACGATCCGAGGAGTCAAGGGTTTGATGGCCCATTTAAAGGACCTTGAGCCTTAACCTGAGATATCCCTCTTTGGCCTCTTCATTTTCGGGGGAGATATCAATAATCTTTTTGTAGGCGGCAAGGGCCTCCTCATACTTCTCCCGCTTCTCCTGCAACCTGGCTAGCTGGAAAAGCAGGGTTATATCATCAGGTTTGGAGTTAAGGACCTCTTTTATCTCTTCTACTGCCAGATCATCCCTTCCAGTATTAAGATAAGCCACTACAAGATATTTCCTGATATCGCTATTCTTAGGATTGTTCTTAATGGCCTCCTCCATAACCTCTACTATCTCTTCATAATCACCTAGTCCGTTGAGGTATTCAAAGATGTAATGATAGTAACCCGTGTCTTTCGGCTTTAGTTTTATGATGGTCTTTGCCTCGGTAAAGGCGAGATCCTCCTTGTTCTGCTTTCTGTATATATCGAAGAGGAAGGCATGCGCATCACTGTCCCCGGGGGAACTCTTAATATACTTTTCCAGATAGGATCGAGTCTTGCTGAGGTTGCCCTTCTCATATTCCATAATTCCGAGATTATAGATTACATTCTTGCTTTCGGGATCAAGGGCCAGGATATTTTCATAGGCGGTCTTTAATGCTTCTCTGTTACCTCTTTTCTCCCATATAATGGCCATGAGCAGCCACGCCTCCAGAGATTCAGGTTCTTTCTCCAGGACATCCTTCAGATATGTTTCAGCCTCATCCAGTTTGCCTTTGTTTATGAGGCTCTCTGATAATTTCAGGCGTCCACCGGTATCTCCGGACCTCAGATCAACGGCTTTGCTGAGATATGTATCAGCCTTTTCCTTCTGTCCCATCCCTTCATACAGCAAAGACAGATTATAATACAGGTTTGCGTCATCTTTATCCATTTCGAGGGCCTTCAGATAAGAAGAGATAGCATTATCGATCTGCTTGTTCCTGGAATAAAGGAAACCCAGGGATTTATATACCGGAAGCCGATCCTCCTTTTCCATCCTGTTAAGAACCTCCTCATACTCCGCTATGGCATCCGCATTTTTCCCTGCCTTCTCCAGCGTATCCGCCAGTCTGATCCTCATATCCACGTCATCAGGGTCCAGATTAACAAGCATTTCCAGAACAGTGACGGATTTGCCAGGTTTTGACATTGCTTCATAGACTTCGAGTAGCTGTAATAGAATATCCCTCTCCGGTTGATCCCCTTCGGCCATCTCCTCCAGCATAAGGGCAGCTTCCTCCCATTGTTTAAGGGAGATATATTCCCTGACTACCCTGTCTTTTATCCTTCTATCATCCGGTGCGAACTCCAAAGCCTGTTCCAGAACCGCAAGCGTCCTCTCACTTCCGATGCTCCTCTCTGCCTTATCAAGCCAATCTTCCACTAGAGGCTCTACAATAAGATCAAACTGCCCTATGCCCTCATTATATTGTTTAACCTCTACCCTGAAAGAATACTTATTATATATATCCCTTTCGCCCAGGAGTTCCCCTACAGAAACCTTTCTGTATAAGAGCACATTTATGTCCAGGCCCTCGGAGACAAGACGGACACCACGGTTAAAGCATATATCTGTTGATATATCCGTTATCTTAATGCTGTTTTTGGGATGAAGGCCTAGGGATTCCCCATTCAGGATCTTTAATGTTTCATCATCCTTGCTTATCACCACGAAATTCAATCGGGGAGATGAATTATAGAGACATGACCACAGCAGGTATCCGGCAATCAGCACAGACATAATCAGTAAGAGCGTGACCCACCGAACCATCTGATTAGAACCGTGGGTCTTTCTCCTTTTTGCTATCGCCGATCTCGCTACCATGTGAATTCTCGGATAATACATGGATCGTCTCTAGATCAATTGATCCATGATTTCCATAAAGGAGGATTTAAGTTGTTGACCTTGAGCTAACGCTGCTCTCCCAAATAAGAATCACAGGGCTTGCCACGAATATGGACGAATAAGTCCCAACTATAACACCTACCAACAGAGCAAAGGCGAAATCATGAATCACCCCGCCTCCCAGGATAAACAGGGACAATACGACAATCAATGTGCTAATCGAGGTCAGGATAGTTCTGCTCAAGGTCTCATTAATGCTTTTGTTCAACACATGTTCCAGCCTTCGCTTGCGAAAACGCCTCAGGTTTTCCCTTATCCTGTCAAAGACAATGATTGTATCGTTAAGGGAATAACCCACAATTGTGAGTAATGCTGCTATGATGGTCAGGGATATCTCCCGGTCGGTTAATGCAAACGCACCCACGGTTATGGCAACGTCATGAATAAGTGCAAGGATCGCACCCATAGCATATTTTAGTTTCAGGAACCAACAAAGTGCGACTGTAACGATCAATGCCACTATGATCAACCAGGTAATCCCTGCTCCGATGCTTGACGCTATATAAACCGCTAAGAGCAGGGGAACGGCCATGCCCAAGCTCATAAGCCATTTTAGTTCAAACCGCCCTGATATGTATATGGCAATAAAAAGGATGGCGTAAAATATGGCGAACAGTGCCTTCTGCCTCAGATCCTCCCCGACCTTGGGCCCGACCATCTCCACCCTCCGGATTTCCAATTCTTCCCCGAAATGCTCTTTTAATGTGCTCTCTACATCCTCACTAAGCCCGGTCAATTCCAAATCTGTTTGCATCAATCTCAGGAGATATTCGAATGCAGCCTTTTCCCCGAATTCCTGGACAATGCTGTCCTGAAGTTGAAGGGGCCTGAGTGCCTCCTTAATCTCCGTGGGGCTGTGTGGTGATTCCATTTTTACCTGAATAAGTATCCCGCCGGAGAAGTCCACCCCGTAATTTGGCCCTCCCCTCCATATAAGCAGGAACACGGTGATAATCATCATGGATAGGGACAGAATGAAGGCAATCTTTCTTTTTCCAATAAAATCGATGTGGATACCCGGTTTTATGAATTCCATATAATTACTCCATAAGTAGGTCTGTTATTTCTAAGAATTAACAAGCATATTCCAATAATTAGGAAAAACTTGCCAAGGAACCGAGGATTCAAGCGTTTCCCTTTTAATCATTTCACTCCAACCCTGGGCCCCTTGAATCCTGATTTTTATATACTTATCCTTTTCATATTCCAATATACAAACAGATAATCAAAAATAACCCTGGTGATGAATACCGCCGTAATAAAACTGGCCACGATACCTATGCTGAGTGTGACCGCAAAACCCCTGATCGGGCCAGTGCCGAACTGAAAAAGGACAAGTGCCGCGATAAAGGTGGTCACATTCGCGTCCAGAATGGTTACGAACGCCTTCTGATATCCCGATTCAATGGCAGTGCGCGGGGTCTTCCCAAGTCTCAACTCCTCGCGTATTCGCTCAAAGATAAGGACATTGGCATCCACAGCCATGCCGATGGTCAGGATTATACCTGCTATACCCGGCAGGGTCAGGGTGGCTCGGAAAGCGGCAAGACCGGCCATGATAAAAAGGATGTTCAGTACAAGTGCCAGATCCGCTATAATCCCTGAAAGGCCGTAATAGATAATCATGAAGATTGCGACCAACACACCGCCAATGATCATGGATTTAAATCCTTTCTGTATCGAATCTTTTCCCAGAGAAGGGCCGACTGTCCTTTCCTCCAGGATCTTGACGGGTGCCGGAAGGGCGCCCGCCCTAAGCACGATGGCCAGATCCCTTGCTTCGTCAGTGGTGAATCGACCTGTGATCTGGGCCCTCCCCCCTGAGATCTCTTCCTTTATTACGGGCGCGGAATACACATTATTATCCAGCACAATGGCCAGCCTCTTTCTAACATTTTCCCGGGTAAGCCTTTCAAAAATCCTGGCTCCCTTGTTATTAAATGACAATGACACATAGGGCTCGTTGAACCGATTGTCAATCGCCACCCTCGCATCGCTGATATATTCGCCAGTAAGCGTGGCCCTTTTCTTCAGGAGATAGGCCTCTTTTTTCATGGAGCCCGTGCTGTAGTCTGTGCTGACTTCATATACTATCTCGCTACCCGGCGGAATATCTCCTTTGAGCGCATCTTCCAGACTGTTCTCTTCGTCAACCAGCCTGAATTCCAGTTGGGCTGTTTTGCCGATAAGCTCGATAGCCCTGTCAGCATCCTTGATGCCCGGTAGCTGAACCAGTATCCTGTTATCTCCCTGGGGCCTGATATCCGGTTCGGTTACCCCGAATTGGTCGATTCGATTCCTTATGGTTTCGAGGGCCTGGTCCGTCGCCATCCCCATTATCTGGTTCCTCGTTTCCTTTTTCAGGACCAGTATATATGATACGCCTTGTTCTCGCCTTCCGGCCCTTTCTATATCGTAATCCGGGTACCGCGACATCTGCATATCCTCGAATGGCTCCCTGTCCTCTTCTCTCATTAATATAATATCAATGCCCTTTGTTCCGTTGCGCTTGAGTTCCAGATACCTGAGCTTTGTTTCCCGCAGATCTTCCTTGATCTCTTCCACGGTCCTCTCCAATTCGGATTCAATAGCCTTTATTGCCTCGACTTCCAGAACAAGATGCATGCCGCCCTGGAGATCAAGGCCCAGCTTTACCTTCTCCTGGGGAAGGATATTCGACCGCCATGGAGGGAACTCCTCGCTCAGCGAAGGCACCAGGTATAATAATGCCATCACCACCAGAAACCCGATTAAAACGCCTCTCCAGGCTAACTTCTTGGACACTCTACACCTCCTAAGTCAATTAACAATATAAATAAGCAACAAGTATCTATAATTATCAATGTTCAATATTCACTGATCATTGCTAAAAACTTAATTCCCCTCTTTTTTAATGTTGCCAGCGATAGAGTTTCTGGATACCTTAACCCTGACCTTAGGAGCAATCTCCATGGTAATGAAATCATCCTTTAGGCCGGATATCTCCCCATAAAGGCCCCCTGAGGTAATTACCCTGTCACCCTTTTTTAATGCGGCCAGCATCTCATTGTGTTGTTTCCTTTGTTTCTGCTGCGGCCTTATCAGCAGGAAATAGAAGATGGCAACCATAGCAAGGATCATAAAAATTGGGCTGGCTAAGAAACTGGTTGTATTACCAGTGGTTGTTCCATTAGCAGCATATGCCAGAAAATCCATTATAAAACCCCCCTTTTTTTGGCTGAATCGTTGAGTAGAAAATTAGTTAAACGGTTAAATCGTAAAATAGTTAAATGGTGAAGTCGTTAAATAGTCTAGTCAAATATCTGTTGCAGTTTTGCTATTCCGCCATTTTACCACTAGACAAATCCACGAACCGACTATTTGAGCACCCTCCATTTAACTAATCAACCATTCAACTACTTGACCATTCCCCATTTGACGAATCAACTATTTCACAATTCTCTATTCAACCAATTAACCATTTAACTATTCAGCGTATCGCTTTCCCTTTGTCTATAGAAATTATCCCTGAACTCCTCTAATCTACCATCCCTTACGGCATTACGAATATACCCCATTAAATGAGTGTAATAATAGATATTATGAATGCTGTTTAACCGATATGCCAGAAGCTCGTTCGCCATAAAAAGGTGCCTTAAATAGGCCCTTGAGTAATTAGAGCAGGTATAACAACCGCAATCTTCGTCTATGGGTCTTCCATCATCCGTATATGAGGAATTCTTTATGACCAGATTGCCTTTCCTGGTAAAGAGGGTCCCGTTTCTCGCATTACGGGTGGGGATAACGCAATCAAACATGTCCACGCCAAGCATTACCGCTTCAAGTATATCTTCTGGTTTACCTACACCCATAAGGTAGACCGGCTTATCCGGCGGCAGAAACCCGATGGTCTCTCTTATTATCTCCTGCCTCATTTCACTGCCTTCCCCCACGGAAAGACCGCCCAGGGCATAACCGTCAAAACCCATTTCAACCAGGTCCTTGGCGCTCATCTCCCTCAGGTCGAGGTACATGCCTCCCTGGACAATCCCGAATAAACTTTGACCGTCCCCTCTCTCCTGTTGAAGACATCTCTTTGCCCACAGGCTGGTCAGTCTGACTGAATTCAAAACGTATTCATAATCAGCCGGGTACGGCGCGCATTCATCAAAGGCCATAATAATATCGGCCCCCAGGGCCCGCTGTATCTTTATCGCCTCTTCAGGTCCCAAGAAATGCCTGGAACCATCGATATGAGACTGGAAATTCACCCCTTTTTCTGATATACTTCTTAATTTTGAAAGACTATAAACCTGATATCCCCCGCTGTCCGTGAGTATGGGCCCTTCCCAGTTCATAAAACAGTGAAGACCCCCCAGTCTCTCTACAATCTCATGGCCCGGTCTTAAATACAGGTGATAGGTATTAGCCAGAATGATTTTGACTCCCGCCCCTTCCAGATCCTCCGGGGACATAGCCTTTACCGAACCTTGTGTGCCTACCGGTATAAAGACCGGCGTATCAAATCTACCGTGGGCTGTTTCCAGCACGCAAACCCGTGCGCGGCTTGCAGGGCATTTATGTAAGACTTGGAAATTCAAGATTGTTTCAGATCTAAAGCCTTTTCTAACATTAAAACTAGCACCCCCACCCTAACCCTCCCCCTTCAAGGGGGAGGTACGGAGGGGGTGGAGATTAAATGACCAACATCGCATCGCCGTAACTGTAGAACCTGTATCTCTTTTCAACGGACCATCTGTATGCCCTTTTTATCAGACCATAACCCCCAAAGGCAGAAACAAGAAAGAGAAGCGAAGACCTGGGCAGATGAAAATTAGTGATCATCCCGTCGATCACCCTGAACCCATAGCCGGGAGTGATCATCAGTCCTGTCTTTCCCTCTCCATGCGAAATCTCGCCTGCTGGCCCTGCAACGCTCTCAAGGGCTCTAACCACTGTCGTCCCTACAGCTATTACCCTTCTGCCCTCTCTCCTGGCGCTGTTAACGGCTTCCGATACCTCACGGTCTATTATATAGAACTCTTCACCTATATCATGGTCCCTTATGTCCCCTGTCCTTATCGGACGGAATGTGCCATGGCCCACATGCAGGGTCAGCTCCACCAGAGATATGCCTGCTTTGCGGAGTCTTTTAACGATCGTCTCGGTAAAGTGTAGCCCTGCTGTCGGCGCCGCCACCGCACCTCTCTTTTTGGAAAAGATTGTCTGATACCTTTCCCGATCCAGGGACGAAAGGCCGTTGCCCTTTCTCTTTATGTAAGGGGGAAGGGGCATATAACCCCTTTCCTCCAACAGCTTGTCGATAGACATTTCCCCGTAAAAGGCGATATTAACCAGGCCCCCCTCACCCAGGTCTTCCACAATTCCCTTTACATCTCTCTCAAAGAGCAAACAACCCCCCTTTTTGGGGCGTTTTGAGGATTTTAACAGACACCATCGTTTATTGGTTCTATGACCATCCGCACCCTGGTGCTCCAGAACCAGTATCTCCAAGCATCCGCCACTTTCCTTGATGCCGAAGATCTTTGCAGGGACTACTTTCGTATTATTAACTACAAGGAGATCACCTGGTTTTAGCAGTCCAGGAAGATCAACAAAATGATGGTCGGAGAAAGACGCGCCGGTACGATCAACATACAGCAGACGCGAAGTGTCTCTTTTCGCAGCGGGGACTTGCGCTATCAACTCCTGCGGCAGATCATAATTGTAAGCCTCAATGTTAAACATCAGTCGGCATTTCGGTAACATTCAAATGTGTATACACAGTAACCCCCGCCTCATGGCTGATCATCAATCAACCCGTTCTCCATAGCACTGCGGAAGGTAAACCAATTTAGAGATGACCCTAATCTTAATCAAAATTTTTAAAATTAATCAATATATCAAATAAAGTCAAAGAGTTTTCTCAGCGGCATATATAGGCAATGATCACACCCGCGCACATGGAAGCGAAGCCTATGGCCCTGAGCCGGGAATTAGGGGTTTGCTGGATTACAATCATCCATCTTTTCATCTTATCCGGGAAGGCGAAATAGGGCATGCCTTCTACCACAAGCAAGAGACCGATCAGACATAAAAATAATCTCATGGTTTATCCAATCCTTAGTTAAACGGAAGAATTTGCCATCAACAGGAATCAATGATACTTTCAATCGTCTGTAGTGTCAATCAAACTCCTTTTCAACTTAAAAAACACTTTCCTAGATGCTATAATTCTTGATATATAGGACTATATCGTTTATATTTATTGGTTATGCGAGATTTTCTGAGAGGCAAATTAACCAACAAATAGGATAGAGTTTAACGGCTTGATACCTCATCCCAATAGAATAACCATAGATCTGCCAGCCCTTGAACATAACCTGAATCAGGTTAAAAGGCTGATAGATCCAGGTACCAAGATTATGGGCATAGTAAAATCAGAGGCCTATGGCCATGGTCTTTTAAAGGTTTCACAACTCCTGGAGAAGAAAAATATATATGCCCTCGGCGTGGCCCATCTCCATGAAGCCCTTCAATTAAGGTTAAACGGGATAAAGGTGCCTATTGTGATACTGTGCGGAATAAGGTCAAGGGAGGATTCGGAAGAGGTTGTAGAAAAGGCCCTTACGCCCGTGGTTTATGACCTTTCATCCGCGGAACTCCTGTCCCAAGTGGCTGTCAGGAAGGGGAAAAAGGTTAATATTCATTTAAAGATTGATACTGGTATGGGGCGTCTCGGTATTCCTTATAAAGAGGCTGGTCCTTTCATGGAAAAGATCCTCGGCCTTCCGGGCCTTAACATCGAGGCATTTATGTCCCATCTCTCGTCGGCGGATGAAGAGAAAAGCGATTTCACGGACACACAGATAAAGAATTTTAAGCGCGCCATTGATATCGCTCGTTCCATGGGTATCGACCCGGCCCTGAACAATCTGGCAAACAGCGCCGGGATCATGGCCCATAAGGAATCCCATTTTAAGATGGTCCGGCCCGGCATAATGCTTTATGGAGGCCTTCCTTCACCGGATTTCAAGGCGCCTCTTTCTCTCAAGCCCGTCATGGGTTTAAAGGGGCGAATTCTGCAGATAAGGGATCTACCCCACAGCACACCCGTGAGCTACGGCCGGAGATATTTTACAGAAGGTCCCATGAAAATTGCCGTAGTATCCGCAGGCTATGGTGACGGCCTTCCCCGAAATCTCTCAAACAGGGGGAAAGCCCTTATCAGAGGCAAGAGAACCGCCATGGTAGGGATAATATGCATGAACATGGTCATATGTGACGTAACAGGGATGGAAGATGTAATGCCTGGAGATGAGGTGGTCCTCATGGGCGTCCAGGGTGACCAGGTCATAACAGCAGATGATATCGCCGGATTATGTGACACCATATCATATGAGATCCTTTTATCCATAGGTACCAAGGGATACAGGGAATACATTCAATGAAGAAAAAGATAGACGATATACTGACAAAGACCATGCAGAATTGTTTTGAGAAGGGTTATCTGCACAAATCCCTCTTGCCCGATTATGTTATTGAGATACCCCACAACTCCCATCACGGTCATTTTGCTACCAATCTGCCTTTGACCCTGGCCTCATCCCAGAAGAGAAAGCCCCTTGAAATAGCCCGGATCATGCTTGATAATCTTGAAGACAACCGGAGTATTATCGAAAAGGCGGAAATAGCGGGCCCGGGTTTTATTAATTTCCTGATCAAGGACATTGAATGGTACAGGCTCCTCCTGAGGATAACAGATGCTGAAGGGCAATATGGCTGCAGTTCCATAGGCGCTGGAGAAAGGGTACTGATGGAATTTGTTAGCGCCAATCCGACCGGTCCTCTTCACCTGGGGCATGGCCGCGGGGCCGCTCTGGGAGATACAATCAGTAGGATTTTTTCTTTCTGTGGATTCGATGTGGTGCGAGAATTTTACATAAATGATGCGGGCCGGCAGATGAGGCTGCTGGGTGAATCGGTATTCAGCCGATGGAAGCAGATGAGAGACCCCGGTTATCCATTTCCGAAGGACGGATATCATGGGAACTATATCTCTGAGCTTGCCCGAAAGATCTCAAGTAAAACCGACCTTTCGTCACTGGATATGGAAAAGGCCGTTGAGTTATGCCAGGAACTGGGGAAAGATGAAATCCTCCGTGAAATCAAACAGGACCTCGAACGCTTCCGTGTATATTTCGACGTGTGGTCCAGTGAAAGGGATATTTTTTCCAACGGGCTCGTTGAACAGGCCTTACAGGAGATGGAAGAAAGAGGGGAGATATATGAAAAAGACGGCGCACAGTGGATCAGGACATCCGCCTTCGGAGACGATAAGGACCGTGTGATAAGAAAAAATGACGGCGAGTATACATACTTTACTTCTGATATATCCTATCACCTGGAAAAATGGAAAAGGGGATTTTCAAGGGCCGTTAATATCTGGGGGGCTGATCATCATGGTTATGTACAGAGGATAAAATCGGCGTTAAAAGCCAGCGGCCTGAATGACAAATGGCTTTCAGTCCTGCTGATTCAATTGGTAAAACTCTGGAAAGAAGGACAGGAGATCAGGATGTCCAAAAGGGCGGGACAGTATGTAACCCTTAAAGAACTGCTCGATGAGGTGGGAGTTGATGCAGCGCGGTTTGTCTTTCTAACCAAAACCCACGATTCACAACTTGATTTTGATATAGATATGGTAAAAAAACACGATAGCAATAACCCGGTCTATTATGTCCAGTATGCCCACGCCAGGATATGCAGTATCTTCAGAAAGGCCGAATCAGAAGGTATCTCAATGACTCAGAATCCGGAAAAGGCGGTGAAAAGGCTTTTGCTGGAAGAAGAGATGGGGCTTATCAGGCGAATGGAGGAATTCCCCTCTATTCTGGAAGATATATGCCTTTCTTTTGAAGCCCATCGCTTGACATACTTTCTGACTGAATTGGCCGCGCAGTTTCACAGGTACTTTAACCTCGGCACAAAGGTCCCTCAAAATAGAATAGTGACAAATGATAAAGAGCTGAGTCAGGCGAGACTTATTCTGGCGGAAGCTGTTAGGATAGTTATAAACACAGGTCTTGACCTGCTTGGGGTCAGGGCGCCCACAAGTATGTGAAGGGTTCAAGGTAAAGCTGTTATTCAACATTTAGGATGTCTGAAATATGGTCAAAAAAGGACATAAAACAAAAGGAAAAACCGAAAGGTATATGATCGAGTTGACCTCCTTTTCAGCAATGCTTTGGGGAGTTTTCCTTTTCTTCTTGCTTATATGGGTCTTTGTACTGGGGATCCTTGTGGGACGGGGTTTTCTCCCGGGCACAATGACAACAATGACAGAACTAAGGGAACAGATAAAAAGATTGCAGGACATTGTTAACAAAGAAGAATCTTATGACGTAAGGCCGCCCGGGGGAACCGATAATGACCCCGAACTGGCTTTCTATGAAAAACTTGCCGGCAAAAAAGAGGAAATAAAAAACAGCTGGAAACCGGAGACCGAGGACGATACCGTTAAAGAGAAGGAACAAAAACCGTCAAAACCATCGCCATCTCCGGATAAGCTATACACGGTGCAGATAGCATCCATAGGGGACAGGGAAAAGGCTGAAAAGATGGTAATAGATCTGATTGGTAAAGGGTATGATGCCTATTCATATGAGACCGACATAAAAGGAAAGATATATTATCGAATCAGGTGCGGGAAATTCCAGAGCAGAGAGGAGGCCTTGAACTATGCCCAAAGGCTTGAGGAACAAGAGGGCTTTAAGGGATTTGTTTCAAGGGTCGAATAAGATGTTGATAAGAAAGGCCTTAATACCGGATGTCGGGGATATCCATAAGCTGCTTGGAAAATATGCGAATGAGGGTCTTTTATTGCCCAGGTCTTTAAGTGAACTTTATGATCACTTAAGAAACTTTTCCGTTATTGAGGATGTTGATAGAAATATTATCGCCGTATGCGCCCTTGGTGTATCCTGGGAGGACCTGGGCGAAATAAGGTCCCTCGCTGTCACCAAAAGTCATCAGGGAGAAAGATTGGGGACCATGCTGGTGGAAAGCTGTCTGAAAGAAGGCTTGTCCCTTGGGCTCAAAAGGATCTTCGCCCTTACCTATGTGCCTGACTTCTTCGCTCGAATGGGTTTCAGGGTAATAGAAAAGTCTTTGCTTCCGCACAAGATATGGGCGGATTGTCTTAAATGCCCCAAGTTTCCGGACTGCGATGAAATTGCTATGATGAAGGGGCTTGAAGATCTGAATCTATAAAGATGTTTTGAAATGGACATTGCAATCCCCAAGATAAACAATGTATACTACTATAAGTATAGCTTAAGAGGACAAACTCATGTTTGGAATTGGATTACCTGAATTGATAATTATCATGGTCATTGCCCTCATTGTTATAGGCCCGAATAAACTTCCGGATGCCGCGAGGGCGCTCGGCAAAGGGATGAGGGAATTCAGGAAGGCAACACAGGATCTGAAGGACAGTATTGACTTCGACGAGGGGATCCAGGATATCAAACATGAACTAGCTGATACCATAAGCGGGATCGACAAGTCTTTGAACACGGAAGAATCTGCTGAAGCCAAACATACGGAAGAGGACAAGGACTCCCGGGAAGACGTGAGCGATGAAGCCACCCGGGAACCCGAGACAAGCGAGACGGATAAGACGTCACCATCGGAAGAACCACCGGGAACTGAACACACTGAAGAGGTTAAGGAACCCCCCGAAACGGACAACAGGAATATACCTAAGGAGTCCGAAGAGGAGAAGACCACCCCTAATGGATGAGGATGAAAAACAGCCATTCCTGAGCCATCTGGAGGAACTGAGATCAAGACTTATCAAATCCGCTATAGCCATCGGTGCAGGATTCGTTCTGTGCTATGTGTTCGCTGAAGAACTCTTCAACATATTGATATCGCCGTTGAAGGATAAACTGCCGGAAGGTAAGGGCCTTATCTTTACAAACCTTCCCGAGATGTTCTTCGTCTATCTTAAGACGGCTTTTATCGCCGGCATTCTATTGGCCACACCCGTAATCTTCTATCAGATGTGGAAATTCATTGCCCCCGGCCTATACCAGAATGAGAAACGATATCTTGTACCCTTTGTCCTCTCATCCACCGTGCTTTTTGTGGGTGGTGCACTTTTTGGATACTTTGTGGTCTTTCCCTTCGGTTTCAACTTCTTCCTCGGATATGCCACTGAATATATCCAGGCCTTGCCCTCGGTTAAAGAGTATTTCTCCTTCACCTCCAAACTTCTGCTGGCCTTCGGTGTTGTTTTTGAACTCCCTGTGGTGATCTTTTTCCTGTCCAGAATGGGGCTGGTGACTGTCCCCTTTTTAAAGAAGAATCGCAAATATGCCCTCCTGGTGGCATTTGCCTTCGGTGCCATTCTAACCCCGCCTGATATAGTTACTCAGTGCATGATGGCCGGTCCGCTTGTGCTGCTATATGAGATAGGGATAATTGTAGCCACTATAGGGAGCAGGAAAAGGGAACCCGAAGACGAGTAAGAAGGGTTAAAGGGGGTAGAACCCTTTACCGGGGAGAGGGACGGAGCAAATGAAACCTTTTTCCATAAACGGTCAGCAACACGGGGTCTTTTTCCACCTCGCCCTGTTCGTCAAATGATATCTCTCCTGTGACACCCTTAACAGGGCCATGCTCCAGGAGCGCCTCCTGCAAATCAATCCGGTTGCTTATCAAATTTCCGCTTAGTATATCCTTAATAAACCTCATGGTGTCATAGCCGTTCGCGGCCAAGGCACCGGGTTCCGTTTCGAAACTCTCTTTATAAGATTCAACAAAGCCTTTAACGATCTCGGAGTCATTTCCCGGGAAAAAACCGACGGGGAACATGGCGCCTTGGACATAATCGCCCGCCGAGTCCAGGAGTTCATCTGACAGCCAGAGGCTGGTACCCAGGAAGGTTACATTAAAAACATTATAGAAAGGGAATTGAGGGGTTATCAAGGCTACCTGCTCAAAACTATCCGGGATAAACACGGCATCGAAGTCCACGATCGGTTCCGGCCCTTCTTCTTCCTTCTCGGCTTCATCTTCCGGTACAGCTATACGCACCGGACTCTCCATAATGTCTTCTTCCTTAAAAAGACTCTCTATCTCTTCCTTCGGCACAATCATATACCACGGCTCATCCTCCCAGTAATGACTGTATTCCTTCTCCTCTAGGGCCTCAAGGATTTTCATGGTTTCAAGCCTCCGGGATACTGATTCAGGTCTGGGATAATAAAGCCCGACCATCTTCTTAATGCCGTCGGCAAAATCAGTCTCACCGGCCTTATACGATTCAACAGCGGTTATTGACCCTCCCATCTCTTCCACTCTATCCCAGAACAGATTCATGAAAAAGCGGCCATAGGTATTATCAGGATAAAAGATCCCGAAATTCTTCATCCCCATATCTTTCATGCATTTATTCAAAACAGCCTCCACCTCTTTTGACGGGGTCAGGCAATTCCGGAACACCATATCTCCTTCACGGGTAATGCCTTGTTTTTGGGTAAGGCTGACAATGGGGACGCCCAAGTCCTGCGCCCTCTTCACCGCCGCGGTCGACTCTGCGCTGGCAAGGGGACCTATGATAGCCATGACTTTTTCCTTATCTGCCAGCTCTTCGACACCAACTACCGCATCCTCTTCGTTGCCTTTTGTATCCCTGATCACCAGTTCTATATTCGGTTCAATTTCCGACTTATTAAAGAGACCCATCCCCAGCTCAACACCTTTCAACACTTCATCTCCATAAATGGCAAAGGGACCGCTTAGGGGTAAAAGGCATCCCATTACAACACTGCCTGTGACATCCCCCGTTTCCTTTCCCAGGCCTTCGTATACCTTATCAAGCAGCTCCCCGCCGATAGTTACCCAGCGTTGCTCCGGCGAAGACCGAACAAGGAGCAACGTAAATTCCTTGGCATCATCAAACCTGTTCTCTTCCAGAGAAAGCTCAACAAGGCGATGATAGATTATGGGGCTATAAGCCCCCTGTGGATCGTATGCGGCCATCTCCTCAAGCTCGGCCGCCGTACTGGAGTCAATCAGATGAGTAATAAGGGCATCTATATTCCGGCCCTGGTCAACATCCTGATATTCCGAGACCGGCAGGTTCCCGGCCGCTTCGACCCACCAACGGAATGCCTCTGCCCTGTCTCCAATCGCCCTATAACTCTTACCCAGAAGAATCAAGACTTCGCCATTTAAAGAATCGCCGGGATTCATCTCAAGCCATTCCAGGGCCTCTGACACGGAGGCTTCAAAATCTCCCGTAAGGTAGAAGACCCTTGCCAGTTCATACTTCACGGCAGGCGCCTTAGGATGATCAGGATATTCTTCTAGAATCCTTTTGAAAGAGGACATGGCCTTTTCATATCTTCCCTCCTCAACATCCTGTTTGGCCCTATTATAGATGTCCGGGACAGGCGGTTCCTCCTCACGGCCTATCCTAACAAACACACTTGGCTGGCATGCGGACAAAAAAAGGGCTATCACCACTGCCAAGGCGGTAATAGCCCCTCTCATTACCTTAAATCCTTCTATCACTTTTGGACTTCCTCAAAATCGGCGTCGACCACATCATCCTCCTGGGGTTTCTCCGTGGTTTCTCCTGCACCTGAGGCACCACCCGCAGCCTGCTCTGCCGAAGCCTTGGAATACATGGCCTCCGCCAGCTTATGGGAGGTTTGAGTCAATTCCTCTGTCAAGCGTTTTATCTCATCTACGTTATCACCTTCCATGGCCTTTTTCAGGTTCTCTATGGCCTTGTTGATATCCCCCTTAGAGGCCTCGTCCAGATTTGCGCCCTCTTCCTTGAGCGATTTTTCCGTTGTATAGATCATTGAGTCGGCCATATTGCGGGCATCCACCAGTTCCTTCCTTTTCTTGTCCTCTTCCGCGTGAATCTCGGCGTCCTTGACGAGTTTTTCAATCTCCTCCTCGGAAAGGCCGCTGGAGGCGGTTATTTTGATGGACTGTTCTTTCCCGGTTCCCATATCCTTGGCTGACACGCTTACAATACCGTTAGCGTCTATATCAAAGGTGACTTCAATCTGCGGTAACCCTCTGGGCGCGGGAGGAATGCCAACAAGCTGGAACCGGCCCAGCGTCTTGTTATTAGCCGCCATTTCACGCTCACCTTGAAGCACATGGATCTCAACAGCGGGCTGATTATCGGCCGCGGTTGAAAATGTCTGGCTCTTCTTGGTGGGTATGGTGGTATTTTTCTCGATCAATTTGGTGAACACCCCTCCCAGGGTTTCGATCCCCAGGGAAAGTGGCGTGACATCCAGCAACAGGACATCCTTCACATCTCCGGTCAAAACACCTCCCTGGATGGCCGCGCCTATGGCCACTACCTCATCGGGATTAACCCCCTTATTCGCATCCTTGCCAAATATCTCCTTAACTTTTTCCTGGACCTTCGGCATCCTGGTCATTCCGCCTACCAGGATAATATCGTCAAGATCACTGACTTTTAAACCGGAATCCCTGATTGCGGTTTTGCACGGTTCTACCACCTTTTGAATCAGGTCATCTATCAGGGACTCCAGTTTTGATCTGGTCAATTTAATATTAAGGTGCTTCGGCCCGTTGGCGTCAGCGGTGATGAAGGGCAGGTTGATATCGGTTTCGATGGAACCGGACAACTCCATCTTGGCCTTTTCAGCTGCCTCTTTAAGCCTCTGAAGCGCCATCCTGTCATTTCTAAGATCTATGCCACTGTCTTTCCTAAATTCATCCGCCAGATAATCGACTACGCGCAGGTCAAAGTCTTCTCCACCCAGATGGGTGTCACCGTTTGTTGCCTTAACCTCAAATACCCCTTCCCCTATCTCAAGGATAGATATATCAAAGGTACCTCCGCCCAGGTCAAAAACAGCTATTTTTTTGTCTCCCTTTTTATCAAGTCCGTAGGCAAGAGACGCGGCCGTAGGCTCATTGATAATCCTTTCCACCTTAAGACCGGCGATTCGTCCGGCATCCTTTGTGGCCTGTCTCTGGCTGTCATTAAAATAGGCCGGCACGGTAATAACGGCATCTGTCACTGTTTCCCCAAGGTATTCGTCCGCCGTCTGTTTCATCTTCGTCAGGATCATAGAGGATATCTCCGCGGGGCTGTAATCCTTATCCCTGGTCGTCACATGGACATCCCCATTAGACGCCTTGGTCATCTTATAAGGAAGTACCTTGATGTCTCGCTGCACCTCTTCCGAATCATACTTGCGACCTATGAGTCTTTTAACGGCAAAAATGGTATTATCCGGATTGGTAATAGCCTGCCTTTTGGCTATCTGGCCCACCAGTCTGTCTCCCTTGTCGTTGAAAGCGACTATGGAGGGTGTCGTCCTGCTTCCCTCCGCGTTGGTAATGACAACGGGATCGCCTCCTTCCATAACTGATACGCATGAATTAGTTGTTCCAAGATCAATTCCAATAATTTTACCCATTTTTACCTCCTTATGTCACTCCACTATATTTTGTCTTCACATCCTCTGTCGAGGCCCTCTTCTTTACGGCTCGGATTACCATCGGACTTGCCCCTGCTTAGGACCACCATGGCCGGCCGGATTAACCTCTGATTAAGTGTGTAGCCCTTCTGGAGCTCATCCAGCACTACACCGGCCTCAACGTTCTCATCTTCCTGCTCGGATACAGCATGATGAAAGCAGGGATCAAATGGTTTCCCCTTCGCTTCCACCTCCTCCATTCCCGATTTCATCAGGGTGTCCTTGAGCCCCTTAAGGGTTAGTTCAATCCCTTCTCTAAGAGCATGAAGTGAGTTTTCTTCTTTGGCATGGGATGTGGCCTTCTCCAGGTTATCCATTACCGGAAGTAGTTCCTTAATCAATCTCTCGTTGGAGAATTTAACCCATTCCTCTTTCTCTTTCTTGTTCCTTTTCAAGATATTATCGATTTCAGCCTGAGCCCGCAGATACCGGTCATAAGACTCTTCTGATTTATCCTTCAGGTCTTTTGCTGCCTCGAGTAGCTCCCTCTTGGTCATTTTTTCCGAGGGTTCCTTGCCAGCCTCGACTACATTTTCCTCTTCCCCTGACTTCTCTTCCTCCGGAGTTCCTGATTCTTCCTGAGATACCTCTATTTCGTCAGCTGCTTCTTCAACAGGTTTATCAGTCATGGTTAAAGATTTACTCACTCCTTTTATTTAGTCTTCCACTATTGTACCATCCCGCCATATATTAATAGGTGGCTCCGAGATCAAATGGAGCCCCACGGGTAAACCCGTGGTCCCATCAAAATACCCGTCTTTCCATCCTCCGCAG
>CAYQNR010000011.1:34270-44744 GCA_964418945.1 uncultured Desulfobacteraceae bacterium
CCCCACGGGTAAACCCGTGGTCCCATCAAAATACCCGTCTTTCCATCCTCCGCAGTATCCTGTCCATCCTCCGTAGCAGGCCACTGCGGAGGACGGGCTGCGGAGGATGGACAGGCTATCATTTGCGCATTCAGCCACGGGCAAGCACGTGGTCTTCTGCGAAGGCGGATAAAAACAGGCCCAAAACGCAAGGCACAGGGTGGAGGATTTCTATTATCCCGGTTTTTAAATTTTAGTGATACGTTAAGCATCGGGCAAGTCTTTGTCAAGGCAGGGGCCGGGAGAACCTCTTATTTATGAATTTCTTCCAGGCTGTTATTAACTCCTCCACATCCACGGACCGATTATCCCTTCCCTTCAAATAAAAATCCTTATGTCTCTGCATATCTTCAATACCGGCTTCCACTATCAGGGATAATTCCTCGATTAATTCAGGGGCGTATTCTCTGGTAAGTCTTAGGGTTTCTGAATCATCCTTGCCCGAGGGCTTTATAAACAGGCCGTCAGAACCGGACCTGAACACGGCAACCGCGTCTTTTATCAAGGATTTTCTGGTATAAAAAACAGCCGGGATCCCCGGATAATGCATCCTGGCCTGCCGGAGGTTCTCCAAACCATATGCTCTATTCTGACCTATACGGTCAGAAACCACCTCAAACATGGCCCGCCAACTGTCCACTATAGTAAACAGCCTCTTGAGGTATTCGTTGTTCCTGTTTTCCCCACAGTCATCAAGCCCTGCATAGACATAATCCAGGGTATTAAACCGGGATACCATCACTTCCAGTTCCTCCTTCGGGGTAAGGTAAGGCTCGGACACCTCCTTATCTTGCCCCCAAAGATCAAGCAGGAAAAGTCCCGGGACCTTTTCCCTCAGCATGCCATCAGCCTCCATGAATGTATGGGCCTGTACAAAGGTAATGTCAGGGGCATAGGGGGCTATCTCATCGCGTACAAGATCATGTTCAAAATCCGAGTCATCAATAAAACATATGATCAGATCCATATACAGCTGCCTTTCTTAGTTATTGCTTGCCTACTCAAGTCCTCTGCCCGTCAGTCTCTCCAGGGCCTCCAGATATTTTTCCCTGGTCTTTTTAATGATCTCCGGGGGGAGTTTAGGGGCCGGCGGCTTTTTAGGCCATTCGAGGCTGTTCAGATAATCTCTCAGATATTGCTTGTCAAAGCTTTTCTGAGGGCCTCCCGGACTGTAACTATCCATAGGCCAGAATCTCGAGGAATCAGGGGTCAACACCTCGTCAATCAGAATGAGACGGCCACCTTCAAAGCCGAACTCGAACTTGGTGTCCGCTATAATGATACCCTTTTCGGAAGCGAAATTGCGGCCGAATTCATATATCTTGAGGCTAAGATCCCTCACCTGCTCCGCGGTCTCCCTTCCCAATATCCGCCTTACGGACTCAAAGTGGACATTTTCATCATGTTCGCCCTTTTCGGCCTTGGTGGAGGGCGTGAATACAAGATCAGGCAATTCCTCCGACTCTTTCAGCCCTTCAGGCAAAGGAATACCGCATATACTGCCCTTTTCCTGATATTCAATCCATCCGGAACCTGAAACATACCCCCTTACGATACACTCCACCGGTAACGGCTCGGCCTTTTTCACCAGCATGCTTCGTCCTTCCAGGTCATCCCTGTATTTCCTGCATTCCACGGGATATTCGTAGGGGTTCGCTGATATAATATGATTTTCCACAACCGGCTTGAGTTTCTCGAACCAGAACAGCGAGATAGCGGTTAAGATCCTGCCCTTGTCAGGGATGGGATCATCCATGACAACATCAAAGGCGGACATCCGATCGCTTGCTACAATCAGCAGGTTACCGTCAACCTCATAGACGTCTCTTACCTTCCCTCGTTTAACCAATTGCAGGTCACTGAAATCAGATCTGATAACAATATCTCTAGACATCTCGATCTCCTCCCTCGTTCTTAGCTGTTAGCTATTAGCTATTCTCCCTAGACGCCCTCCTTCTTAGCTTTTAGCTGTTAGCCATTAGCTATTAGATGTTCCCTGTTCATTATTCTCTTTTACCCTTTCCCTCGAACGCTTGAAGCCTATCCTCTCTCCTCTTTCCTATTTTCTATTTTCTATCCTTTCCCAAATTGACCATTCGACCATTTGACTATTTAACCAATTATCGGCTTTCAGCCCTTTTCTCTCTCCTCTCTCCTCTCTCCTATCTTCACACTCCTGGCTTCTGCCCTTTCACGCCTTACGCCTCACGCCTTACGCTATGCGCTGCTTGGCTCGCCGTAGCTTACAGCGTAGGCGGCTGCGCTTTGCTTCATAAACTCGAACCCCCGAATCCTGTCCTATGTTTCCTCGCCTCTCAGGAAAAAACACAACCTGTCCTCCCCTCTTAGGGGAGGATCAAGGTGGGGTCTCTTCCTTGACCCCCTCGAACCCTTATACATTTCAATAATTTCCTATATAGATGTGCTTGTCAAGCATCATAAAGGACCCAAATTCACCACCAAGTAGACGAAGATAATTCTGGTTGACCCGCTTAATGAGTACGTAAAGAAGTAAATGAGGGTCCAAGGCCCTTCGACGGTGCTCAGGGCCGTGAGTCCTTCGATATTACTCAGGACTGTGAGCTTGTCGAACAGCGTGTCGAACGGGTTCTAGGGTTCAGGGGGTCAAGGGTCGATTCTTTTGTTCTTAAGATCTTCACTCGAACCCTCGAACCCCCGAATCCTTGAATCCTGATAAATCATCTCTCAAAAACCATCATGACCTGAGGTCACGGCTGTTCTTCGAAAGACGACATCTCAAAAAGGATTCCACCCAAGGCGTGCAGTGGACTTATTTTCAAGGGTTTGCTCCACCAGAACCCCTGGCAGAATTTCCCGTTGCCACCAGGAAAAGGTCTGCCAAACCCTTGAAAATAAGACCACGTCCACTGAATACTATAGATGTCGTCTTGAAAAGAATGGCCGTGACCGGATATTAGCGATACCTTTATCCAGTTATGATATTTTTTGATTCATCCGCCCGCCTCATCTCGTTTTGTGCAGGGTAATTGCACATAAACGAGTTCGCCGCTTAAAAGAGAGCCCATGGGCCGACGGATAGCGCAAAATACTTAGATATCATTGACTATCGAACTCATTAACCGGATGAACCGAAATTTTATGTTTGATTGATTGATATAAATTTGGTAAACTGTATGTTAAAAACGATTAACCTCCTAAAAGAGCAAAAGGTCCATAATCATGGAAATTTCCCAACAAAACTACGAAATCAGAAATAGAATTATGGGATTTGAGCAGAGAATAGACGAAATGCACCAGGCGTTTTATAAATTTTATAATGGACTGGAACCGCTGATGCCGGACTGGGAAAGCCTGGAGAGAGAGCTTGTTTTATACTCACGGAGAAAGATACTCGATCTGGAACTTTCCAAAAACCTGGACAGGGTGCTTTATAAATTTCAGAATAGAAAAAAGATATGGCTGAAATGGGCTGAAGAAGTCGATCATATGCGAAAAGACGAGGAATCCGAAGCCACGGAAACAGCCGGTTCGACTGACCAGAGTCCACAACAGGGCGGGAGGCACTAGATCATTCGCTCCCGGCCCTGCTGATGTACTCCTTGTAATATTTCAAAATCCGGTTTCTAAAACCAACCGTCTCCTCATAGGGAGGAATTCCTCCATATTCCTGTACACGATGGGGCCCGGCGTTATAGGAGGCCAGGGCCAAGCTTATATCGCCCCGCTGCTTCTTCATTAATTCCGCAAAGTAGTTCAATCCATACTCAATGGCCTTGGCCGGAGCGAGACGTTCATCCGTCCTGTCTTCCAGCAACTCCTTTTTGTATCTATTGAACAATTCTTCCCTTTGCTCACCCAGTTCAAGGGATTCCTGCATCAGGGAACGAGCCTCTTTAGCGTGCCACAGCTTGGCTTCTTCGGTTATTTTAAAAAGCGCGGATATGGCCTCTCTTTTCATTTCCTTCTCCTGTTTCAGGAGTGATTGGGCATCATTTAAGTACCCAGGCATATAGATATTATCCATTCCTATCCCCTTGGCCGTTGACGGCATTATCTGGGTCAGTCCGGCCGCTCCCACATAAGAAACAGCCAGCGGATCAAAATGAGACTCTTGTTTAATGAGTGCTGCAAAAAGCAGGGGGTCTATATCATATATATTCTCACGGCACCTTTTTGTTGCCGTCTCCAACAGGGGTACAAGATCGGATAATTCAGGTCCCAGCACGGCCTTCCAATTATCATTCAACCCCTTGTATCTGTAGGCCATGTCCCTCTCAAGATCAAACATCCCCGGCTCTTGTTCTGAGCCTTGTTCCACGAACATGTTGAACACATAATTGACAAAGGGGACATTCTCGGGTGTCAATGGGAAATCCTCTCCCTTAATACCCCGGCATATATTATAGAAATAGCCCAGTGCATCCCTGAGGTTGTTATCCGCCTTATCCAGGCTCTCTTCCCACAACCTCGCAAGCAGTTCTTCACAAACAGCGTTATCGAGCCTGTCATCAATCCCGGGGTTTAAAACAGCCCTGTAACTCAATAGCTTCTCCCGGGCCTTCCGGGAGTTCTTCTTGAAAAGCATAAAATTATCCGCAATACTCTCAGCGTAATATCCCCTATATTTTTCTTTTTGCCGGGTGGACATGGCCCTCTTGGCCCTTTCCAGGGCCTTATCCGCCTCCTTGAATAACCGCACGGCATCCTTGTAATCATCATTAATAAAGGCCTTGATACCCAATGAGTTCGCGACATCCGGTTTTATTCCCAATATGCCCTCCTCGCCCCTGTAGGAATCATCCTCAAGATGTTTTTCAATAGCCCTTAGATTAAATTCAATGATAGACCTTTTAAGCACATGGTTGGGTGTTGCCGCGGAGTGCGATATGATGAGCACCCAGCATAATACCGGACATAATAATAACCCGAGACAAATTCTAAGGCCTGTTCTTGAAATGGAAGGGGATTGGTTCATGACTGTTTCAGTATTTCCGGGGTGTCGAAATCCTTTACGCTATTCCTGCTGCCGGATCGAGTCCGGCACAAGCTACGCCCATCTCCCCCTGAAAAGAGATGGTTGATGATGTGGTGTAATCCATCAGAAAAAACGGCGGAAAGGATCCGCCGTCCATGCAGTAATGTTCAATGACCCGGAATAGCCGTAAACAAACCAGGTCATTGTCTGGAATTATATAACTGTATAATCTTATCGGTGATATCAATTGCGTCGTCGAAGGTTACGACCCCTGTCTTTTCCAGGATAAGCGTGAAACCCTCTTCTTCGGAATATTCGCTTACCACCTCATATATCTCCGTTAAGAGCTCCTGGCCTAATTCATTATCCCTCGTTTTAAGGTCCTGTTCTATATCATTCTTCATGCGGTTGAGCTCCTTGATCTCTTGTGACAGCTTTCCCTGCTTCTCTGTCAGGACCGACACGCTCATATTACTTCCTTTTGTGTTCAGCTCTTCCTGCAGGGCCTGGGCTTCCTTCTGTTTAGCAAGGTAGGCACTTCGTTTTTCCTCCACCTCTTTTGCAAACTGGGCATGGGCCGTTATTGCCGCTTTGGATTCCGTCATGATCCTCTGGGTGTCGATCACACCCAGCTTTATGTCAGCGGCGTAAGCTGAATTGATAGAAACAACACTCATAAAAAAAATAGAAAAAACAACTGCTGATATCTTCTTCATAATTATGTTCCCTTCTGTTATCTTATTGGTATCAAATAAAGATATTTGTTCCGGGATGATTCATCTTCGAAATACTGCCCCTGTACACCTATATTCTCCTACTCTATAAGCATGAATTTGTCAAGATGTGCGTAAGCTCCTGATCAACCCTTAAGAAATCATCACGACTTATGCATTGCTGGTGTCCGTGGCCAAGCGCCGTTCTCTTGATATCCGAACTAGACTTAGAACAAAATACTATTTTACTATATCATACATTTTTATGATCTTATCAGTAATATCGATCGCGTCGTCAGAAGCCACAATCATCCTCTTATTGTGGATAATGGTATATTTCTCTTTCTTAGAATACTCCTGCACTACCTCTGATATCTCCTTGAGAAGGCCTTGGGTCAATTCGTTTTCCTTTTTCTTTAATTCCTCTTCCAGGTCACTTTTAAGGCGATTCAACTCCTTGACCTCCCGGGAAAGCTGTTCGGACTTCTCCTTCCTGACCGATGCCGCCATTTCACTTGCACTCTTTCTTAATTCCTCCTGCAGATCCTGGGCCTCCTTCTGCTTTGTATTAAGGACTTCCCTCTTTTCCTGAACTTCTCTAAGGAAGACAGCCCTGGCACTCTGCGCGGCCTTGGATTCTGCCATGATTCTCTGGATATCAATCACACCGATCTTCACATCTGCAGAGTAAACCGGCCCGACGAGGAATGTAAAACCAGCGAACATAAGCAAAAGTCCGGCAAACAATGATTTCTTCATAATAAAATTCCTTTCCGTGGTATTATCAAAGAAATTGATAGTCTATTGCCAAGCCGATAAAACTTGAACTGTAATTAAAACAAGCAAATAACTATTACACCCTTAATAAATAAAATATCATACCATTTGTCAAGCAATATCTGATTCTTACATCCTCCATAATACGAAGATAAAACAAGAAAGCTCGCGTAATTAAATTCTTGTGAAAATTGTTAAACAAATATAAATTATCAAATATAATCTATGATCGAATTATTCATTTGCCATATAATTAATATCCTAAAAAAATGATTTTCAAATATCTTTAATTTAATATGACAAATAATATCTTCCTATCTATTGTCATTCCCATAAAAGATGAAGCTAGAAATATTGAACCATTAGCTGAAGAATTAACAATTACATTTAACCAAAAACCCTGGACATGGGAATGCATATGGGTGGATGACGGCTCTACCGATGAAAGCCTTTCTGTTTTAGATCGTTTACATCGAGAAGACCCTCGCCATCGTTTTTTATCATTTCACAGGCACGCAGGTCAATCAGCAGCCTTATGGGCCGGGTTTAAGGAAGCAAGAGGCAATCTAATCGCAACTTTAGATGGGGACGGCCAGAATGACCCCTCCGATCTCCCCCGGCTAATAGATATGATATATCCCGGTGGGTGGGATATGATCCAGGGTTACCGTTACAATCGCCGGGATACTCCTGTGCGTAAACTCGCGTCATATATTGCCAACACCTTCCGCAATTGGGTTACCGGTAAAACAGTAAGGGATGTCGGATGTTCGACCCGGGTATTCAGGCGGGAATGTGTCGAATGCCTGCCACAATATAAAGGCATGCATAGATTTCTGCCCACTTTCTTAACTATGCAAGGATATAAGATCGCCGAGGTTCCGGTAAATCACCGTCCTCGTATACATGGGAAGACAAAATATAATATTAATAACCGGCTCTGGATCGGACTGGTAGATACATTAGGTGTTTTATGGCTAAAAAAAAGGTATTTTCATTATAAGATATCTAAAAGATCCGGGTAGGGGCTATATAAACTATTTTGAAATATTAATCGGAGCAAAATGATGAATATCGGTTTATTAGTGCTTGGTTTTACCGCACAGATACTATTTTCCGCAAGATTCGTGGTCCAGTGGATCGCGAGTGAACGGGCTAAAAAAAGCGTGATTCCCGTTTCTTTCTGGTTTTTAAGCCTTATTGGAGGGGGGCTTCTCCTGATCTACTCGATTGGGCGTAAAGATCCTGTTTTCATAGTCGGTCAATCCGCCGGCGTCCTTATCTATTCAAGGAACCTGTATTTTATATTTAAGGGCAAGTATCTAAGCAAGGCTATCCCAACAAAATGATTCAGCGAATTTGAAGAAGAGATAAAAAAATTGGACATCAAAATAACTGATCGTAGGACATCCATTATTCTTATCCTATTATTTATGGCAAGCTTGACATTAAGGATTCCAGGGCTTCTGGAAAGTCTCTGGTATGACGAAGTTTATAGAACCTCTCTAATTCTGAATAAAGAAACTATTATGAGAGTGTTATTTCATGATGTTCATAACTTTTTATATAATGGAATAATGTATTTGTGGATAAATATTTTCGGTGATTCCGGAATAAGTATCAGAATCCCTTCTCTTATATTTGGATATGCATCACTCATTATTATTTACTTGTGGAGCTACAGGAGACTGGGACCTAAGATTGCATGGGGAGTACTAATCTGGGTTCTTATTTCACCCTTTCATATATGGTATTCAACAGAAGCAAAAAATAATGCAGCTGTAATCTTTTTTACGGTTTTGATATTTGTCAGCTATGTCAATCTCATTGAGAAACCTGAATGGAAGTGGGTTATTGCTGCAACAATTTCAGGAGTTCTGGGCATTGCCACTGACTTTCTCCTTCTGCTACCACTACTTTCGATCCTGATAATGGTTATTATAAATCTTGTAAATGATTTTTCAGGAGATAGACTGAAAAAAGTCCTGACCGCTTTTCTTTTAAACGCGATCCTGATATCGCCCCTGTTCTTCTTTAAGATTTCCCGCACAGAGGAGATGCTTCGCACATACCTGAAATCATTTACATTAGAAGAGCTTTACCTGCTTCTCTGCAATTTCCTCCCAAATGGCAACGCAATCCTGAATATCCATATATACGGGGGACTGGCCAGCTTTCACGGGCTTTATGGATGGACATTCCTGATCATTTCCAGTCTGATATTTACCATTGTTTTATTAAGGGGCTTACATTCATTTATTAAATCCAAAACAGGAAATTTCATAAATATAGCTTTTGTGGTTCCTATTATTATTATGTTCCTCATGACATGGTATATGTCTTCATGGTATGAAGGAGAGAGGCATGATATATATCTTGAAAGAACTTTAGGATCAATACTGCTCTACTTTTACGCTTTGATCATATTCTGCGGGGCATATAGCATAAGATCCTTAAAGCTTAGATATGGAATATTGACTGCTATATTTGCCATTACTATTAGTGGCTCGGTATGTATGTTGACTATAAATGAAGATAAATGGTCAATATGGTTGCCGAATCCGGACTGGCGTGCTTTTTCGTATGACGTTAGACAGGAACTCGAAGGCGGTATAGTATTCACCAGCTGTCCATCTCTCGCAATGAAGTATTATTTGGAAGAGCAGGCTGACCTGGCAACCCCCATGCAAGTAGATCCATCAGGTAGCCTGGACAATATCAGGGCCTATATTGAAAAAGAGTTTCAACAACGTTCTGTTACAGAGCCTGAATATTTCTATATAGCGATCAACAAATATTGGGACCCCTACAAGGTCCAATATATAAATAGCAAGGTCATAAGGTGGATATACCCATTGCTGGAGGAAAGGCATTATCTTGCCTTGGATGTATATAAATATGGTCTTCCCGGCTAAAATCATTTTATCGAATTCAAAAGTTTATGCGTGAAGATTATGGGGTATCTATATATCTGTGTATGCGATGGAAAAGGAAATGATTTCAGTAATCATACCGGTCCATAACGGTGGAGAGAACTTCCGCAGGTGTCTTGTAAGCCTTTCCGAATGTGCGACTCAACCTGATGAGATCATAGTTGTGGCGGACGGTGAGTCAGACGGATCATGGCGTATGGCGGAAGACTTTAATGCAGATATATTGAAAATTCCAACGCCTGGTGGTCCTGCAAAAGCCAGAAATACTGGTGCGCGAAAGGCCAAAGGAGATATACTGTTTTTTGTGGATGCCGACGTTACAATTGATAAAGATGCTATAATACATGTTATTGAAGCCTTTGAGCGGGATTCTGATTTGGCCGCCGTTTTCGGTTCCTACGATGATGAGCCCTTTGAGACCAACTTCCTTTCACAGTATAAGAACCTTTTTCACCATTACGTTCACCAGACATCCAATCCGGAGGCCTCTACCTTCTGGGGCGCCTGCGGTGCCATACGGCGGGATATATTCCTAAAGGCGGGAGGCTTTGACGAGAGCTTCCGCCGACCCTCCATAGAAGACATAGAACTGGGTTACAGACTCAAAGAAGCCGGTTACAAGATAAGTCTGTTGAAAGATCTAAAGGTAAAACACCTTAAATACTGGGGCCCATTGTCTCTTTTAAGGGCAGACCTTTTTTATCGTGCCATCCCCTGGACCAGTCTTATCCTTAAAGAAGGTAAATTCCTGGATGATCTAAATCTGAAAATATCAAACCGTATAAGTGTAGCTTCCATTTTTATCTTGATTATTACTTTAGCAACCTCATTATACATGCCATGGCTGATGCTGATTGCTTTTTTTATATTCATGCTGCTATTATTTCTTAACAGGGATCTATACATGTTCTTTAATAAAAAGCGTGATTTTGTTTTTATGCTAAAAACAATACCATGGCATTGGTTATACTTTTTCTATTCAGGACTCGGATTTTTGATCGGGTTCACTGATTATTATGTAAAAAGACTAAAGGGAGAAAAGAGAAAACAGTAGA
>CAYQNR010000011.1:44844-47233 GCA_964418945.1 uncultured Desulfobacteraceae bacterium
GGGTTCACTGATTATTATGTAAAAAGACTAAAGGGAGAAAAGAGAAAACAGTAGAGAGGAAAGAGCGCGAAAGATCGAACTTATGAATGATAAACCAGTTATCATAATAGGGGCCGGCCCCGCCGGCCTGACCGCTGCATATGAATTCATCAAGCTGGGAACTCAGCCCATTGTCATAGAAAAGGCTGATAAGGTAGGAGGAATTTCCCGAACAGAATCCTACAAAGGCTATTACTTCGATATGGGAGGGCACCGTTTCTTCAGCAAGATCGAAAAAATTAATCGCCTGTGGCAGGAGATGCTAAGAGAGGATCTTATCAACGTCTCTCGTATATCCCATATCTATTACAAGGGCCACTTTTTCAATTATCCCCTCGAAATCTCCAATGCGCTCTTTAATCTCGGCATAATAGAAAGTCTCTTGATACCTCTAAGTTACATCAAAGCACAGATACAACCCTATCCTAAAGAGGAAACCTTTGAACAATGGGTGTCCAACCGTTTCGGCCGGCGTCTTTATGAGAAATTCTTCAAGACATACACGGAAAAGGTATGGGGCATACCCTGCGGAGAGATAAGGGCCGACTGGGCCTCTCAGCGCATCAAGGGACTATCACTTATGGCCGCCCTGATAAACTCTCTTCTGGACATCCAAAAGGCCAAGACCTTGATCAATGAATTCCACTATCCTTTAAAAGGTCCGGGGATGATGTGGAAGCGCTTTAACGAGTATGTTGAAGAAAGGGGCGGCCAGGTACTGCTCAATTGGGAGGTAACAGGTCTGAGGCATGAAAACGGATCAATAGTAAGTATTGAATATATGAATGACGATAAGATCAAGGAGCTAGCGGTAAGCCACGTGGTTTCAAGCATTCCTTTGCCTGCTCTCGTGTCTACGCTGAAGCCCGGGCCCCCGGAAAAAGTGACCTCAGCGGCCGCAAGCCTATCCTATCGAGCCTTTATTATCGTTGTGCTTATTGTGGATAAAAAGGACATCTTTCCTGATCAGTGGATATATATCCACAGCCCTGATGTCAGGGTTGGTCGCATCCAGAATTTCAAGAACTGGAGCGTGGCCATGGTCCCGGATCCCGATAAGACCAGCATCGGGATGGAATATTTCTGTAATGAAGGTGATGAAATTTGGGGCATGAGCGATGAAGATCTTGCAGAGATCGCCTCTGGAGAATTGTCACATATAGGATTGGTAGAGAAAAATGATATCCTTGATAGTTACGTGGTACGCCAGCCAAATGCCTATCCGGTTTATGATGAGGGATATAAAGAGAACCTGGGTGTTATCAAGGAATATCTTGCCGGTATTAGCAATCTCCACACCATCGGCCGGGGAGGAACTCACCGGTACAATAACATGGATCACTCAATGCTGACTGGCATACTGGCGGTTCAGAACTATTCAGGTGCGCAGCATGATTTATGGAATGTGAACGAAGAGGAGGAATATCTGGAAGAGGATAAAAGAGTTATCGACAGGAGAGATGTCATTGAACAAATTCTTGGACGAACATTCGCTAAGATGGATAAACTGGCCTTTGCAACCGCTTTAGGATCGGTATCTGGCCTGCTGGTTTTCCTGGCAACGATCTGGCTGGTTATAAAGGGCGGGGAGGTTATAGGCCCAAATCTGCGGCTCCTTTCTCAATATTTTGCCGGCTATACGGTAACATTAAAAGGCTCCTTCATCGCCTTGGCATACACCTTTTTCTGGGGCTTTCTATTCGGCTGGCTGTTTGCCTATCTGAGGAACCTTGCTTTCGGGTTATATGTTTTCTGGGTCAGGGAAAAAACCGAGATACTGACGCTCAAAGATTTCTTTGATTATATATAAGGATCAGCTCCAAGTTAGTCAATCGATGATCAGGATTCAAGGGTTCTAGGAGTCAAGGATTCAAGTGAAATACTTTATGATCAAAGGATCATTATCTCCTCCCCTCTTAGGGGAGGATTAAGGTGGGGTCTCGGTTGATCTTTGAAGACCCCCTCCTGGCCTCCCCCTAAGAGTGGGAGGAATGACGGGGCGCTCTGCAACAATCAATAACCAGATTCGCCTGAAATCGGTGGGTTTTAATATCCACGAAAGGGATACTATTTTAAGCATTATAAGAGGAATGAAAAAATGGAGATAAAAAACCAAGGCGAGTTAGAGGAAGAGGAAAAGCTCCTGAAAGGAACCCTGTTGTTGAACGCTAAGGCGTTTGGACTTGTCCTCGGTCTTTTGACCGGCCTAGTCATATTCATAGCTACGAATTGGCTTGTACTAAAAGGTGGAGAGAATGTAGGAGCTCACTTACGGCTCCTGAGCCAGTACTTTATAGGTTATAGGGTCACTTTTATTGGCAGCCTTATCGGTTTTGCCTATGGATTTGCC
>CAYQNR010000012.1:0-46364 GCA_964418945.1 uncultured Desulfobacteraceae bacterium
TCCGTTTCTTTTTGATCATAGCCAAGATATGCGCCCTTTATTCGCCCTTGAGGATCTTCCTTCCGCTAAGCCTCATATTGTTTCTCCTCGGATTGTCTTATTATCTCTTTACCTACATTACCATGGGGCGATTCACGAATATGAGTGCCCTGCTCTTTTCAACATCCATTATTATTTTTATGATGGGCCTTGTCTCAGAGCAGATCTGCCAGATGAGGTTTGAAAGGAGTGAAAAAGATAGATATTTTTAAAAGTAATTGATTGAATTAAAAAAACATTTCCTCTTAAAAACACGATCCTAAAACTATAATTCAAATCTTTTCATTGGCCTTTTTTCTATAACGAAGAAGCCAGAGCGCAGCGGGGATAAGAATAAATAAACCATAGGGTGCGTTTTCCGGCCAAAAAATCCCAATCTGAAAATCGAACCAGCTTAGGGGAAAAAACCAATGATAGCCGTCTATAGGTTCGACAGAAAAGCCATATCCATTGATAATACGCTGCATTAAGTCTAGAATAAAATGACATAAGCATCCCGAATAAATTATTAAAAACACTCCTTTTTGAATTCTAGCATGAAAGAATTGAGTTATAGCTAGGCATATAAACAGTCCGGTAATTGGGGTATGTAATGGTGTTAAAAACAATTCAATAAAATCCCTGTTGGGAGAACCTGTAAAAAACAGTCTGCCTCCTCTTAAAAATATGTCGGGTATCAGGCAACCCAATAGAAAAAGAGCAAGACGCCCTCTTTTAAGCCACCTTTCGCCGCAAAAATATCCGCATATAATATGTGTTAATCCATCCGGCATCAGTCTTGTCAATTCCTGAATGTTAGGCTGAGTGTTTTTTTGTCAAATCGGATAGATCTTAAGCCTATAATTAAAACGATTAATACAGAGATAAAGGAAAGATAGAATTTGAAGGAGCTTCTTCCATGTATCTTTATTTTGATAGGATACCAAAGAAGATCCCTTTTCGGATCATTATGCCTATCGGATTCAGCAATAAAACTGATGTTATCTCCTTTTTTGACTTGTTGTGTTGATTTGTAAATTAGGGTCACATATTTTTGATACTTGGTTACTGTAATTCGATTAGGTTTAACCTCGGTAATTCTCCAAAATTTCCCTGTAAGGTTGCCGGTCTCGCAAGCATTTGATCATTCATTTCAGTTGTTTTTTTTCCTCCTGAAATACCGTGAAAAATAGAGAAAGTAATAATAATGATTAGTGATCCTATAAAGACCAATGAACGCTGAACGAGCTTGGTAATTTTCAAATGATCCTTGAAATCCATCGTATTTTTATCCTCGGTTAGTTGATAAACGACATATCAAGGATTCCATCCAGTTGTGATGCATGGATTGGTGAAGCAATATTGATTGTCCTTCGGGAACTGCAACTGCAAAAATATCGTTTATTATCAAAAGACGTAGGGGGGTTTTAGATAGAAATCGAAATATTGCAGCTACCAAAGGCTTTCTCATCCAACTGTAAAGACTGGCGCGTCGATCTGATAAATTTTTTGGGGTATGCCATTTTGCCTGATTGATAATCATATCATGAAGCCAGATCAGACAGTTGAACCCGTTGTTTGTCAATATTTTGTATAAATGCGTTATACTCATTTCGTTCACATGGATAGCCTTTTCTTTATCGTTCCTTGGATCCCTTGGAAGCCATGGCATGGCCAGCCTTAATAGTCTTCGGTAGGTAATTTCATAAAGCCATCGATTGGGTAAAGTGTGGATAATAATCTGACCATCTGTTTTTAAAAGGTCTTTACAATGTTGAAACAGTTCATTTAGTTCCCTGTCATGGAGGTGCTCAACCAAATCCAACATAAAAATGCGGTCAAAAGGTCCTTCCGTAACAAGGTTCTTCACATCATCACAAATAAATTTCATGAACTTACGTTCCTCAGGTGTGTGAGTATCTAAGGCCGCCTGCGCGATAGAAAGAACTTCTTGTGAGTAATCTACTCCAACAGCATAAATACCTTGTCGGGCACAATGCAAAACAACTTCACCTCTACCGCATCCAATGTCCAAAATCCTCATGCCCTGATGAAGATTAGCTATTTCCAGACAATATCGAACTCGTGGTCTTAAGTTCCCGCCTTTGGAACGTATAAATTCTTCAGGCGTATCCCACCCCCAGGTATCTCTGATCCATTTATTGTCGTATTCGAAGGAAGACGGGCGGATGTTTTTATTGTTATGGGATGCCAAAATCAGTCCCTTTCAATGGTTTTGTCTTCAATTTTTATCAAACATATTAGGCTGAAAACAGCAATGTTAAGAATATAACCGCATGCCCTTAGCAACAGGAATCCGGAAAGTACGTCGGCCGGACTTATATTAAGGTGCCCGAAGATCCAGACAGCAGCAGCTTCAACAGTTCCGATTCCCTGTATTGAAACGGGAAGATATGCAATGATGCCTGATGCTATGCTGGAGATTCCGATTTTCCAGAGAGAAATCACATATCCCAATGCTGAGAATATAAAATAATAACAAGACATTACAAGGAGGATCTTTATGCATGTGAGACTGAGATTAATCAGCAGCCGCAAGGGATATCTTGCGGCATAATGCAATATTTCAGATGTCATATTCTTTAGAAAGGTACTGAAGCGTCCTAACCATCCTTCAAGGGATCGGTAATTTCCCAGCATTGAAACAAAATACAACATACCGGCTGAAAAGCCTAAAAATATTACCAGAATAACTGGAATGAAAAATATCGAATAGCCCGTTATATCGGATAGAAACAGGAATAATATACCAGCGTAAAGCAGAAGCGTTATGTACTTGTCCCATAAATAAATAGAGAAATTCTGACTGTAACGCGGACCGCTATGTCTTAGGAAAAAGATAATGCTGGCATCTCCAACCTGACCGGGAAAGAACAATCCTGCAATATATGCTTTAAAGTAGGATCGTATAAATTGTTTAAAAGATATTATCAGAAGAGGTTGGAAGAGAAGATATTGGTTGAAAGATCCTAGTAGAATGGATGCATAGAGGAAAAGTGTTGCCAGTGACAGGGAAGGCCATGTAATCCGTGAAAGAGAATTAAGTATCTCCTCCACCCTGGCAAGCCGTATTAGAAAGATGATAAGGATTGCAGCGATGCTGATTCTTGCTGAAAGCAACAAAAGCCTCTGTGTTTTAGGATCCATACTTTAATCTCTTTATCCATCTTGCTTCAGCAAAGCTTCGTCAGGCAATTCTTTTATGGGTTTTGCCGGGATACCGGCAGCCAGGATGTCTGCCGGAAGACTTTTTTTCACTAAAGAAAAAGCACCAATAACAGAATTTTCACCGATCTGAACCCCTTTCAGGATTACTACATGGGTGCTGATCCAAACGTTTTTCCCTATATAGACCTTTTCCACAGGAATGTCTAAGGCAGAATATAACCTTCTGTCGGGACTCAAGGGATGGGAAGAACTGTCTGTTATATAGGCATCAGCAACATTAGAGTAATTATCGATAACTATCTCGTCAAAACAAACGATGGATGTTCCGTTCAATCCGACATGATTTCCGATAATAACCTTTGAGTCAGGCAGTTGTGTTGTAATGCAAACCGGTTTAGTCATCTGGGATAGGATAAGACAGTCTTTTCCAAAGATCACCCTACCAGGGCCTGTTATGGTGAGCCTTCCATAAACACGAAAATGTGCACCGATTTTAATTTTTTTAAGCAGCAACAGGAATTTCCCCCTATAGTATAATCCTCGAATATATGCAAAGAGAGCCGGTAATATTAAAGAGGGTTGCCTTTTTAATCTATTTGTTGAACGATTAATAAAAGAGGAGAAAGCTTCCTCGTATGGATTAGAAGTATTTTTTCTATTATTCTCAGATTCCATCATAATACCTGGAGAGGCCCGAAATAGATTATATCTTTTAACACTGTGGAAATGTTGCCGGAATAGTCCGTAATAACATCGACATTACTTATCCATGATGCATCTGGATGCTTTAATCGCGGCTAATGATGCATCGGTTTGTCCGGTCAACCATTCAATTTTGTGGGGATCACCCTTAATAATTGATTTGAAAAATGCATCCAACTCTTCCTTATACCCTTTCTTCGGGAAAAGTCTGTGACGATAAGTTCTTGGAAACCCAAGCCCCTTGACCATCCGCACATGTCTGAAATCTTCCCAAACTGCAGATCGACCTTCCGCATGAATTTCACAACGTTCTCTGTTAAACCCTCTCGCGCCGTTGGAGAGATATAATATAGTTGCCAATGAACCGTCCTTGAAATGTAAATTTATTATTACATTATCCTCTGGTATTACAGATGTATTGCTTGTACCAACGCATGTAGCATCTACATCAGTAATTGCTGAATCCACAATCCATCGACAAAAATCGATGTAATGGCATGCTTCGCCAAGAATTACGCCACCGCCCTCAACAGGATCGTGAAGCCAATGTTCAGGAGATCTATACCCGACATTCCCACGAAACTCAAGCATCATGGGCTGACATCGACCATAAAAGAAGTTTTTTAGCTTCTCAGCCAAAGGTGAAAAACGGCGGTTAAAGCCAACCATCAATAACATTCCGGATTTTTTTTGAGCGCATATAACTTTATTAAGGCTTTCTTCCGTTAAAGAAAGAGGTTTTTCCACGAAGACGTCTTTATTTGCAATCAAGGCCTGTTCAGCAAGCGGGGCGTGAGATCCGTGTCTGGTTAAAATAAAGACACAATCTATGTCTGGTGACTCAATAATATTATTTGCGTCTGATGTATAAAAAGGGATCGCATATTTTTTAGCCAGTGTGGCAGCATTTAGTCCGCTGGCAGACGCAATGGATTGAAGCACAATATCTTTCCTCTTCGCTAGAATAGGAACCATGACATTAGTAGCAAAACTTCCCGCACCGATGATCCCAACTCTTATTTTGTCCCCCGATGATTTTAGATGAAGCTTTTTTGGCGTTATATGTTCTATCAAAGAAGAATATTCTTGTTTGGTGGTATTGTCATAATCAAGTATAACGCCAATTACTTGATCTTTCGGGTTATTAATTAAATCAAAAGCCGATGGCGCATCATGAAACGGAAAAGTGTGTGTGATTAACCTCTCAATATCAATCTTTTTTTCATTCAATAACTTGAGAAATAATTGCATGTTTCGATTTTCGGTCCAACGGACATATCCTATAGGATAATCATATCCCTCCAGTTCATAACTCTCATCCCCGGTCCCTGGGCCGTAAGCATAAGAAGTCCGCAGCTCTAGTTCTTTAAACAAATAGGTTTCACGCGGTGCTTTCATTTCAGTTCTTCCGACCACGACAACCCTTCCTTTGTGACGAGCTACATTGCCGGCAAGAATAACCGGGTCATTATCCTTTCCCGCAGCAGTGATGATAACGGCATCCGCGCCGTACCCTTCAGAAAAATCTAGAATTCTATCGTGCATATTTTCAGAATTGCGCGCCACTACAGGGCAGATACCGTGTTTATCGACCCATGCAACACGTTCAGGGTTGGCGTCAATTCCAAGGACGTTGCAACCGCTCGCTTTAAGTATTTGCACAACCAGTAACCCTATAAGACCAAGTCCGATAACCACTATATTTTCACCAAACCGGACATCTGCGATACGCACACTTTGCATGGCTATAGAACCGACAGTGGTAAAAGCTGCGTTGAAAAAGCTTAATCCTTCAGGGATTGGAACGCAGAGATTGCGGGGAACGACAATGTAATCCGCATGATTGGCTCTCCCTGCACCTCCACAAGCTACCCTGGTTCCCACAGGGATGTCTCTGGCCCCGATTGTCGTAGTCTCTACAATGCCCGCTGAGCTATATCCCAGGGGGACTGGAAGATCAAGTGTCCGGTTAACGGCATTGATAGTTGATAAAATGCCCTCTGACCTTAATGCTTGAAGAACCTTCTTGACTTGTCCAGGCCTGGCTCTAGCTTTTCCAAGCAGCCCCATTTTCCCAAGTCTAACCGTCCCGCCCTCAGTTCCAACACTAATAAGGGATGCCATATTTCTAACAAGCAAGCAACCGTCATTCAACTTAGGAATCGGGACATCTTCTAAATAGACGACTCCGGTTTTAAAATTTTGAACGAGCTGTTTCAATTTTTATCACCCTTCTTTAAATACGTTATCAACTGTCAGAGAGTATTTAATTATAGCTTCCTTAGGTCAAGACAGGCTTGGTCATTTCCGCATAACTTTGTATCTCACTTAATTAATGAATTGAGATCTCATTTTTGAAGATAAACAATCAAATGCCAACCAAACAGTTTACTTAGCAATCGATAAATGGGAACTGGCGTCATGTCATATATTCGTCCCCATCCCGCACCGAATAGATACTCCGTATGAATTTTGCAAGTATTAAACTGTGAGCACATTTTTTTAACTTTCCCCTTGCTAAAGCGATACGTTATCGGTGTGTCCCTCATATCTTTAACATTTTCAAATCCCCTTCTAGTTAACCAATGGACTAAATTGTTCAATGACCGTTTATTATAAAGCATGATCACAGCATGCCCCTTAGTGATAAGCACCCTGTAAATCTCTTTTAACGCTTTTTCCGTATTTGGTGTATGGTGTAAAACTCCGTACGAGAAAATACTCCCGAATGTACTATCTTTAAAAGGTAATTTTTCCGCATTAGCTTCCATGAAGTTACCAATTAAATTGAAGTATCCAAATAATTTTTTTGCCAGGGCCAGATGCGATGGAGCCAAATCAATACCTGTTATATGGAAGCCTTCTTTAGCAAATAAAAGGCTATCGGTCCCCATTCCATACCCTATTTCCAAAAAGTTCTTTGATGGAGAATTTCTCAAAAACGAAAGCATTGAAGGAAAATAATAAATAAATTTTTTTCTTGCAGCGAGGATAATATTAAAATATTCTTCACTACCCCGTTCAATTTCAGGATGACCACGCAAATAAATTTCATTGTTAAGTTGAAATGACCAGAAATCCGCGATTTCTTGAAAAATATTCATCTCTTTCTTCTTTTCACTGTTCAATTGAAGCTTCCTTTTTTGCTATGATAAATATGCCCGCGCCTAATTTTTCAGGTCGTGCCCTGATGCCAAGTAGCGATATAAGGTTTAGGAGAGGGAAAGCAATAGAATAAAAAAACCTGTTTTCCATCCTGGCACGGGTAATTAAATAACTCAAATTATTTGACAATGTTTCCCAGAAGCCATATGTATATCCGATTTTTTGAATCGAAAAACCAATGTTAAAAACTTTATCTCGAATTTCTTCAAGTTTATATCCGACCCTGAAATGGGAGGGCACATCAAAATTTAAGCTTTTTTTAAATACGGGATAGCGCCTGTAAAGGGCGGGAACATGTAAAATCAATATGCCCTCGGGCGCAGTAGCCTTATAAATACTGTCTAATGAATCCTGTTCGTTTTTAATATGTTCCAATATATCAACACAAAGTACCAGATTAAAAGCATTCTCTTCGTGTAGTTCTTCTATAGGTTGTTGCCGGAAATTGATATTTGTATATTCCAATTTTTTGGCTATTATTTCAGAAATCTCAATGGCTTGTTTATCTAAATCGATTCCTAAAATCGAAGCGTTAGGGAAACGACGTGAGAGTTCGAAAGAAAACACGCCTGTTCCCGATCCGGCGTCCAAGATTCGGTTGTAAGTCTTACCCTTCGGAATCAAACTGAAAACATTGCGTGCTCTGATACGTAGACCCACTATGGGCATGCCAAATATATAAATATAACATTTTTCCAGGAAAGAATGTTGGGAATTATATCTCTGTTCACGACCTAAACAAGTCATATCTCATCTCTGTTCTTTATTCTGATAAAATAAACTCAGCAAGAGCCCTGGCCATCCATGCATTACACCATCTCATTAAGGAATAATTCCATTTCAACCACCGACCCTGCCTGTAAGCAAAATCATGGTGTCTTCTGCGATAGAGATTATTTACCGCCCATTCTAAAATAATATCTGCCTGACTGAGGAATTTGGAGTCATGCCGTGATGCCTTGGTGAAAGTTATTATCCCCTGCGCTGAACCATGTATATCATAAGGATATTTTGTGTTGTGCATCCATTTTGGTGCACCGTTAATTTCAAACAGATTGTTCCTGTAGTATTCCAATCCGTTCCAGTAGATTTCCATGTACCTATTATCATCAGTTTCTTCAAAATACTCTATGAGTCCGTCCAGTATTCCTCCTGTGTGGTAATTATCATGGCTGATAGGTGATTTTTCTTTAGGATAAGTATAATACCATGCATGATAATCTGTTGCTCTGTTGACTGTAAAGTTTATTAGTTTTGAAGCAGTCTCTAATAAATATTGCTCTTTTAGGTGCCTCCAGACTTTGATAAGAAAAGCACCGGCAAGGACCTGATTATTTAAAACCACTGCATCTACTTTTTTTACAACATATGCAATGGCGATTTCATCATTTGTATCATGTAATACAGGTAAATCATTTAGAATAAATGCTGAAACGGAACAGGCAGCATTTAGATATTTTTTATTTTCCGTAATTCTGTATGCGTGTATAAGTGCTTCTCCGACAAATATAGTGACCACGATGTTAGGTTCAAACGCGTCTTGAAGAAAAATTGTGTTCTGCCAGATAAAATTATATCCCCAGCAGAGATGATTGTAACCAGGACTTGGATTTTCGAGTAACCATTGAATTAATGATTCCGCTTTCTTCAGAAAGGCTGGATCAGAAGTCTTTTGATAAAGGAAAAGATATGCTTTTGCAAATAAGGCGATTCCCTTTGGATTTTTCGATTTTTTTATATTGAGCAGGGGACGGATATGAAATGGCATCTCCTTTACAAACTGTGTATATAAAAGTCTTAAGCATTTGTTGTTAAAGGTAATCGTTTTCAGAAAATCACTGTTCAGTGCATCAAATTTGCTGTAGCCAATATATCCGTTATTTTCAGCTGCGGTAAGGATATCTATCAATAAATTTTGTCTGTCTTGCATAAAAACTAATATCCCTTTGATAGCAAAGTTAATCGAAAAAAATATTTCTCCACGTGGCAAGCTGATTGATCTTCCAGCGATCGAAACCAGTATTTGACAAATGAACATTTTTTTTAAAAACATCGGGAAATGTTTTAATCAAATATGCGTAATTTTGTGCTGTCAAGCATTGCCAGTCATCTGTAAGCATCCATTCTTCACCGGGTGTCCCGAAACCTATTTTATCTGTTCTGTTTATAATCTCCGGGATAGTATATCTCCCCACAGAAATTTTTTGCAGGTATTTTGTTTCTCCATTATGAATTTTTAAGGTCCCCGGAACACCGAGGACGTATTCGATAAGCCGATAATCGAGGTATGGAACCCGCGCTTCAAGTGAAAAGCACATTGAATTTCTGTCTTCCATCCGAAGTAGATGTTCAAGTTTATACTGTATGTGTCTTACAAGGCTTTGATTCAGGTTGTCGGCATCAAAGAACTCATTATAGATACGGCTGGTTTTGATATAATTATGAAAAAAATCTGTGTTAAGATAAGACACGGTTCCAAGCAAAGCCCTTTTTCTAAACGAATCCGGCAGGATTTGAAATAGAAATGTCTGATAAGCAGACTTGTGCTGATTTCGTAATAGACTTTTTAAAATTTCCGAAGATAATTGCATTAACTTTTGATCTTTTAGCATACCATACATATTAAAACCATGTAAGTAGTGGTAACCTGCGAAGCTCTCATCACCGCCCTGACCATCCAATAGGACTGTAACGCCATTATCTTTAGCGAGCTGCATCACTTCATATTGTGAAAAGAATGAGTAATTGGTTGTTGGTTCATCATTTGTGTATACAAAGTCTCTAAGTTTATTAAAAGCGGATTCTGCTGTAGGATAGGCTCTGTAGTTTTTAAAGGGATATCTTTTGTTTAGTTTGTCAACATAGACAGTCTCATCGATAGCATGTGTGGGAAAACAAGCCGTAAAAGTTGGATATCCATCAGGAACTTGATTCCAATCGAAAAGGATTCCCAGTAAGATTGAAGAATCCAATCCGCCGCTTAGGCAGGATCCTACAGGAACATCACTTCGCATTCTTAATTTTACAGCAGAGACAAGTATATCGTGAATTTTACTTTTTATCCGGGTTTTGTCATCTTCACTCAACTCATTGATAAAAACCGCAGGATTCCACCATTGGAATAATTTTAATCCGTTTGCGCCGAATGTTGCGTAGTAACCATTAGGAATACGCTTTATTTCGGTAAAAAAAGTTTCATCGAAAATATCAGTCCTGTTGAAGACGAGATAGTCAAATAGACTCTGATAATTTAAAGAAAGGTTTAAAGCTGGAACAGCGGAAAGGGCTTTTATCTCCGATGCAAAATAGAGGGTAGAATCCATGATTGTATAATATAAAGGCTTTATGCCAATACGGTCCCTAGCTAAAAAGATATTTTGCTGTAAAGAATCATAAAGGGCAAATGCAAACATTCCATTGAATTTTTCAAGACATGACTCTCCGTAAGCTTGATAGGCTTTGAGCAATACCTCTGTATCGGTTTTTGTTTTAAAACGGAAGCCAAGGAGTTCCAGTTCAGCCCTGAGTTCGATATAATTATAAATTTCGCCATTGTAAACGAGTTGAAATCGGCCGTTATCAGAGATAAAAGGCTGGTGCCCGTCTTTTGACAGATCGATAATGGCAAGGCGACGATGTCCCAAAACACAATTGTTATCTGAGTAGATACCTTCATCATCAGGGCCACGATGCTTCTGTATATTGTTCATGTTTTTAATTAGATCAATATCCGGGTGGCCAATGTTATTGTACCTGAAGATTCCTGCTATTCCGCACACTTTATATAATACCTTTCGAAATTTCCCTGCAGGCTATCATGGATGCTTTCAGGGTATTGTTCAACGAGATCCACCATCCAAGATGTAACGTCTATTTTATCCTTGAGCATACTAAGCCGTTTTTTCTGCCATTGATCTGTTAAATCTTGAGATGCCCATTGTTTAAGTTGGTCAATTATTTGTTGCCACTGATTTATTCTGAAGTGTTTTATTAAACCATATTTCTTATCCTGCTCGGTCGTATAGCCCCTCCCTGTATTTGAAATGAATATTGCGGGAATTCCAAGACAAGCTGCTTCCGATGCCATGGTTGCGGATTCTCCCACTATCAGGCGGCATCCCATCATGAATTCGTGAACTTCGGATGGATGAAGAATGTATTTGAATGATACCAATTCCTCAGGCAAGGGACCTTCGGAAGAGATATGGACTGTGCCGTAATTCTGTAAGACATTTACGAGTTCTATCTTTTGCTTATCGGACAGGCCCTTTTCACCTATATCATGGCCGGCACCCCATCCTACGAATCTTATAAGGAATCTGTTCTCAGTTTTGAAATTTCTAGGCACATATTTGGGACTTAAATATGCAAGTTCGTGGTACCCTGGGTAATGGATTTGGTTTTTCCAAGAGCCTCCAATTTGATGATTGAAACACGTCGGTAAAAAAACACTTGTACTCAATGGAAAAGAAAAGCTATTCGCCCATTTGTCATTTTCAGTGTCAGAAAAGGCAAGAGTAGGTATATTATAATATCGTCCAACAGGGGCGTTGAATATACCGTTCATTTGCAGCATTATATCAATAGATTGTTTTTTGATAATATTTGATATTTTTATTTCTTGTTCAAGCAATTCTCTTATTAGTCCAGCTAACCCTTTTCTTTTATTTGTAAGTACAATATGCTTGATATTATAGGCGGTTAGTAGTTTAATTGTAAACTCCTTGTTCCTGGCTGCTACAATTACATTATGCCCATTTCGGGACATTGTTTTGATGGAATTTTTGAAGAGATGTACGTGCGCGGGATGGCTTATATTAAAAAATATATTCATTCTTGCGTTCCTGGATAGCCCTTTCATCTGAAGGTTGTTAGAGGTTTTTTAGAACTAATTTATCTTTATCAGAACCATAAATCAATGGGCAAAATGAATATCATAATTGTAAATATATTCAAGATTTCTAATTTTCTATGTCTTTGAATATTCTTCTATGTCTCTGCCCAATTGAAATAAAATTCTGATATATGCATAATATGGATTGTGGATCAATGGTCAAGAATATTAGAATGGAATCCCATATTAAGCCTTTGTATTTAGATCTTTTTTGTATTGTCATAATAATAGCTCTGAATCCGCTCTCCCATTTTATTACCTTTAGTCCCTTCATTTTTGGATCAGATACAATTGCCTATGTGACCATGGCAAGGGATCTTTTTACCAAAGGGCTGTTGTATATTCCTTCCTGGGGACATATTGATACCGGCCTTATCCTGCCGCCTCTCTATCCTTTTCTTATAGCATGTGGTCGGATCTTTTCACCTGAAACCTTGAATGTAGCTGAATATGTCAGTTCTCTATGTGTGCTGATATGCTCTGTTGTAATATTCCTGTATCTAAAAAAGATGACGAATAGGATTATATCAGTTCTTACACTTATACCTTTACAGATAAATCTTTATTATTTTGTCACTGGGATGACACCTTTGTCAGAGGCGACTTTTTTACTTACCCTAAGCCTTGCCCTCTATCTGATGCTATTGATGCTTAATAATCCTGAGGAGAAAAGAAGATTAACGGCTTTCCTAACAGGTTTGGTGTGCTGTCTATTGTTTCTAGCAAGGCAGATAGGGATAGTAGTATCCGTATTCGTGGCAATTATTTGCCTTATAGGATGGCTCACTATTTCCGGGATGGAAAGAAAAATATTAAATAAAAACCTCATACTCATATTGCTGGGATGGCTGCTTTTGTTTGTGCCCTATACAATAGGCCTCTATTTCCAGACAGGACAGCACCCCCTTACGCAGGGGTTTCGAGAGAATAAATATACGATCACCGTAAAAGATCCTGTAATTCTAAACGAAATAGAAAAAAAGAAGACCTTGCCGGATGATATGTTGAAACAGAATGGAGACACACCAGATAGCGCTTATGAACTGATTTATTCTGAGAGACGCCGGATGAGAAAATTGCTGCCGGATGCCTCCGAGATGTACGCTTATATATATACGGAGGAAGGCGAAAGTCCAGGATATATAGATAAAGTATTATCAAATATCAAAAATTTGAAGGATTACTTCATTAAGTTTTATAAGAATATTACTCACCTTGGATTATCGCTAAGCAATATCACCCTAATCCTGTTCTTTTTGGCGTGTCTTTCATCTTTTTCAATCAAAAATCATAGAATCAGGTTTAGTGCCAGAGTACTGCTGCCTTTTTTTGTTCTATTGTATCTGCTCGCAATATCATTTTTTACGGCTGAGATTTCCAGGTACATCTATATACTTTTTCCTTTCTGTCTGATGCATATATCTATTGAGCTTTTTGTCTGCCTTAATGCCCTTATGAATACTTTAAGATTAAAGCGATTTTCCAACCTTATCCTGCCAGTATCTATCTTTTCCATTATCTTATTAACAACTCCTAATTTCTTTACAGCTTTTGAAGTTATTCCAAAGGTGGAAGGGATGGAGAATGAATATGATTATTTTAAAGAATATATAAATGGGGCTCCGGTTTTTAGCTTGGCACCTTATTATTCTTATATCGCCGGTGGTTCCTTTCGCATACTTCCCGATGACTCCCTCAATAAGGTAGCAAGTTATGGGGAAAAAACTGGTGTTCACTGGCTTTTGATTGTGTATACCCCAAGCGTAGCAGGTGAGTTAGAGCTTTATAGCAATATACAATGGTATCACAACTTCTGGTTGCAAAGAGATTATCCAGAGCTTGTGAAATTCCGCATTGCTACTGCTGATAGATTCATGGTCCTTTATGAAATCTTGTGAGAATGTCTCTGTTTTGATTGATCGTGTATAGAATTATGGTTATAATATAAAAATTATGTACATAAATAAGGCATTATCGGGGAAAGTGTAGGTATAAAAGAACTTCCTCATAACTTGAGCAGGGTTATAAAGATGTAGAAAGCGGCAGAAAAGGAAGGATTATTAATTCATTAGTCGAAGCTCAAATAATGTAAATATGGAATAATGCCTGCTGCAGACAGGGGTTTTAAAATGTACCAGAAGGTTTGGGTAAAAAAGATAGGCTCTTTTTCAGAGGCCCAGGATCAGGATCTGGAATATTACCTTAACATGAGCGCTCAGGAAAGGCTGGAAACGGTTCAGTTTTTGCGCGAACAGTATCTTAAATTCAATGGAATTAGTCCCGATGAAAGTGGAAAAGGATTACGAAGAACTGTTAGGATTGTTCAACAGGCATAACGTCAGATGCTGCATAGTAGGATCTTTCGCCTTGGCCTTTCATGCCAGGCCCCGGTACACAAAGGATCTGGATATCCTTGTAGAACCTTCATCCCAAAACGCTCAAAGGATCCTGGACGCACTGAATGATTTTGGTTTTGGTTCTCTTCAGTTATCGGAACAGGATTTTATGAAACCCGGGCAGATTATTCAATTGGGTTATGAACCCGTACGCATCGACCTTATTACTTCGATTGAGGGCATGGACTTTAAGGAAATATGGAACAATCGATCTGCAGGGCAGTTCGGTGAAACACCTGTTTTTTTTATCGGATTAAATGACTTCATTAAGAGTAAAAAGGCGGCTAATCGTAGTCAGGACCGGGCAGATCTGGAAATCCTGCTGGAAATAACTAACAAAAAAGACAAATAAAACCCCAAATTATTCTGTTAATACTGTCTAAAATTATCATTAATACCATGCCTTTTTAGGGGTTCCCGTCCTAGCATCAGCCTTACTGGTAGCATAGATTCTTCCTGTTGACTGAAAGTCTTGATAAGGATATATTGTATTAGTGCAGGATTCAAGGATTCCAGGGTTCAAGGAGTAAGAGGTCAGAATAAATATGACTGAAGATAATGAAAAGACCACACGCACGGGCGTCTTTGATGTTCATGCTGTTAATGAAGAGCAACCAGGCTTTTCAAGTACGCTGAAGATGTCACGGAAGAGTTTTATGGGAAAGATATCGACCTCACAACATGCCTATTTAGAGATTATGGGGGGAGAGGAGAGGGTCCTGTTAGGCGAAGATGATGCCCTTATAGGCCGTATCCCTGATTGTGATATCCAACTCCAGGCCGAAGATGTTTCTCGTAAACATGCGCGGATCTTTTATCGTAATGAGGAATATCAGATCGAAGATTTGGGCAGTACCAACGGCATATATGTCAACGGAATAAAGATCCAGAAATGCATCTTAAGGGATCATGATGTTATTGAGATCGGGGATGTGAAGATGCTTTTTATCGAGGAGAAGATAAGACAGGATCATGAGTGGGAATGATGAGCTAAAAATGCTTGTGGGGTTTTGGGGAACCCGGGGGTCTGTTTCAACGCCCGGTCGGATTACGGAAAAATATGGCGGGAACACTCCATGCGTATCGGTACGCTGCCGGAATACGCAGATCATTTTTGATGCGGGTACAGGAATCCGCAATCTGGGCATGGAGCTTATGGAGGAGATTAAAAAAGGTGAAAATCCGACTTCACTGCATCTGTTTCTAAGCCATACCCACTGGGATCACATACAGGGGCTCCCGTTTTTTATGCCTTCCTATCATAAAGACACCAGGTTGACAATCTATGGGAGCCCGCGTAAAGAGCGTTTTCTGGCCTCTATTTTAAAGGAACAGATGAATTATGAGTATTTTCCTGTTTCCATGTCCGCTTTTCCGGCTAATATAAGTATAAAGGAGATGGGAGAAGAGAGTGTTACACTGGATGAATTAACAGTCGAGTGGCAGGAGCAGGTACATCATCCGGGGGGCTCGGTCAGGTACAGGGTGAATCTTAACGGGAAGAAAGTGGTATATGCTACTGACATCGAGCTGGACGCCATTTTTAATTCCGAGGAGGAAGAGAAAAATGATGAAAGCAAGGCCCGGGCGCAGGATTACCTGGATTTTATCCGGGATGCCGATCTCCTTATCGGCGATGCCCAGTATACAGGGGAGGAATATCCCCATAAAATAGGGTGGGGCCATACCTCCATTCCTGTCCTACTGGATACGGCCTTTCGATCCCGTGTTAAACAGCTGGCAATCTTCCATCATGATCCCCAGCATTCGGACAAGTTTCTGGACCATCTGTGGGTAGAAAACAGGTCCAAATACTGCTCAGGCAATAGAAGAATGGATTTATTCTGGGCGCGGGAAGGTATGACGCTCGCGATCTGATATATTGTTTCTGCTTTCGTCGCTCTGAGACTTGAGTACGGAATTCAATCCATAAGGGTTCTTTCAGTCGAGGTTATTAAATGCCTTAATAGAGTTAGTGCTTGCAAGAGAAAGGATGTGCGGGCCATGCGGATGCAGATAAGAAAAATTATTTGTGCGACTGATTTTTCAAGTCTTTCAAATCATGCCGTCAGTTACGGTGTGTTTCTCGCCGGTGAATTCAAGGCAAAATTATACCTATGTCATGTGATTGATCTTTCTTCCGCTACCATGTACGGTGAAGCCGCCTTTGGGTTTGAGCCCCAGCTGATGCAGATGGAAGATTATGCCCGTGCCAGGTTAAGGCAAATGATACCCGAACGTTCTATTGACTGGGAACCATTAGTCGCCACAGGCAGTGCTGCCGATGAGGTGGCCCGACTGGCCGAAGAGAAGGGGGCGGATATTGCCGTTACGGCAACCCGCGGCAGGTCCGGTTTAAAACGGCTTATCCTCGGCTCGGTCACCGAGCACTTGATGAGGACCCTCCATTGCCCTTTACTTACGGTGCGCGGATGTGAACAGGCACCGGGTGTTTCTACACATAAGAAGATCGAGCTCAATCGAATACTTGTGGGTTGCGATTTTTCAGAGGACTCAAACCTCGCATTTCAATACGGGTTGAGTCTGGCACAGGAATTTCAATCCGAGCTGCATCTGGTGCACGTAATAGAGCCTCCGGTTTACAAAGACATGCCCAAATCCGTTGAAGGGGCCAGAGAAATAATACGAAAAAGTCTGCACACTCAAATGACCGAGAAGCTCGAAACAATGGTTCCCTCTGAGGCCCGTAACTGGTGCAAGCCCAAGACCACCCTTTTGGCAGGATTTCCGCATGAAGAATTGTTCAAATATGCCGATATCCAGAACATTGATCTGCTCGTTTTAGGTGTAACCGGTCATGGCCTGGTGGAATCCTTATTCGTTGGATCAACCACGGAACGGGTCATACGCAATGCACCGTGCGCGGTCCTCTCGGTGAGACCGATTTCCGGAGAAGGCCCATCAGGAGATAACTGAAAAAGTACCGGATATCATCAGGCCCTTTCCATATCTCCGTCCGCCCATCTCAGTTGATGGCAGCAGCTATTTTTTCAGCAGTTTTTCTGATGGCTTCCATATCCCCTTCCTTCAATTCCCACGATGTCATGGTAAGCTCAGGACTACCGCTTGTTCGGGGGATTAGATGGAGATGATAGTGCATTACCACCTGGTTTACTCCCCGGCCGTTAAGTTGTAAGGCCGCTACGCCTATGGGGTTTAGGATAGCTTTTATGGCTTGAATGACCTTTTTTGATGCCAGATGGACAGCCGTGAGGTATTCTTCGGTTATGTCCCAGAGATTCTCAGCATGTTTTTTGGGAATAATAAGAGTGTGGCCTTCGGCAACGGGATTTATATCCTCAAAGGCCAGACACTTATCATCTTCATAGACCTTGAAACAAGGTATGTCGCCCTTTATGATCTTACAGAAAATACAGTCTTCCATATTAAGTCTCCTTTCTTGTCCCATTGGGGGATAGATATCATAACCTTCACCTTTATGGGAAAACTTCAGTTGGTTTGTTATTCAAGAAGGGTTCAAGGGGGTCAAGAGCTAAAAAGGTTTTTAAATGGTTTTCACTTGAACCCTAGAACCCTGAGAACCTAAAACGATGAATATCGAACACAAAACCCCGGATTAAGTCGGGCAAAAGTCTATATTGAGGAAGGCTAACTTTTTTGGATTCTGCGGTCCCTGGCCCAGACCGTAATTAAACAACGTTCGGTTTAAACTTTCGTATGTACATAGAGTTATGCAATTGCTGTTTCCCCCGAAAATCGCACCAGGGCGGGCAAGCCGCAGAATGACAAAGAAAGGAGAGGGTTGAGAAGGCGTCTGCTTAGACTATTCCAAGAACCCCCTCCTGACCTCCCCCTAAGAGGGGGAGGAATAAAATAGGTTCCCTCTGTTTTTTACACCCTCCTCCCCTTTTAGGGGAGGAATGAGGTGGGGTCTCCTGAAATTATACCAGCCCCCCATTACCTTCCTTCGCAAAGGCCCTCGATTTCTGGGGATGAAAAGCGAAGAGGGCACCGTTCGAAGCGGAACCCTCCCAAGCATATGAATAAGCCACTACCTCATGCTGGTGGAGTTTTACCGTTGAATGCTGCCAATTACCAGCGAATGAACAATATTTGTAAGGGATGATAGCCCGGGATCCGCCAGATCGTCAAGCAAGTGATAAAGAGAGTTCAAGGCCGGAGATATATAGTTCTCAAAATAGGTCTTGCCCCGGACCATGGAAAGGAAAGAAAAGGCGCCCAGTATCTGGAGATTCCTCTGCACAGCCAGGTAGGGGAAATATTGTTCAAAAGGATCCAGCCATTCCGACCGAGTGTCTTTAAGCAGAACGAGATAATGCCGGTACAGGTGTTCTTTCTCAGCAGCAGACATATCCACATAGGGGTCGATTAGAAGGGAGGCCAGATCATAGGGAAGGGGGCCGAGACGGGCGCCCTGCCAGTCAAGTACTCCTATTTTATGGTTATTGATCATTATGTTCCTGGACTGAAAATCCCTGTGCATAAAGTGGTGGTTATCCGCCCTGGACGCCATTGAACCTAAATAGTCAAAGGGATCTTCCAGTTCCGGCCATTTGCTTTTGATTCCGAGGTAGTTTGATAAAAAAGAATCCCTGAAATAATCAGCTTCTTGCCGCCGCATGACGAAATTATTATATGTTTTTGTCTGGCAGCACCATTCCGTATCAAAATCCTTTGCCCCTTCAATCTGCATACGAAACAGATTTTCTACTGTTCTTTCATACAGGGCTACTCGATCCTTATGTTGTGATGAATAATCCTGGAGGCTTTTGTCTCCCATGTCTTCAAGGATAAACCAGCCATTGGCAAGGTCGGACCGGTATATCCGGGGAACCGGGAGGCCTTTTTTGAACAGATGCTTGCCGATCATGAGATAAGCTAAGTTTTCTTTCCTTTGATGTTCATCGTCGGGGTGGTTTTCCATGACAACGAAGCTAGGGTGATTATTTAATGGTATAATCCTTATAAAAAGCCTTCTTGAGCCGTCACCTGTAAGTGAATGGGAATTAAGTCCTTTTGAGGGTAGACCCATCTCCTTTAAAAAGGCCTTAATGAAAGCATTTAACGAGTTGCTGATCAAAATAACCCTTTCTGTATTATGACATTCTGTTTTAAGGTTTACCCTCCTAACTCTTTCCATCCTGAAACTGAAATACTTACCCTAGAATCAAGATAATCCTAATGAATCTGGTTAATAAGATCAGTATCAACTTTCTTGCCTGAAGTAAGAATACTGTCTCGAATCCTTTTATCTGCTCGAACAGTCACATTATCCCACAGGATGGATCTTTCTATCCATACACCCTTCTCCAGACATGAAGCCTCGCCGATAACGGCCCAGTCCTCAAGCCTGGCGGAAGGGTCTAGAACCGAACCGGGGGCGACGGCAAAAGGGGTTTTGTTCCTGGCCAGTATCTCTTTATTGGCACAGATATATCCGTCTGGGGTCCCGATATCATGCCAGTAATGGTTTTCTGAGATATAAACGCCTATGGATTCACCGGAATTAATCATACCCTTATAGCAATCAATTATGTCGGAATATCCCTGTTCAGGTATATTTTGTAAGACTTCTGGCTCAAGAATATGTATTCCGGTAAAGGCCAATCCGGCAGGGTTGTTTCGCAGGCCAATCTCAATGATTTGATTCCTATTATCTATAAGGACAGAATTATAGGGTTCCCGGTAATGCAGTACCAGGGTAGCTATATGACCGGCTTTTTTATGATGATCACGGGCCCTGGCCAGATCTATATTTGTGAGCACGTCGCCATTCATTACTATAAAGGGTCCACTATGCGCTAAATCCATGCAGTTTCTTATCCCTCCGCCGGTACCAAGGATCTCAGGCTCCACGCGTACGGCTATCTCTATTCCGAAAGATCTTTTTTTATCAAGATAATCCAGTAGTTGCTGATAATGATGATGAGTGTTTACCATGATCTTTTGAACGCCGGAGAATTTAAGATAATCGATATTCCTGGATATAATGGGCCTGTTTGCCACCGGTATCAGGGCCTTTGGTTTGTTTTCTGTCAGGGACCGCAATCTTGTACCCAGACCGGCAGCTAGTATTATGGCTTTCATTTGTTTTTAGCCTTTCCAAACATATCTGTTGCAATTACGTTTTAATAATTATACATGTTGATTTATGAAGTCAACAATAGGGTTCACAAATATCGCAACTTGACGGTAATCCCCAAATCTTGTTTATGATAGAATTTCCAATCCAAACATATTAAAGGATATACCCTTGAACACCTTATTAGACCTTTCGGAGATCAACCGGAAAATAGGGCAGCTGTTTATGATTGGAATGCCCGGCAAATCTCTGGATGAAGATACAAAACGCCTTATTGGTGATTACAATCCAGGGGGTATAATCCTTTTTTCGCGGAATATTAGTGACCCTTTACAACTGGCCAGGCTTTGCCGTGACCTGCAGAAGACCTCTATGAAATATCACGGCAATCCCCTTTTTCTTGCAGTAGATCAAGAGGGGGGCAGGGTGGCCCGGTTAAAAAACCCTTTTACTGTTTTTCCCGGAAATGAGTCCATCGGGATGGATGAAGAATCTGTTGGTAGGGCAAGAGAATTCGGGATGGTTACTGCCACGGAAATGAAAACTGTGGGGCTAAATATGAATCTCGCGCCTGTAATTGATGTGTGCATAGGTAAGCCGGAAAAGCATCTGAAGGGGAGAATATTCGGTGAAGACCATAAAGCGGTAGCCCTTTTGGGGGAAACGGTGGTAAAGGCGCTCCAGCAAAATGGTGTAATGGCCGTAGCCAAGCATTTTCCGGGTCTTGGTGGAGCCCGCATTGATCCACATCTTAATCTGCCGAAGATAGACCTGGATGTCAGTAAGATTAATGAAGTCGATATCCCTCCCTTCAAGGCTGCCATAAAAGCAGGGGTTTCCGGTGTTATGACCTCCCATGCGGTTTATTCCGCCCTGGATCCCAAATGTCCTGCCACACTGTCTTCGACTATCCTGAAAGGGTTCTTGAGGGACAAGTTGGGTTTCAATGGATTAATCATTACCGATGATCTGGAGATGGGTGCTATCAGAAAAAGATGGGGCGTATCAGAAGGCGCCCTTTCTTCCTTCAGGGCAGGGGCGGATATCCTGCTCATATGTGAGAATCAAAAATATTTCTTGGAAGGCCTTGCCCTGATAAGGGAAAAGACATTGCGCGATCAAATACCCACTGAAAGATTATCTCAATCGCTGGAAAGGATTATGGCGGTAAAATCCAAGTTCATTAATACGAAAGAAAGGATATTGCTTAAGAACGTGAAGGACTATTTTGGTTCAAGGATTCGGAAGGCTTGAGTATATTCCCTCGAGATTTCTCCTGGACTCGCTCCAGGGTGCCCTTTTTGATATTTATTATTTCATAAGGGTTAACGGGGCGAGGTGGTTTTATGAGATTGAGGCTCTCGGTCCTCTAGCCGCCTTTTATATACTCTACGATCTCCTTCCTTAGGGATGGTCGCTCTGCCTTTAAGCATCAAAATAACTATAAGCCCCAGGATCATTAAGGCCTGGGTAAGGCCCAGAAGCGCCCCAAAAAGGGCTTGGTTCATGATAATCAGCGAGCTTACACCCAGAGAGAGGGATAGGAGGGCTATGATAGAAACCGTCTCTTTCTTATTAAAACCCATGAAAAGAAGGCGGTGATGCAGATGATCTTTATTAACACAGGTGAGTAATTCTAAAAGGTTACCTGCCATACGGTTTTTTATCCGTGAAAGATTCACATAGATCATGTCGAAGATCAATACGCTGAATATAAGGATAGGCGCGGTTAGAGAAACAAAATGGCTGGTATTGGACCATTTCCCCAGAACGGCAAGTCCCGCCAGGGTAAACCCTAAGAATGTGCTGCCGGCATCTCCTAAAAAAAGCAGGGCTGATTCTCCAATCCTGAAGTTATACGGCATGAATCCCAGGCATGAGCCGGCTAGGGCTACGGAGAACCAGCCGAGGGCAGGGTGAGCGGTTTTAAAGGCTATTATTCCCAAAAAGGCGGCAATTATGATGGCCATTCCCGAGGCCAGGCCGTCTACCCCGTCAAAAAAATTCAGGGCATTTGTGATCCCTATCATCCATACTACCGTCAAAGGGATATTAACAAAGGGCCCCCAGGGTGTATGGTAAAAGAAAGTAAGTTGAATATCTCCAAAAAGTATTACTATAAGAGATATAAGTATCTGAAAGATGAATTTCAGAAAAGCAGGTAAAGGTCGGAAATCATCCAATAGCCCCATAATTAAGATAAGGGTGGAGCCAACTAAAAGGATCTTCATACCGGGATAAAACACGTTATTGAATAAAAGAGATAAGAGGAAAGCCAGATAAACACCCAGTCCTCCTAAGAGGGGGGTGGGTTTTAGATGTATCTTACGCCAGTCTGGTATATCAAGGACATTTAATTTTAGCGCCGCCATGCGGCAAAAAGGAGTTATGAAATAACTGGCTATAAAGGAGAAGACCAATATGTAAAGCCACCTAACACCCGAGTTAAAATAGAAATACTTAATCGGGGGAAGCGCCAGAAGCACCACCAGGGCGCCTGCTATGGATTGGTGTATTATTCTAAACGTCAAGTTTGATCCCTTTTCTTTCAAGAGATGCTTTATATACGTCCTTGATAGTGTTGACCATCACATCCGCGCTTAATTCCGCAGTGACTCCCTTTCGTCCATCTTTTCCCATCCTAGTAGCAAGCCTTTTATCATTCAACAGTTTTTTCAGGGCATCGCCAAGCTCCTTTGTATCCCCTGGGGTTGTAAGAAAACCATTTATCCCGTCTTTTACAATGTCCGGGATACCACCAACCCGGCTAGCAACAACAGGCTTTTCCATTGCCATGGCCTCCAGCAGTACTCTGCCCAAGCCTTCGAAAAAGGAAGGCAGAACAGCAACATTAAAGACCCTTATAACCTCCGAGACATCTGTCTGAAATCCGGTAAATATGACCGAGTCGGTGAGACCAAGGTTGTCCGTAAGGGAACGTAGTTTGTCTTCAAGATAACCTTCGCCCACAATCACAAGTTTTGCCTTATTTATATCTTTTTTAACATCTTTAAGGGCCTTGATCAGGACTTCATGGCCTTTACCTTCCCATAATTTGGATACTATCCCCATAACAGGATCGTTGGGTCCGATACCCCATTTCTCTCTTGCCCTTTGCTCTTCGTCAAAGGTCGCGGGCTGGAATCTATTTAGATCTATTCCACTATATATCTTAACTATCTTATCTTTTGTTGTCACACCCTCTTTCAAGGCCCAGTCTATAAGGGGTTGAGAGATAAAGATCATCCTGTCACATAAATGGGAGGCCAGTTTTTCAAGATTCCGGTACAAAAGTTGTCTCCAAGCGGGTTCCTGGCCATGAAAGGCAAATCCATGGACGGTATGAATAACGACCGGCACCCCAGCGATCCGGGCTGCTAGACGGCCCACGAATCCGGCCTTGGAGTTATGGGTATGTACTATATGATAATGATTTCTTCTCAAAAAAGAGGCCAGGTCAACAACTGAAAGAAGATCTTTTACGGGATGGATTGGTTGAACCAGATTCTTGAAGGTATGGACCCTCATATGATTCTTTTGAACCAATTCTATAAGCGGGCCACCAGGGGCACAAGCCAGATCAACCTTGAACACCTCCCTGTCCATTCCCTTCATGGAAAGGAAGGTGTTTATGCCCGAACCGCTGATAATAGGCAATGTATGAATGTGCAAGACCTTGATCATAATTTGTTCAGATATATTAAGGTAATTCTTGCAATTTTTTCAAATCACAATTTATATTACTGTAATTCAACCAATCCGGGACCCACATTTTTGTGGTTCATCCGGTTAATGAGTACGTAAAGAAGTAAAAGATTAAACCTTATCCGCCTTCGCAGAAGACCATGTGCTTGCCCGTGGTTGAATGCGCAAATGATCGCTTGCTACGGCGCGATGTCGCCCCCAGTTTAGGCGGATAACCGCGTCGTAGCCGGAGGCGCCCGTCCTCCGCAGTAGCCTGTCCATCCTCCGTAGCAGGCCACTGCGGAGGACGGGCTACGGAGGATGGAAAGACGGGTATTTTAATGGGACCACGGGTTTACCCGTGAGGCTCCATTATAAGTACCTTAATGGCCCATGGGGCTCTCTTTTAAGTGGCGAAAACATTAACAGCATGCTAATTACGTAAGGTGCCACCTAGGCGGGCGGAATACTTATGAGATAATAGAAAATTGTCGAGTCCGGCCAGATCTGGAAAAGACTACCCGCCCGCCTCGTCTTGTTTTGTGCAGGTTCATTGCACATAAACGAGTTCGCCGCTTAAAAGAGAACCCCATGGGCCATATAGCGCAAAATATTTAGATATCATTAACTAGCGTACTCATTAACCGGATGAAACATTTTTGTTAATAGGATGCCTATGCTTTCACAAAAATGTAACCCGGGATATTTAATTAATGTTTTTATTAACATCTAATTAATTGAATATGCAATATATTTTCTTTATAATCATCCCTGGTCATCTTGGCACAATGTTTGCTTTAGAATCAGCTTATAGGTGTTTAGGCCGAAGCAATCTGAGATAATATAGTCAGTCTTCATGAATGAATATTTGTAATCAATTCAAAAAGGAGGAATAGACATGAATTGCCGGAGCATTGATGATGTGTTGAAAGAGGTGAAAGAGAAGGAAGTCAGCTTCATACAGTTCTGGTTTACCGACGTGTTAGGGGTTTTGAAGAGTTTTGCTATCACTCCTTCCGAGTTAGAAGAGGGTTTGACAGAGGGAATGGGATTTGACGGGTCATCTATTGAAGGTTTTGCCAGGATTCATGAGAGTGACATGATCGCGAAACCGGATCCTACCACCTTTCAACTTGTACCTTGGTGGAATGCAGAAAGACCTGTTGCGAGAATGTTTTGTGATATCCTTAATCCGGGCGGGACACCCTATGAAGGCGATACGCGTTATGTTTTCAAACGACTCCTGACAAGAATAGCTGAAAGGGGCTATACATTTTACGTGGGGCCTGAACTGGAATATTTCTATTTTAAAAACGAACAGTGTACGGACATAATCGACAGAGGGGGGTATTTCGACTCCCGGCCCCTTGATTTGGGAAGTAGCCTCAGGAGAGAGACTATATTTGCCTTGCAGAATATCGGTATCCAGGTGGAATATAGCCACCACGAAGTCGCTCCAAGCCAGCACGAGATAGATCTTCGCTATGACGAGGGTTTGAGAATGGCGGACAAGACTATGACGTACAGGCTGGTAGTGAAAGAGGTAGCCAGGCAGAACGGCGTCTACGCCACCTTCATGCCTAAGCCAATCTTCGGTGAGAACGGGAGCGGAATGCATGTCCACCAGTCACTTTTTAAGGAAGATCGAAACGCCTTTTATGATGCGAAAGACAAGTATCAGCTCTCTAATATTGCAAAGCAGTATATAGCCGGTTTAATGCGACATGCGCCAGAGATAACTGCTGTAACCAATCAGTGGGTCAATTCATACAAGCGCCTTGTACCGGGTTACGAGGCTCCCGTCTATGTGTCATGGGCAAGGCGAAATCGGTCTGCCATGATCAGGGTCCCCATGTATAAGCCCGGGAAAGAGCCGGCCACCAGAATAGAATTCAGATCCCCTGATCCTTCATGCAATCCATATCTGGCATTTGCAATGATGCTGGGTGCCGGGCTTGAGGGAATAGATAATAAATACGAATTGCCTGATCCTATTGAAGAAGATATCTTTGAGATGAATCCGGAGGAGAGAAAGGCTCATGGAATCAAGGACCTACCGGGTAATCTCTATGCGGCCACGTTGGAGGCGGAGAAGAGCCAACTGGTAAAAAAGATTTTAGGAGAACACGTATTTAGGAAGTTCATAGAAAACAAGAAGATCGAATGGGATCAATACAGGACTCATGTAAGCAAGTTTGAACTGGACAGGTATTTGCCCAAGCTGTGATAGTTGGACAGATTTGTGCTAGTACTTTGCTGCGGCTTATCTTACCATCTCTACATCCTTTGAAGGAAACCAGCATGTGCGGGAATCGGGCAATTCAACGTGCAGCCAGTTACCCCGTTCAAGGCGTTGGCCTTTGATGCCATGGCCAGGAAGATAGATGCCCTGGGCGAGGCTCCGTAACGAATATATTGCCCGATATCCAGACCATAATTTCCCGGTTTCCGGGATGCCTAAACCAGACTTACTATATATTCCTCAATCTTTTCATGCATAACTAGCGAGGTCATTAACCGGATGAACCAAAGAATATTAGGGCAAGGTATTAGGCTGAGTAAATAATAAGGAGAGTAGCCCTAATGACATATTTGTTTTTGACAAATTTATGCCGAAGGTTATATAAAACACTGAAAATCGAATTACATATAACGTCAGTCTTGCTACAAGACGATTTTTTTTGGAAAGAATGGTTTAACAATGTAAACTAACTGGTTGATTTTAAGTAATAAAAAATCAATAATTTGTCTTTTTACCAAAACTGCATGAGATGGGGTAGATTAGATGTTTTTCAGGATATCTCTTTATGTAAGCCTGATTGTTTTTATCTTTGGTTTAATCTTCAAGGTCTCCCAATGGTTCATAAGGCCGGTCGGGATCTCGGCAGAAGGATTTACCTCCTGGGGCAGGTTTTGCGCCTTTGTAAGAGGTGTTATAGGCGTTTTTTTCAGTGCCAGGCTCTTCACTCTTGTTAAGGCATTTATCCTGGATGTGATTTTGCAGTGGAGGATATTGAAAGAAGACTGGCTTCGCTGGGTAATGCATATGTTGATTTACTGCGGGTTTATGCTGCTGGTCCTGATGCATGCCCTGGGTGAGATTATCACGGCTTCTGTATTCAGTTATTATTACTCTACTTTGAACCCCTTTTTCTTCCTGAGAGACCTGTTTGGACTGATGGTGATCCTGGGGATAGGAATAGCCGTGTTCCGGCGATATATCTTAAAGATTCCGCGTTTCAGGTCCAATAAGATGGATCTTTATGGCGTTCTCCTGATAGCACTGATTATAATCTCTGGGATAGTGCTTGAAGGGATGAAGATCACTTCATATTCTGATTTTACTCGGATGGTGGAAGATTATTCCTTTTTAGAGGAAGAGGAGGATTTAACGGCCCTGGAAAGTGTTTGGGTCAAGGAATTCGGCCTGGTATCCCCGAACGTCTCAGGCCCCTTTGACAGGGATACCGTGGAGCGGGGGATGGAAAATCATGAAATGAATTGCATGGGTTGCCATTCTTCGCCGAAATGGGCCTTTACCGGTTATGTGAGTGCCAAGATTATAGGCCCGGTAGCCCTTTTTTTGGATGTGGCAGGAGTCCCGGGGGTTTTGTACTATATCCATATCTTGGCCTGCTTTATAGGGCTCGCCCTTATCCCGTTCACCAAGATGTTTCATATTATATCCACTCCTATCAGCCTCCTTGCCAATTCAGTCATGGACAAGGAGACCTCTCTTCCCGAGAATATAGCAACCAGGCAGGTCATGGAACTGGACGCATGCGTGCATTGCGGGACATGCAGCCGTTTCTGTTCCGCCATCATGGGCTATGAGGCAAAAGATAACCCGTATATCCTTCCTTCGGAAAAGATGGTATTGCTGAAAGACCTTTCAAAGGGAAAGAAGCTGGGTAAAGAAGTTTTAAGGGCTGTTCAGGAGGGGGTTTACCTGTGCACCAATTGTGATCGCTGCACAGTAGTGTGCCCGGCGGGGATAAACCTAAAAGATCTATGGATGAATGTAAGGGAAGGCATCATTCAGGAGGGGGAGCCCGAGCCCTTGATGTTATCTCCCTTATCCCTGGCAAGGGGCCTGAATAGGGAGGCCTTGCCTGCGGATGAATATCTCCTGCCCCTTGACAGGGCAAGAAAGGCGCTTGCAGGTTCCTTTGACCTGCTTAATGAACCGGAAAAAATTATATCGCTTCCGGATGGCGGAAGTGATTATTCCCCAGGGCCAGAAATCGTAGACAATACCTATTCCTATTGTTTCGAGTGCAGGAATTGTACAAACGTCTGTCCGGTTGTGGACAATTATGAAAACCCCCAGGAGGTCCTGGGATTATTACCCCATCAGATTATGCGCTGTCTTGGCCTGGGGCTTTACCAGATGGCCTCGGGACCCAATATGCTGTGGGAATGCGTGACGTGTTATCAATGCCAGGAGCACTGTCCCCAGCAGGTAAAGGTCGCTGATATCCTTTATGACCTTAAAAACACGGCGGTTAGAAATATGATGGATAACAGCTAAGCAGGGGAAATACATGTTCGATTTGGTGTTGATTATGGATTATGTTGCGCTGGAGAGTCGGCTATGAAATATGCATTTTTTATAGGATGCCAGATTCCGGCCCGGGTGCCTCATTATGAGTCCTCCACTCGTGCGGTGCTGGAGAAACTGGACTTGGAGCTGGTTGATGAGCGGCAGTTTAATTGTTGCGGCTATCCTATGCGCGATAGTGATCCCAAGGCCTTTCTCCTGTCATCGGTAAGGAATCTGGCACTGGCTGAGAGGTTGGATCTTCCGATGCTGATAATGTGCAAATGCTGTTTCGGCAGCCTTAAAAAGGCGGAAAGCCTTATGAACGAAGACGGCAAGCTCCAGGATGAGATAAGAGAAAAACTGGGGGAAGAAGGTCTAGCCTATGAAGGCAAGACCAGGATCAATCACCTGCTTTCGGTCCTTTATCATGATATAGGGTTGGAGACCCTGAGGTCCAGGGTTTCAAGGCCTTACAAGGACCTCAAAATCGCTGTACATTATGGATGTCACATCCTCAGGCCTAGCAGTATTACCCAGTTTGATGATCCGGTTGCGCCTACTATCTTTGATAAGCTGGTGGAGATAACCGGCGCCAAAAGCGTGGATTGGGACAGAAAACTGGAATGCTGCGGCTCCCACGCAATGGGGATAAAGGATGATCTTGCCCTGAGTTTGACCGTAAAGAAGCTGGACAGTGGTATGGAAGGAGGCGCCGATTATCTATGCACGGGCTGTCCCTACTGCCAGATCCAGTTCGACAATGTTCAAGAGATGATCCTTTCCGGTAACGGGGAGAGAAAAAGCATCGGCTCTATCATATACCCGCAGCTCCTCGGCCTTTCCATGGACATAGAGCCTGGGATATTGGGAATCAATATGAACAGGATAGATATAAATGATATCAGATCCTATTTAAGTGAGGCTTAGAAAATGCCGAAGGAAAAGATCGGCTCGGTAATGGTTGTAGGCGGTGGAATCTCCGGAATGCAGGCGGCCCTTGATCTTGCGGATTCCGGTTTTTACGTTTACCTGATAGAGAAGACAAGCTCCATCGGCGGGATGATGTCTCAGCTGGATAAGACCTTTCCCACCAATGATTGTGCCATGTGAATTATCTCGCCTAAACTGGTCGAGGTCGGCCGGCACGTAAATATAGAGCTTCTTACCCTCTCCGAGGTCACAGGTATCTCCGGAGAGGAGGGAAATTTTACCGTGAATGTCACGCAACATCCCCGTTACGTGGATATGGACAAATGTCTGGCATGCGGGATGTGTGCTGAAAAGTGCCCCAAAAAGGTCTTAAACGACTATGATGCGGGGCTTGTCAAGCGCAAGGCCGTCTATGTAAAATATGAACAGGCTGTCCCATTAAAGTACGCCATTGATGCGCAAGAATGCATCTATTTTACCAAAGGAAAGTGCAGGGCCTGTGAAAAATTTTGTCCTACCGGCGCCATAGATTTTGAAGAACAGGAAAAGGAATTTACCCTAAAGGTAGGGGCTGTTGTCCTGTCTCAGGGTGGAGAGGTCTTTGATCCCGGGACCCATGATACCTATGGCTACGCAAAATATCCCAATATTGTTACCAGCCTTGAATTCGAGAGGATTCTATCGGCCTCCGGTCCCTACAGAGGTCATATGGTAAAGCCTTCGAACCGTAAAGATCCCGAGAAGATCGCCTGGATTCAATGCATAGGGTCCAGGGATGAGCACTTGGGCGCCAGGGGTTATTGCTCCGCGGTTTGTTGCACCTATGCGGTCAAGGAGGCCATGCTGGCCAAGGAACACAGCCAGAACGGGCTGGACGCTGCCATCTTTTATATTGATATTCGAACCAGCGGCAAGGACTTTGAAAGATATTACAACAGGGCCAAAGATGACCTGGGCATAAGGTTTGTAAAAGCCAGGATCACCAACATACATCCGTTGAAAGAGAAGGAAAGTCACCTTATCAGCTATGTGGACGATAGCGGCAGGAGAATGGAAGAAGAATTCGACATGGTCGTTCTGTCCGTCGGTCTTGGGATCACAAAGCAAGGGGCGGCATTGGCCGAAAAGTTGGGGGTCGAGGTTGATCATTACGGATATGCCTCTACCGGCAGTTTCAGGCCTGTGGAGAGTTCAATACCGGGGATCTATGTATGCGGCCTGTTTCAGGCGCCCAAGGATATACCTTCCTCGGTGATAGATTCGAGCGCGGCCGCAGGTGTTGCCGGGAGCAGATTATCCGAAGCCAGATGGAGCCTTACCAAGGAAAAGATTATACCACCCGAGAAGGATATGCGCGGAGAGCCTGTCCGGATCGGTGTGTTTATATGCTGTTGCGGGACAAATATCGCCGGTGTCGTGGATGTTGAATCGGTCGTGGCGTTTGCCCGGAATCTTCCGGGAGTGTCATACGCGGAGCAAAACATGTTCAGCTGCTCCCAGGATTCTCAAGTGAAGATAGCCGGAAAGATCAAGGAGCATGGGTTGAACAGGGTGGTTGTTGCGGCATGTACTCCAAAGACCCATGAACCACTCTTCCAGGAAACCCTGATGGATGTGGGTGTAAATAAATACCTGTTCGAGATGGCCAATATAAGGAATCAATGTTCCTGGGTGCACAAGGATGAGCAGGAAGCTGCTACCGAAAAGGCCAAGGACTTGGTCAGGATGGCGGTGGCAAAGGTGGCCCTGGTTGAACCTCTTACCGAACCGGTCCTGGAGGTTAATCAGACCGCCCTGGTCATAGGCGGGGGTGTGGCCGGAATGACTGCGGCCAAGAATATGGCTGATCAGGGGTACAGGACTTTACTCATAGAGAAGAGCGAATCCCTGGGAGGTAATGCGCTTTTTATCCATGAAACATGGAAGGGAGAGGATGTTCAACAATACCTTACGGATCTTGGAGAAGCGATAAAGGCGCACAATAATATCGAGATATTCCTCAATTCCAGGATAACCGGTGTGGAGGGCTTTGTGGGCAATTTCAAGACAACTATCGAGCAGGACGGAGAGGGCAGGGACCTTGAACATGGTGTAACCATAATAGCGTCAGGTGCCTCCGAACTGAAGCCCGACCAGTACCTCTATGGTAAAGATCCTCGTGTGGTCACCGGACTGGAATTACAGCATAGACTTATTAACAATGATCCCGGGATGGACCAAGTCAATAATGTTGTCTTTATACAATGTGTGGGATCCCGTATACCGGAGCGGCCATATTGCTCCAAGGTCTGTTGCACCTCTTCCATAAAAAGCGCCATGAGCCTCAAGCAGATCAATCCGCGCATGAATGTCTATATACTTTACAGGGATATGCGACCCTATGGCCTGAGAGAGGACCTCTACCGTGAGGCGCGTTCCAGGGGGATTATCTTTATAAATTACGATTTTGACAGGGATCTTGATGTTTCAAAGGTAGATAAGGACATTGAGGTGACCTTCACGGAGGTTGCTCTCAGGAGGCGTATAAGGTTAAGGCCGGATCTCCTTGTGTTGGCCTCCGCCATTGTGCCTGAAAAAGATAATCCATTGGCCAGATTATATAAATTATCCCAGAATGATGACGGTTTTTTTATGGAGGCCCATGTCAAGCTAAGGCCTGTTGATTTTGCCACCGATGGGGTATTTCTGTGCGGGCTCGCCCATTCGCCGAAACCACTGGATGAATCAATAGCCCAGGCACAGGCAGCCTCTGCAAGGGCGGTAACCCTGCTTTCCGCAAAGACGATATCGGTAAGCGGAACGGTCGCCGCCGTAGATTCCTCGGTTTGCAGCAGCTGCGGGGTCTGTGTCTCGATCTGCCCCTATTCGGCTCCGGCATTTGATGAGGAGACCGGAAAGGCCAGGATAGAGCCCATTTTGTGCAAGGGCTGCGGGCTTTGCGTGGCCTCCTGCCGCTCAGGGGCTATAAGACTAAAGGGTTTTGAGACATCACAAATTATGTCAATGATTAATGAATCGTAGGGGAAAATGGCCAAAGATTGCTGCTGGAATTGCAGATATTATATTGCCAAGGGAGATAATGAACCCGCCATCTTAAGTAGTGCCATGTCAAATGTCTGCGTGTACAGCGAAGATGAAGACGATAAAAGGAGTTGGGTAGAAAGGGCCTGTCCGGTTCCGCCCAACTATGTGTGTCGTCATTATAAAGAGAGATTCTATTAAGGGGCTCAGCGATTTCTCCATAACCGAAGTATCACAGAAAAGTACAGGGCATAAGGTACAAGGTGCAGGGTTTATCTATCGTTCAAACAGGTATGCACACATGAGTACTGAGGGAGATATTGTTCTTATTCATTACCAGGATCGGCCGGCCATGTATGCCCGCATTGAGTCAATAGAGCCGGATATCAAGAAGGGCTGGTATCAGGTGACGCTGTTGTTGCTAACGATCCCTCAACAAATAGTCACCTGGATCCTCCGCGAGGAATATATTAACGGTGCCCCTTTTACCATGGGAGAAAAGGCAATGATGCTAAAAAAGGCAGAAAGGGTTCAAACCAAAGGAATGCCGGCCGGCGCTTCACAACAGAAGGGTATAAAGGCCAAAGGGAAAAGGGGAAAGGTTATTCCCTTTAAAAATACCCCCGAATAACCGGGGTGTTGATATGAGATATCTGTTTATATTTCTTTTACGCCTTGCAACATCCTCTATTATAGCATGCATCATAAGTATCTTCTTCTTTAATGGGATACACCTGTTTAAGACATCCCTATTGGCGTTGATAATGATTGTGCTGGCCTATTTGTTCGAATACACCGGAAAGAGAGACAGTGGGTGAAAGCCTTATTGCCGGTAATGGCAGAAATTATATAATTTTTTGCTGAGTTTTGAAATAGTGTCAAACTCATTTCCCAGCTTTGTTTCAGGCTTTTCAGGAGCTTGAATTATATTTTTTTGTATTAAGGCAACGGCATTTTGAAAAGTTATACGCGAGATCGCGCCTGCATGTTCTATTATTCCCATCTTATGGTATCGCTTGGAGAGATAATTAATATTTTTTAAAAGCCCTTCAGTTGTCCCGTTTCCGTCTTTTTTCTGACCCATGACCTTGGCGGTTATCCAGTAGGATTCAATGAAGGTCTTTGTCAGTGAGGCCCACATGGGAAGCTTATCATAACCCTGTTTGGTAATCTTGTACCCGCTCCCGTTACCAGACCCAATCAGGAAGCCTTCCTCAAGGAAATATTCGATTATGGAAAGAACTTTTCCCCGGATATCATTCTCATCAACAAAAAACTCCATACTTAACAGTTCTTTTAGAAAAACATAGTCAGAGATCACAGATTCCGTGCTTTTCATTTCTTCGGTCCCTGTTAAAAAAGAAAGGGCTACAAAGGAGTGATGGATAAGAAAATGGATAATGTTGTTTTTGTAATATTCAAGTTCCACCTTCTTATCATCTTCCACGAAGTAAAAAGTCTCTTCCTCTCCGGAAGCGTCCTCCAGAGAATCGGCCACCTTCCAGTTGATTAGAAGAGAGATAGTCTCAAGCACGGCTTTTGAAGGGTCATGCAGTGTGTTGGAAAGGGGAATATCATATTTGTAAAGGAATTTCATAAGGATATTAACCGATTCCCGGAGTTCCGAGATAAGGAATCCCCTTCGATGATTGGCCAGAATAGCAGTGCTTACCAGGGAAAGGGGGGTGACAAGAGTGATCTCGTTGATGGCATTTGTAATGTAAACAGCCAGATCCCGTTGAAAGTCCTTTACTTCTGGAGCCTTTCCTGAAATGTATTCCTTCAGTGAAAAAGGTTCATTAAAACGGATATAGATTTTTCCGTATCTCCTTTTGAGAAATCTTCTGGCTCCTATGAATTGTCTCAGATTCTCCCTTTCCTTGTTGTGACCTCCAACCTCTTTAATGTATGTCTTCCCCTCAATGATCCGGTCATAGATTATGGAGGCGGGCACGAATATTAGGTCCTTGCAATATCCTTCATCATACGCCTGAAGTAATATCGACAGGAATCCGGTCCTGGGGAAACCCATTTTTCCGTTTCTGCTTCTGCCCCCTTCTATGTAAAATTCAATAGGATGTCCTTCCTCTACTAATGCCTTGATATACCTGGCAAAAATCCCTGAATACAATTTTGCTCCCTTGAAGGATCTACGGATGAAAAAGGCACCGGATTTTCTGAATACGTGTCCCATCGGCCAGAAGGCCAGATTCTGTCCCGCGGCAATCCTGGGAATATGGATGTGATTCTCATATAACACATAATTTAGGGCCAGATAATCAATATGGCTCTTATGAGAGGGGATGAATATCAAAGGCCCTTTTCTGGCGGATTCCCTTATCTTTGCGATACCTGGCAGATCGGTTTCAATCCCTTCAAATAACCTTTTCCACAACCATTTTAAGCTCATGCGAAATAGATCGACATATGTATTATTGTAATCGGCGGCTATCTCGTCAAAATACTCGCCGGCCTTTTTTCGCTGCTCTCTCAGCTCATTAGCGTCACCGGAGGCCAGTTTTTCAATCAGTTCATTTATTTTTTTGTCTTTCAGGACAATCTCTTTGAATTGTTGCATTGATTTCATGATAGGGCCCAGGATAATCCGTTTCTGGCTGTCGATCCTTTCTATAAGTTCCTGCTTGATCTCTGTTGCTATCTCATCAAGAGGCCTTGTAGAAGGCTGGTTATCCATATAGGCATGAAGATCTATGGGGCTGCCGAAATCAATGAAGGTAGTTCGATAATGCCTGAAGAAAAGTATTATTTTTCTAATAAGGCCGACATTGTCTTTGTATCCGAAAAGTGTCTCTGCAAAACCGGAGCGCTTCTTTTCAGAACTCTGCTTGAACAGTATCAATTGCGGCACAATAAATATGGGTTCATTTATCTCTTTCTGGGTTTCAAGTAAAAAGCGCAGGTGATCATGCTCCGAGTGGATAAAAGACCTGGTAAAATCCGTGGGATCCACAAGAGATATTAGGGCGGAAGTTCCTTGTTTGATCGCCCTGCTGTAGAATCCTGTCTTATAAGGACTGGGAATCTTTCCATATTTGAAGAGGCAGGATACCTGTGAAATTAAGACATCAAAAAGCCTCCCTAGAGGCAGAACCATGGAAACATTCAAGTCGAATGCAATCTTGGGATAAGGAAGCCGGCGTCTCCGGAAGGTGTAATGATAGAGGAGATAATCAAGCAGGCCTCTGTACTTGATTGCGTAAACTACTGTCCCTTTCTTCTGCATCTCTTTCAACGCTGTTTTCACATTTTCGTTGAGGCGCACCTTTAGAAAAAGTTTGTACAAAAGCCAGTTCAGGAAGAGTCCGGGCTTATGATCAAGGACATAGGGATAGTGTATTATTTCTTTATCTTTCTTTGTCATGTTTATTTTATATAGCTTTTATCTGATAAAAATTCCATAAAAATTTTCCCAAACTCTTGAAAGTAAGGCTGCTGCAGGCTTTGGGCAGGCTAAACAGAGAGATTGTATTTACTCGCCTTCGCCAGGATGCCCCGTGCGGGAGCACGGGAAGGATCAGCCTTCGCCAAAGGCTACGGCTCGACAAGATGGCGTGAGGCGACCGCGACGTAGCCCACTGGGCGCCCGTCCTCCGCAGTAGCCTGTCCATCCTCCGTAGCAGGCCACTGCGGAGGACGGGCTACAAAGGATGGAAAGTCGGGTGGCTTCGGCGGAGTTCCGCCCGGTTTTACCACTGATGTCCCGCGCGGAAGCGCGGGGAGCTTCACTTCAGAACTGAATAGTCATATTCTAAAGCATGAAGAAAGTTGTGTTGACAAATATAGCAGTATATTTAAGAATATAATCAAAAGATATTGTAACACAGATTTTAAGGGAGGCAAGTATGTTAAAACCCATGATAATATCAGGATTAACGGTCGATCCTCTGACAAACAGCCCTATTGTAATACTTAAGGAGATCGACGGTGATGAAACATTGCCCATATGGATAGGCCTGCTGGAGGCTACCGCTATAGCCAGCGAGCTGGAGGGGATTGAGTTTTCAAGACCCATGACCCATGACCTTCTTAAAAACATACTGGAAACGGTGGATGTCAAGGTAGAAAAGATTGAAGTATGCGATCTGAAAAACAATACATATTTCGCCCTTATACACATATCCCACAAAGGCAGGGGCATGACCATCGATGCAAGGCCGAGTGATGCACTGGCGCTTTCTCTAAGGGTAGATGCACCTGTTTTTGTGTCCGAAGAGGTTATTGAAAAATCAAAACAGATAGACCTTAAGGCGGTACCTGAGGATAAATCAGAAGAAGGAAAGAGATGGCAGGAGATCCTGGAAAACCTGAGCCCGGAGGATTTTGGGAAATATAAGATGTGAGTATCTCCTAATGATGGTTGATCAAGCATACAACAAGTACAGATATCTGATTGATAATGATAGACCTACACACACATTCGTTATTCAGTGACGGAGAGTTGATCCCATCCGAGTTGGTAAGAAGGGCTGAATCTCTTGGCTATCAGGCGATAGCCATTACTGATCATACCGATTCCTCAAACCTTGATTTTATTCTTCCAAGGATTATTAAAATCGCCAATGAACTGAACGAATCCCAACCAGTCAAGGTAATTCCTGGTACGGAACTAACTCACATTCCCCCGGGATTGTTGGGCAGAATGGTTGCAGGGGCACGGGAAATGGGAGCTGCCATCATTGTGGTCCATGGCGAGAGTATTATAGAACCTGTGGCGCCGGGAACGAACAGGGCGGCGATTGAAGCCGGTGTGGATATACTGGCCCATCCCGGTCTGATAAATCACGAGGATGCCAGCCTGGCTGCTGAAAAAGGCGTTTTGCTGGAGATATCGGCGAGAGCCGGACACAGCCTTACCAACGGCCATGTGGCAAATATGGCCAAAAAGGCCGGGGCAGGACTTATCCTGAATTCAGATGCCCACTCTCCCCATGACCTGATGAGCGGCAAATTAGCTCGAGAGATAGTGGAAGGGGCTGGGCTGCCTTCAGAATCATTTTCCAGTCTACAATCTAATGCCCGCCAATTATTGGAAAAGGTCGGATATCCTGTTTGAGAATCTAGTATCGTACCAATTCGGGTTTATGCCGGCGATCTCCGGTTAGAACTTTATATTTCATTATTTGATCCCATGTCCGGCAATGAGATCCTTTAAGGGCGAAAGCCCGCGGTAGTCCGCCCCCAGATCGAACATTCCTTGTATTACATCTATTATTCGTATATTCTTGGTGTGTTGGGTGAAAAGAACCTTATGGTGGGGAGAATTCTTCTAAAATGATGAAATCAGTAAAGAGAAAACATGTTTTGAATATTCTAGGCGTAGTTGTGGTCGCATTCTGGGTAATTATGATGGCGCTGATGGTGAGAAAGGAAGATTTGAAACACCTATCAGAAGGGGTTAATAATGGTATCGCCAAGCCGCTGATTGACTCAAAAGAACGGGAATGGAAGGAGATATTCCTTAACGGAAAGAAGGTCGGATATTCTATTAACATAATCCAACCTTTTGGGGATGGCTATTATATTCAGGAGGAAATATTTTTGAGGCTTAACCTTATGGGGCTGGAGAGGGGCTTATATACCATTACCCAAAGCGGAGTGGACGAGGATTTTATCCTGAAAAACTTCAATTTTAAGATGAATTCGGGTGTTATCAGCTACAATATATCGGGGAGGGTGGAAGGTGATGAGCTTCTAGTCATGACCGGAGAAGGAAGAAGGCGCAGGAGTCAGAGTATCCATTTGTCTGAACCGCCGACAATCGGCGCCGGTATGGAATATATGTTTAAGACATTAGGGATGCATGTGGGTGATTCTTACAAGATTCCTTTTTTCGATCCTTCCACAATGAGCCAGAATGAGGCTGTATTCAAGGTTATGGCGCAGGAGCCTTTAAAGATAAAGGACTTAACCTACAGTGCCTTCCGGGTGGAGACAGAGATGTGGGGCAATCGTCTCACCTTCTGGCTCGACGAGGAAGGGAATGTTTTAAAGGAGGAGGGATTCATGGGTTTGGTCATGATAAAATCGAGCGCCGCCAATGCGCCCCTGGGTATCGAAGGCGATGAGGATACCGATTTTTATGAAATGACGGCGGTGCCCGTGGACCGGGCGTTGCCTGCTCCTGAGAGGTTAAGTTATCTGAAGCTGAATCTGGATGGAGTCGACGATTTAGATATTACCAGGGATGCATGGGCAGGCGGGCGCCAAGGGCTCAGCGACGGAGATATTATTGAGGTATGGCTTGAAGAAAAACCCCTCATGGGTTCCTATTCAATACCCTATGACCAGCATGACCACGAATTGACTCCTTTTCTGGCATCCGAATTCAATATTGAGAGTGACGTGGATGAGATCAGGCAAAAGGCTCGCGATATCCTGGGAGAAGAAAAAGACCCTGTCAATGCATCCCATAAACTTTTAAACTGGGTTTATTATAATCTGGATAAAAGACCCGTTGTAAATGTTCCCAGCGCCCTGGAGGTATTGGAAACCAGGATGGGAGACTGTAATGAGCACGCAGTCCTTCTTACGGCCCTGCTCAGGGCATCGGGAATACCTGCCAGGCTGAGTATCGGGCTTGTATATAATCAAAAAAGGTTTTTTTATCATGCCTGGAACGAGGCCTATGTGGGTGAATGGATATCAATGGACGCCACACTGAATCAGATGCCTGCCGACGTGAGTCATATCCGCTTGATAAGCGGTAATCTTGATAAACAGGTGGAGATTATGGGATTAATAGGCAAATTAAACATAGAGGTGCTTGATTTTGAATATGATAGAACTAATAGCCCTGACCAAGGTTTTTAAAGGCCTCAAGGCCGTTGATGACATAAACCTAAAGGTGCGAAAAGGGGTTGTCTACGGTTTTTTGGGTCCCAACGGAGCGGGCAAGACCACCACCATCAAGATGATGGCCGGCGTATTAATGCCCACCAAAGGGGAGGTAATGATAAACGGAATGGAGATATCCAAGCAACCTTCCGAGGTAAAGGGATGCACCGGTTTTATACCTGACCGGCCCTTTCTGTACGAAAAACTGACAGGCAGGGAGTTTCTTCGTTTCCTTGCCGGGCTTTACAACCTGGATCATCTCTCTTCTCTTAACGCGCGACTGGCGGAACTCCTCGAGCTCTTTGATTTGAGCCACTGGGCTGATGAATTGATCGAGAGCTATTCTCACGGCATGAAACAGCGGCTGGTGATGTGCGGAGCCCTGCTGCATGACCCCCTGGTCCTGATTGTTGATGAACCTATGGTGGGTCTCGACCCCAGAGGGGCGAGGTTGGTAAAGGATATATTCAGAGATCTGGCCCAAGAGGGGAAGACTGTGTTTATATCCACCCATTCCCTTGACGTGGCCCAGGAGGTTTGTCAGGAAGTGGCCATAATACAGGAGGGCAGGATTATCGCGACCGGGTCGCCCAAAGTGCTCAGGGAGAAGACGGGGGTGGACGGTAATCTTGAGAATGTGTTTCTTAAACTCACCGAAGGGAAGAGAATCGCTCATGAAAGATCTCTATCTGCTTCTTAGCCCCAGAATACTGGGCCTGAAAAACAGCCTGCTCAGCGCTTCTTACGGAAATAGAAAGAAACCATTAATCATGGTTATTGCCGGTCTGGTTTTCTGGGGACTGATGTTCGTTGTTTCCAGCCGCATGCTGATCTATTTCCAGTCCGTGGAGGTTATAGGGGATATACTTGCGCATTATCTTCTTGCAATGGTGTTTTTAACCTTTTTCTCCCTCCTGATTTTTAGTAATATTATCACAGCCCTTTCAAATCTATACCTTTCAGAAGATCTTGAACTCTGTCATTCCTTGCCATCCTCTCTGGAAGAGGTTTTTATCAGCAAAGCGGTTTACACGTTGATAGACAGTTCCTGGATGGTAATCATATTCGGGATGCCGATTATGATGGCATACGCGTACGTTTACAGGCCGGCACCGGGATTCTATTTCGCACTTTTTCATTCAGGGCTGGCTATTTGCATTATCTCCAGCGGAATAGGCATCCTTTTTATTATGATAATGGTAAGCATTTTCCCGGCCCAGAGGACGCGGGATATCATAATGCTGTTAATGATCTTCATGATTGTAGCCCTGTATCTGATGTTCCGTTTCCTCCGGCCTGAAAGGCTTGTGAATCCCGACGCCTTTTTCAGTATCACGCAATACGTAACCTCATTACAGGGGCCGGATCATCCCTTCCTACCGACCCATTGGGTAACCGAACACTTGTGGGGGTTCTTGGACGGGCAGGAGGGGAGAAGCGAGGTGTTTGAGGTCATCCTCCTGTGGAGCTCCGCCGCGGCCATGATGGTGATCAACATCTGGGTGGCGGGAGGCATATATCTAAAGGGATATTCCAAATCCCAGGAAGCCCGGCGGCGAAGGGGCGGCAAGGGGTTACTGAACCTGCTTATCAAATATGTTAAAAAACCCATGGGACCCGATCTGGCATCCATAATGGACAAAGACATTCGAACCTTCTTTCGTGATAATACCCAGTGGTCCCAGTTGCTTCTCCTGGGAGCCCTGGTGGTCGTCTATATCTATAATTTCAGCGTGCTGCCCCTGGAAAGAAGCCCCATAAGACTGGAATTTCTGCAGAATGTTATTGCATTTCTCAATCTGGGACTGGCCGGATTTGTCCTTGCCGCTGTTTCCGTCCGCTTTATTTTCCCCGCCATAAGCTCCGAAGGCAAATCCTTCTGGATTATCCAGGCCTCTCCTGTTTCCATGAAACGTCTCCTGTGGGGCAAGTTTTTTATCTACGCACCTCCCATGCTTGTTCTGGGAGGGATACTGATTATCGTGACAAATTACCTCCTGCATGTAACCACATTTATGATGATTCTCACTTTGGCTACCATGCTTTTAACGGTCTTTGCCATTATTGCCATGGGGATCGGTTTTGGAGCGCTTTACCCTGATTTCAAATATGAAAACATCTCTCAGGTGGCTACGGGATTTGGAGGTTTGTTGTATATGATCTTCAGTGCCGCATTTATGGCCGTTATTATCATCCTGGAGGCAGGGCCGGTATATCTCTTGTTCATGGCCGATGTAAGGGGATCGACAGTAACAGTGTTCCAATGGTTTCAGATTATTATTGCCTTTTCCATAGCCTTTATTATCATCTGTTTTGCCGTATATGAACCCATGAAGCTGGGTCTGGAGGCCCTTGAACGATATGAGTAGCAGAGGATTCAAGGATTCGTGTGTTCGACTCCTTGAACCATTGACCCCTTGAATCCTAGAGTCCTTATTTTTAATATATGCAGGTGCGGTATGTTCAAATATGAATATACGGGAAACATCCATATCCATTCCGTCCATTCAGATGGCACCAAAGGTTATGCTGAAATAGCGGGTATAGCCGCCAGGGCAGGACTTGATTTTATAATCTTTAATGATCATGATTATTTAGAGCGTTCTTTGAGCCTCAAAGATGAGGGTTTTTATGGAAAGGTACTGGTTCTTATAGGTCTTGAAATAGGGCGACGATATCATCATTATCTGGGCTTTGACCTCAAGCATATGACCAGATCTGATAACCTGGGGCCCCAGGCCGTGATTGATGAGGTCAACCAACAGGGCGGTTTTGGATTTCTTGCCCACCCCTTTGAAAAAGGAATGCTTTTCCATGAAAAATCTGTCGCTTATACATGGAATGATCTATCTGTCAGGGATTTTACGGGGATATGCATCTGGAATTTTAGTTCGAGATGGAAAGAGCGTGTCAAAACACTATTTCACGGGTTATTCTTCCTGGCCTTCAAGAACCAGTCCCTTAAAGGACCCAGCATAGAGACCCTGAGTTTCTGGGACAAGCTCTGCCTGGACAGGAGAGTGGTTGCGGTGGGAGGTTCGGATGCCCATGGCACAACATTCAGGAAGGGCCCCATAAGTATGGTGCCTCTCTCCTATGATTTTGTCCTAAAAACCATTAATATACATATCTTGTCCAAGAGAGCCATATTAAAAGACTTTAAAAATGCCAAGCAGGATATTTATGAGGCCATGAAAGAAGGCCGTCTATTCATTGCCAATGACAAACTCTGCCCGGCCAGGGGATTCAATTTCTATTTCGTCGCGGATGACGGATCCGACGTGTTTATGGGCGAGGAGGGGTTTTTTGACGAAGGAAACCTGATAGTCGAGCTTCCATTCAAAGGGGAAATAAGGATATTCAGGGACGGTAAGGGGGTGAAAAGGCAGCGGGGCTTAGAGGCAGTGTATCGTGTAACCGCCCCGGGTGTTTACAGGGCCGAAGTTTATCGCCGGGCCTTTCCCTTTGGCTGGTGTCCCTGGATCTTTACCAATCCAATATATCTGAGGTGCTGGTGATTAAACGAAAAATTATGATCTTGACATAAAATCCTGGGGGATTTAAAAACGCTTTATGTTTATGCCTGGGTGGCGGAATAGGTAGACGCAAGGGACTTAAAATCCCTCGGTACAATGTACTGTGCGGGTTCGATTCCCGCCCTAGGCACCAATGAAGCTCCCCACCGCTTGCGGTGTGGTGTCAAGCGGAATTCCGCCATAGCCTACCCGGCTGCGCTCTCACGAGCTTCGCCGTGGTTCACCTCGCCATTCATCCCTGCGGCAAGCCACAGTGTATTCCGGCGAAGGCGAATAAATAGCTACCACTGCTTGTCGTTGCTTTAATACGCAACAAACCAACACCTAAGATGACAACTTGGCTTTTTTTCAAGTGCTCCGAATCACATAACAGAGACAGCCTGCCTATCTGGTTCTTTGATGCCACGATCGATCATTTTGGCAGGAAGTTCGGGTTGGCGTGAAAGTGTTCGCCGGCGAAAGGGGGCAGAGATCAATTTCCAGATGTCGTATTTTTTCATATATCGGCTAAAGGTACGTACAAGTCGATAAGTTTGAATTGGACGCCCAAAGATACGATGAAGGAAGAGCAATGCAATCCCCTTCATCCGTGCCCGGTTCACCACTTCACTCGGCAATATAGCTGGGTCGATGTCAGAGCACTTGAACCATTTATGCCAATCTCGCTCATCATCGATGATCCCGCGGTTAATGTATTCCTGCCACAGGGGAGTACCTCTGTATACACACAGGCGATTAAAACTAAATGTATCCAGATCCAGCCGGGCTGCAAAACGAAAGCTTTCCATTATTTCTGCTTCGGTTTCGCCGGGAGAACCCACCAGGAAAAAGCCGTGGGTTCTCTCAATCCTATTGCGCTTGGCTTCGCTGACTGCATATTCGATTTGCTCTAATGTCTGACTTTTATTAAGTCGATCGAGAATCTTTTGGGTACCGGCTTCGATGCCATAGGCCAGAAAGGTGCAGTTTGCCTTGCTCATGAGTGGCAGTTGATCAACGGCCACTGAATCGACCCGGCCCTCGCAACCCCAGCGGAACTCAAGACCACGTTCGATTATGCCATTGCAAATTTCAGTGATGCGCTTGCGTTTGAGCAGGAAATGGTCATCCGTAAGATAGATTGAACGGTAGCCCGCATCGTTGAGTTTCTGCATCTCTCCCAGAACGTGTTCAGCTGAGCGGTGACGCCATTTGCCATTAAATAGAGAAGGTATATCGCAGAAAATACAGCCATATGGGCAGCCTCTTGACGTCTGCATCGTACAGAATTTATCGAGCGACAAAACCGCGGGAACATCCAGAGGAAGTGATTCAATATAATCGATCGGTAGACTCTCCCGATCAGGATAGGGAAATTTGTTCAGGTCACGGATAAGAGGGCGAGGCTCATTTTGTATAATGTCGTCACCCTTGCGCCAAACCAACCCTGCCACACTGCCGGGGTTATTGAGATTGTTGAGGTAATCCGGAAAAAGTTCCTCACCTTCTCCGACTCCCACACAGTCCGCATAGAGGCAATCCTTCAAGATATGCATTGCATTCATGGAAGCGAAAACACCTCCCAAAATGATCGGCGTGTTCGGTGCAACCATCTTGAGTCGTTTTGCCAAGTTCTTAACCGGGGGATAGGCGGTCGTAGATAGGAATGAAAGAGCAATGACCTCGGGCTGCTCCTCCTTGACTGCTTGAGCGATATGCTGGGGCTTCATCTGCGGATGACATGTGTCAAGCATTCTTACTCGGTAACCATGTTGACGCACCACAGGAGCAAGAGTTTCAATTCCCAAAGGCGGAAACGCTATAACCTTGACCCTTTTGTCGCCTGGCTTTGAACCTCCAAGTTTTTCTGGTAAAAATTTATAGTAATCTTCGTCTCGAACATATACTAAAAAGATATTCACAAATGCATCCTCCTTATATATACAATTAAAAACATTGATGGCCCAACGCTTGTTCCATTATCTTTTTCAGATGTTTTTATTTTCAACAGGCCTATCTGTAATATTGAGTTAATGAAAAATTAAGTTGATTGAAATTGTCATTCATAAAAGGCTGAGTCTTTATCCTTTGACCATCTTTTGAGGTTTTATTTCACTGAAAAAACTGTCGGATTGAACATATATTAATCCGCCTTTATGTCCTAATTTTTAGCGCTTACCATTAAATGGCCACTGTTTCAACTACTGATAACTTGAGAAGACTGCATACGGGGGAAAAGCTGTGATATCCAATGGAATCAGCCCAAAATTAGACGGATTTAAAACTTTAGATTTACTTGTAAAAGTTGATAATCGGACAAAATTTAATTTTATTGAAAGTTTGATACCGTAATAAAAACCTCATTTGTTGATTAGGATTTAACGAAGCCCGAGAGTTTTGGGTTTGATGAATATTATCCCAGTATCTCCAGAGTAAATCGCTTTCCTAATTTTTTGGAAGCCGCGATGAGGATGTATCTCATGGCATCGGCATTGCGTCCACGCTTACCAATGATTTTTCCAATATCTTCCTTAGCGACTTTTAATTCAATCACTGAGATATTCTGTCCCTTTATTTCTGTAACCACGACTTCCGTAGGTTTATCCACTAGAGCCTTTGCAATATTAGCAATCAAATCTTTCATCTCAATCATCGGCATCGGAGACCTTTCTTCAAAGCGAAATCGACCTGTGGATATAGACCATTTACATTAAAGGCTTTTATTTATTCAACCTTCTTGAATACTAATTCAGAGCATCCTTTAATGCCTTCCCCGCAACAAATTTGGGGACATTCTTCGCCTTGATTTTAATTTCTTCCCCAGTCTGGGGATTCCTTCCAGTTCTGGCCTTCCTTTTATCAACCTTGAACGTACCAAAGCCCACCAATGTGACGGTGTTCTTCTTTTTCAATGTTCTAATAATAGTTGAGAAAATACAATCCACCGCTTCCTGAGCCGCTTTCTTAGTATTAACAACCTTTGCCAACTCGTTGATCAGATCCCCTTTGTTCATGTCTCTCCCTCCTTTTAAAAATGGTAACGTGATTAATGGAATAGCGTCTATCTAAAATGATAGAATCACCCGGACTAAAGTTGTTGATAGCTTGCAAGAACCGTTTGAAGAATTATAACCGAGATGGGGATAGATTGCAAATTTAAATGGGAAAGGGAAAAGGGGTCATACATCGAACCCTAATATCGGGAGCCTGGATTTTCCGGAAAGTATAGCCTACATCTGATGGTGTTGGATTTTGCAGGTCGGTGAAAGTTCAAGCAAAGTATAATGATACTTGAATTCTATCGCATTGGAATTTTAATCAAAAGAATTCCTGGCAGCTCTGCTGCGGGGTTGCCGTTTTTGTGATA
>CAYQNR010000013.1:0-43961 GCA_964418945.1 uncultured Desulfobacteraceae bacterium
ATGATGATGGGGAAATAAATAAGGTCCATCCGGCTAATGAGTACCCTAGTTAATTATATCTAAATATTTTGTGATATATGGGCAATGGGGTTCTCTTTTAGGCGGCGAACTCGTTTATATGCAATGACCCTGCACAAAACAAGACAAGGCGGGCAGATGGACCAGAAATATCATGACTCGATAACGGTATCGCTAATATCCGGTCACGTCCATTCTTTTCAAGACGACATCTATAGTATTCGGAGGACGTGGTCTTATTTTCAAGGGTTTGGCAAACCTTTTCCTGGTGGCAAGGGGATATTCTGCTAGGGGTTCTGGCGGAGCAAACCCTTGAAAATAAGCCCACTGCAGGCCTTGGGTGGAATTCTTTTTGAGATGTCGTCTTTCCAAGAACAGCCCTGACCTCAGGTCATGATATTTTGTGCTATATGGGCCATTGAGGTACTTATAATAAGGTTTAATCTTTTGGTTCTTTACGGACTCATTAACCGGGTGAACCATAAAAAAATTAGAGATTCAGTTACTTCAAAACATCCTGTAATCCCATTTCCTCAATCTTTTCTTTCGCGATTGCTCCTGTTTTATAATCAAAACTCATAGCTTCGTAGAACTGCTTTTTAAGATTCTCAAAATCAAAGGTTCTATCCTTAAATGGACCGACTTTAAATGGCGGATCGCCTGCTGCGCGAGGTGGAATTGTAAAATCGCTGGGTGTAAATCCTTCCCTTAGATTAAACGCATGAAGCATTACAGTTGTCCTCTCGCCTGCTTTCAACATTTCTTCTAAAGTCATATCCTTCCATCCCATTATGGACTGCATCAACTCAAGCATAGGATAGTAAGAAACAGAATCTCCAGTGAACAGGCATAGGCCGACATTATTAATAATATGCTGGTATGACCTGATCTTGGCATGAGCAACTCCCCTGCCTTCATATGAGAATTTATCAAAACTATCAGGCAGTCCCATCATTTCCTTGAATTTTTTTGAATAAGTGACTACCATCTGTGTTCCACCGCGAGTATGCCTTGCGGGAGTAGCATCCTCCACATAAGTAGCCCCCCATCCAATATCCTCGCGAGGATCATGCATGGGTATCAGTTCCCCTCCAACATCCATGGAGAATCGTTCTGCTCCTTTACCGATCCTTCTTGATGCTTCCTTCGCACCTTCAGCCAAAATATCTCCAAATCCCTCACGCACGCACATTTTTTTCAACATCTTGATTACGGCTTCGTCATTTCCCCATGTCAATTCCAGTCCGTCTGTATCATTTTTTGTAATAATTCCGTTCTCATAACATTCAATCGCGAAGGCCAGTGTACAGCCCGCGGAAATAGTATCCAGGCCATGAAGATTGCAGAGATAATTCGCATAAATGACTGCTTCAACACTATCAATAAGGCAATTAGTACCAAATGAGCCTACAGTTTCGTATTCCGGTTTGTGAACATCTTTCACCGCGTACTTACCTCTTTCAACGTTCACAATTCCGCCGCACGCGATAGGACAGCCGGCGCATGCGTATTTCTTGGAAATATATTTTTCCATTGCACTGTATCCAAGGTTTTCCCATTTCTCTTCAGGAAAATCATCCACATTATTGCCTCCGAAATTCTTTATCGCAACAGCGTGCATGGATATATGCGGAACAGTAGCGCCGGCAGTGCCGGAGCTTTTCAGCATCATTACTCCGGGTGTAGGATTGTTCTTTATTTCATCCACCAATGCCTTATTCAATTTTTTTACGGTTTCCTTATCAAATATCTCAGGTTTTTTTGATCCTGTACAGGCGAGGGCTTTTACATTCTTGGATCCCATCACGGCTCCCAGACCGGATCTGGCTGCTGCCCTGCCTCTATCGTTCATGATTGCTGATATACGGGATAATTTTTCACCGGCCGTGCCTATGCACACAATCTTTAATGTCTTATCGCCGTTCTCAGCACGGATCATTTCTTCAGTCTCTACAACAGTCTTTCCCCAAATATGCCGCGCATCTTTGATTTCAACTTTATTATCCGTCACTAACACGTATACCGGATACTCTGCCTTTCCTTCAAAGAAAACGAAATCATAGCCTGCAGTTTTTATTGATGCAGGAAAATTTCCTCCGGAGTTGGCGTCCCCCCAATATCCTGTTAATGGCGATTTTCCCATTGTAATAAACCTGCTCGTGGATATAGTGCCGCATCCGGTGAAAGGACCTGTGCCAATGCCCAGTATATTCCCCGGGCTTAATGGATCGACTCTTGGTTTCATCTTCTCATATATTATTCTGGAGCCTATACCATAACCACCAATATGTTTTCTGGCCAGGTCTTCTGTTAAATCCTCTTCATAAGACCTATTGTTTGTCAGATCGATAAAAAGCATCTTCCCCATATAACCATATTTTGCTCTCATAGTATAAACCATCCTCAAATTTTAGATTTTCATAAATAAGTCGCAAATGTCATTGTGACTTGTAAAGCCAAATTAGACGAGCCTTTTTATTCTTTGTTACTGTCAGCTTTGAATTTGTCCACAGTTAAAACCATGGGCCAATATCGTGGATTGACAGCTAGTGCATATAATGCCCGCCATTAATGTTTATATCCTGGCCTGTTATATAAGCCGACTGGTCAGATACAAGGAAGAATATCAGATCAGCTATCTCTTCAACTTTACCCATACGCTTCAGAGGTACCATACTGTCAAGCATCTTATACTCTTCTTCTCTGAACTTCTCAATTGTTACACCAGCTTTAGCACTTTTTTCCACCGCGTCATTGTCTCTTAGATTCGTGGCAAAAAATCCGGGATTGATCGCGTTTACATTGATATTGTATGGAGCTAGTTCGAGGGCCAGCGATTCAACCAAACCAATTACTGCCCATTTTGATGCAGCGTACGCAGCACTGCCGGGCGCACCTATTTTGCCGGCTGCTGAAGCTATATGAACTATCTTGCCGCCTTCATTACGTCTGATCATATCTCTTGCAACCGCCTTTGAAATTATAAACGAACCGATAGTATTGATATCAAACATCAAACGCCATTCCTTTTCATCTCCTTCAACTACCGGTATGCCGACCGGCCCCCGGATAGCTGCGCAGTTTACAAGAATATCTATCTTTCCGAACTTATCAATTGCATTTTTGACAGCTGCTTCAACCTCAGCCGTGTTTTCGATACCACCCACAACTGCGAGGCCCTTTCGGCCTATAGCCTCAATCTCCTGAACAACTTCATCAAGGCCCTTCCATTCTTCATCTCCGGCCCACGCACTTTTTGGTGCTGCGAATTTATCGAGCACAACCACATCTGCGCCCTCTTTGGCAAGTCTTAAAGCGATTGCTCTGCCAAAACCTCTTCTCGATCCTGCTCCTGTTACAAATGCGACTTTTCCGCTTAATGTATTACTCATATTCGAAAAGACCTCCTTTCAATACTGATATATTTTAAGGCATTTTTCCCTGCTATACGACCGGAATTAACCGCGAAACCAAGTGTTCCGCCTGATAAATAAATATTATAGCTGTCGCCAAACATACCGCTGGCATCGTTTCCCGCCGCATAAAGTCCGGGAATAATATTATTTTCCTTATCTAATACCTCGGTGTTATGATTGATATTGATACCTCCCAAAGTACCAAGGGTCATTGTAACACATCGCACTGCATAGAATTTCGGCTCTTTTATCGGCCTGAGATATTGACGATCCTTGGCAAACAGATCATCATGGCCCTGCTGACAAAAGGTATTATATTCACCTATAGTAGCTTTTAAGACTGTCGGATTTACATCTATTTGACCGGCCAATGCTTCAATAGAATCAGCTACGAATATATGGGGATTCTTCTTTTCAAATGCGCCTTTTAATTCTGTATCAAGATCCGGAAGCGGAGTACCCGGAGGATTTCCCGTACCCATATTTTTATCAATGCCCTTCTCCATCATATGCCTTTTGATTGCTTCGTCAAATATTGTATAACTGTATCCGTTCTTTTGCCTTGCGCATGCATTGCCTTCAAAAGGATCTATATTTGCTATTGTCTCATCACAGAAGCGTTCTCCGTATTGATTTGCCCACAGATGGGGCTGAAGTGCTGCTGCATTAAGGTTGCTCAGCTCTCTTACTCCCTGGCCTATAAGTATTCCTCTCCATAGCTGGATCAGTCCCATGCCTTTATCATCAGCTCCTGCCTCCCATGCAATGCGAATGCCGTCTCCCATTTTACCAATATTGCCCAGAGGGAAAACATTAACATTCAGATCAAAGCCTGTATATTTCTTTACCCATTCCTTATTATTTGCATACCCTCCGGTCGCTATTATTACAGCTTTTGCTTTTATCTCAATTAAGTTCTTGTTACTTTCAACAACAACACCTGTAATCTTATTATTTTCTTTAACAAGTTTCTTTACAGGAGTTCCTAAGTATATATTGCCGCCCTTTTCAATTACTCTTTTTGAAAGAGTTTTGATCATTACTGATCCTCTTCCCCCGGGTTTGGACTTGCCTTTAATAATATGCCATGTCCTAGGTGCATCATAAAACATTGTGACAGGCTCGACGAATTCAACTCCATATCTCTGCAGCCAGTCTATTGTATCAGCTGAAAGATCAATAATCGCTCTTACCAGCCTTGGATTGGCGCGCCAGTGGCTATATTCCATGCTTATTCTAAAGGCTTCGTCTCTTGTAAGCCCAACATAATGCTGATGTTGCATCTGACTTTCTACAGCGCATAATCCTTCGGCGAAATTTGATGTACCGCCCTGATGCCGCAGTTTCTCACACAGAATGACGCTTGCGCCTCCCTCTGCAGCAGTCAAAGCTGCTGCCATTCCGGCTGCACCTGAACCGACCACAACAACATCTGCGCCTTTTTCAGCAACTTCATTTTTCTTCATTTATCTCACCTTAAACCACCAGCATAGTCTTAAAAGCAGCCCCTATAGCATCAGTAATCAATTTAGGATCATCACAGTCACCCACAGCATAAACCTCATTAACCTTGCCCTTAAGTCTTTTCATTAACCCGTCATTCGGTAACAGCGGAAGCTCTAGGATAACCGTATCCGCCTCAATAAGCTCTTTCTTCCCTTCGTTATTGATAATAGTTAATCCTTTGTCTGTTATCTTTACGTATTCCTCAACGCCGCCTATCATTTTAACGCCCTTTTTCTTAAACCAACTGAAAAGATACGCCATAAGCACATCCACCATTCCTGTTCCCATCTCTTTTGCAGTGTCAACAATCGTAACTTCTTTACCCCGCCTGGCCAGAAATTCAGCTAGCTCACAGCCCTTTATTGCTCCGCCAATGATAACCACCCTTTTCCCCATGTGTTTCAAGAACTTAAAGCTGACCGGCATATATATTCTAGAAATCAGGTTTAAGAATCCGGGACTGAAAAATCTTAAAAAGAATTTTGCCAGACCATAAAAATCAAAAGCCTTGATTACATTAGGGCTGTCAATCCCGGGAATATCCGGGATCTGAGGTATCCCTCCTGTAGCTACAACAACAGTGTCAGGCTTAATCTCCTCTATCTTTGATGCATCAATCTCCTGTCCAAGGTTTATCTCTACGCCAAGTTTGGATAACTGGTGCTTATAATACCGAATGATAGCAGGCAGATCTTCTTGTTCAATTCCTTTTACGAAGGCAGCCACCTGCATCAAACCGCCTAATTTACTTGAGCTTTCATAAAGCGTAACATCATGCCCCCGTAACGCAGCTACTCTGGCTGCTTCCATTCCACCCGGGCCGCCACCAACCACTACGACCTTTTTTTTCTTCTTTGCTCTTTCTATTATATTGTACGGAGTACCCAGGAAAGGATTTATCCTGCATCTGCGGGAACCCAGACAGTTCTCACATGCAGTACATGGCACGATGTCATCTATTCTTCCTGCAGCAACCTTATTCGGAAGATCAGGATCAGCCATCAAACGGCGGTTCATACCGATAAAATCGACTTTGCCCTGCTGAAGCAGCTTTTCTCCAACCTCTGGATCGAGTTTTCCTATCAGTATTACCGGGATACTTACTTCCTTCTTTATTCCGGCTGCAAGACGGGCGTTTACTGCCACCCCTCTGTGTCTTGTATCATATTCTTTGGGAATGTTTCTTTTTGGAATTGGAAACTCGGGATAGCACAGCACATCCGGGAGATAAGCGCCAACATGATATCCAAGCACATGGCTCCTTACATGAATGGAATCCGCACCGGCCTTCTCAAGCAATCTGGCTGTCTCGCGGGCGTCCTCAACCCTCAGACATTCGCTGTTGTCAACACCGGCCCCTGCGCCTATTTCTAAACTGTTTATACACACTGACACAGCAAAGTCTTTTCCATTGCGCCTTCTTATCTCGTTGACAATCTGAGTTACAAAACGTGCCCTGTTTTCATAATTGCCTCCGTAAATGTCATCACGCCTGTTCCAGAATGGAGAAAGAAAATTATGAAGAAGGTGACTGCTTGCGGCATTTATATCCACACCGTCAAATCCTGCTTTCTTCGCCCGCACTGCAGCGTTAACAAATTTTTCGACTATTTCTTCAATTTCATGTATTGTAAGAGACTTGGGAACTTCATTATGGAGATCGTTCTCTGCCTGTATACTTACTGCAGAAGCTGCAATAGGGGAACCTGAGAAAAGAGGCTTGGAAACAAAAGGTAATTTTACTTGCCAAGGTCCGTCATGGTTCATCTGCATGAATGTAGGGCATTTGTGTTTATGAATGATTTTTACAAGTTCACTCACCCCCTCGATATATTTATCCTGGTCTATTCGATATCTCTCAGGCCAGCGCGCGCCTTTTGGATAATCAATGGTCGGTGATTCAACTATCAGAAGCCCTACACCGCCCCTGGCCAGGGATTCGTAATAAGCCAACATTTCATTATTCATGCGGACTTCCGCCTCATTCCACATCAAAAGTCCCGCGCCCGTCTTTACAATGCGGTTTCTTGTCTTAACGTTTCCGATATAACCCGGTTCCATCAGTTTTTCAAAATTATTTCTATGAACCATTTACTTTATCTCATTTGTGTATTGCTGTTTGCTGCTCCTATTTGCCCACATATTTCAGCGCGTTTTTTCCAGCAATACGACCGGAATTGGCCGCAAATCCAGAGGAAGCTCCGGAAGCAGCCTTAAAACAATAACTATCACCCCACATTCCGGAAGCATCATATCCAACAGCATATAGCCCTGGAATAACATTACCCTTTTTATCTATCACTTCAGTCCTCTGATTGATCTTTATTCCTCCGAATGTGCCAAGGAATACAGTACGTACTTTAACACCATAAAATTTCGGAACTTTTATAGGCCATAAATAATAGCGATTTTTGGCAAACAGTTCATCATGACCTTTCTCACAATAACTATTATATTCTTCAACAGTTGCCTTTAACACTTCAGAATCAACATCGATTTTCTTTGCGAGTTCTTCCAATGAATCAGCCGCGAATACATCGGTACTTCCTCTTTCCAGGGCCGCATTCAGCTCTCTTCTGATATCCACAGGCTTTGTGCCAGGAGGGTTTTCTATTGCGATACCCCTGTCGACTCCCCTGGTCAGCAAACGCTCGATTACAGAGTCGTCAAAAATACTGAACGTGTAACCTTCTTTGAACCTTGCGTTTGCGTTTCCGACTTCACTATCGAAAAAAGTAATTCCCTCATCGCAGAACCGCTCTCCTCTTGAATTTATCCATAAATCAGGCTGGCAAGTAACAAATTCAATCTGATTCTTCATGGGAAAATCCGGACCTAACGGACCTGCCCTAAAGAGCTCGAGTATTCCCATACCCTCTTCAGCAGCCCCAACTTCCCATGCCATGCGAATACCATCGCCTAATTTGTCCACATTGCCGACAGGCATTAAATTGACATCCAGATCATACCCGGAATATTTTTTTATCCATTCCTTATTATTCGCATAACCTCCACTGGCTATAACAACCACCTTTGAAATTACTTCTATTTCTTCATCATTCTCTTCTGCTATGACTCCGGTGATCTTGCCGCCTGCTTTACGCAAACGCTGTACGCGTGTCCCCAGACGGATATCAATTCCCTTTTCCTTGACAACGGAAGCAAGTATTTTTATCATGGCAGCCCCTCCTCCCTTAACTACATGATAGGTACTCGGAGCATTCGGCATATTTACCATGGCATCGCTGAATTCAACTCCCTTTTCCTGCAGCCAGGAAATAGTGGGCCCGGATTCATTAACAAATGCTCTAACAAGACTGGCATCTGCGCGCCAGTGGCTGTAATCCATAAAATTCTTAAATGCTTCATCTCTTGTATAGCTAATATATCTTTCCCTCTGCATTTCACTTTCAACAGCAAACATACCCTGCAAAAAATTGGAAGTTCCTCCGGGAGATCGCTGCTTTTCAAATATAATTACTTTTGCACCACCTTCTGCCGCTGTCAGAGCTGCTGCTAGACCGGATATCCCGGATCCAATAACGACAACATCCGCTTCATTACTCTTCCCGTTCATTAATCTCCCCCATATCTGGTCATAAGATTATCAAGAGAACTAATTACTGATGCAAACACCGCCATCTACAATTAAATTGATTCCCGTAACAAATGAAGATTCATCAGAGCCAAGATAAACAGCTGCGTAAGCAATATCCTCCGGTTCCCCTAACCTGCCCAGCATTCCTACTTCATCTATCAATGCCTGTTGTGCTTCTTTGCTGTTCTTTATAAAATCAGGCGTCATATTAGTGTTGATCGGGCCCGGTAATATGCAATTAACGCGAATGCCTTTTCTTGAAAATTCCTTTGCAACGTTCCTTGATAAATTCGTAATTCCAGCTTTCATTGCTCCATAAAAATAGGAATTTAATTCCGGCCATACAGATGAAATCGATGCAACATTGACTATTGTTCCTTTACCCTGTTCAACCATTACAGGAATGATTGTCTGCATAGTTAAAACATAGGCTCGAAAATTGGTTTCAAATATCAGATTTAGATCATCCATGTTTTGTTCCAGAAAGGGTTTATGTACCAGTACACCCGCAGCATTAAATAATATATCAATGCGTCCGAATTTCTTAACAGTCTCTTCTTTTATGTTTCGAATTTCACTTATGTTTCTTAAATCGCATTTTAAAAATATTGTTTCCCCGCCGTTTCCGGTAATTTTTTTCACAACTTCAGCGCCTTTAGACTCATTTCTTCCAACTGCAACTACTTTAGCACCTTCCTTTGCATACATTATAGCTACAGCTTCACCGATCCCTGATGTTGCCCCGGTTACAACTGCAATTTTATTATCCAGTCTACCCATTACTTTTCTCCTTAAATGAAAACATTGTCCCTATCTATATTTATCTTGTATAAATATGGTTAATTACACCTGCCAATTAAGTTTCATCCAGTTAATGAGTACGTAAAGAAATAAAAGATTAAATCCTATTATAATTGGTTAATGGGCCATGGGGCTCTCTTTTAAGGGGCGAAAACATTAACAGCATGCTAATTACGTAAGGTGCCACCCACGCGGGCGGAATACTTATGAGCTATTAGAAGATTCTCGAATCCGGCCAAGTTTGGAAAAGGCTACCCGCCCGCCTCGTCTTGTTTTGTGCAGGGTCAGTGCACATAAACCAGTTCGCCGCTTAAAAGAGAACCTCATGGCCCATATAGCGCAAAATATTTAGATATCATAAACTAGCGTACTCATTAACCGGATGAACCCAAATTAATTGAGATTAAATCAGTTTACAGGTAATTATGCAAATATTTCTAAAACACATCAATCAAGATCACTAATGCTAGTAATTGCTCCAGAACTTTACAGGCGTAATATTCAGCCTCGTATCACACTGCAGACAGCGGTTTGACTCATATTCTGCAGTTTCCTCATCCATGTCATTTACCACTTTGCAGAAACTCAGCAACCGCTTTTCAGGGAGCACGCATGTTTCTTCGTTACGGGTCATAGCTGCAAAACCTTCTGCAGGACCAAAAACTTTTTGCGGTTCGCAAACCGGTGCAAATTTTTCGTCGATTCGACCATCGCCTCCAAGGAATCTGTCAATTACGACAGCAGCCTTTTTTCCTGAAGCTATGGCCTGAATTACCGATGAAGTGCCAGTAACCGCATCGCCGGCTGCAAACACTCCCTCTCTGCTTGTCTCAAAGGTATATGAATCAAGTTCTATAAAATTCCTTTCTGTTTTATCAAGACCAAATCTTTCAGGTATGTCAGGATACTGGCCAACCGCAAAAATAACCGTATCAGCTTCCATAATATGATGAGAATCTTCAATGACCTCAATTTCCGGATTCATATCTTCATCAAAACTGAAGGATTCAATATCAAGGAATTCCACACCTTTAATCTGACCGTTCTCACTTAGAATGCGTGTAGATGTCTTTGAAGGATTTACGGAAATACCTTCTTCTTCGCCCAGTTCAATTTCATCGCATGCTGCAGGTATATCTTCTCTGCGTTCGAGGCAGGCAATTAAAACATCTTCAGCGCCGATCCGCCGTGCTACGCGAGCACAGTCGAATGCCACATTGCCTCCGCCAAGTACCATAACTTTCTTCCCAATATTGACTTTTTTGCCTGCATTTACATCTCTTAAAAAATCAAGACCTATCAATACACCTTCGCTATCAGCACCCGGGATTGAAAGCTTTTGTCCTTTTTGAGCTCCTATGCCAACAAGAACAGCATCATATCCATCTTCAAAAAGTTCATCCGTTGATTCTATTCGTGTGTCCGTCTTAATTTCAACACCCCTGTTCTCAACATGCGCTATCTCCTCATCGAGGACCACTCTGGGAAGCCGGTATTCCGGAATACCGTAACGCATCATTCCGCCTGATAAAGGCATTGCTTCAAATACGGTCACAGCATGACCCTGATTTGACAAATAATATGCTGTCGAAAGACCCCCAGGCCCTGAACCAATAATCGCAACCTTTCTATCGGTAGATTCTTTGTCCTGTAAATTCTTTTCCCATAGTCTTTCTGTATCATGTTCAGCTGCATAGCGTTTAAGATTCCTTATTGAAATAGGCTGATTTATTTCTCCCCTTCTGCACACACTCTCGCAAGGGTGATCGCATACATACCCGAGTATCTTGGGGAATGGCACTTTTTCACGTATTACTGCAGTTGCTGCTGAATAATCCTTTTCTTTTATAAAACGAAGATATCTCGGAACATCGATCTCCGCAGGACATGTATATCTGCATGGAACAATAGCTTCCTTTCGGCTTTTTCCTTTTGCAAACTCTTCCTTGTCCATTATTGCGCCCGTTGGGCAGACCTCAGCGCAAGCCCCGCAGAATCTGCATCCTGAATCAAAAAGAGGAAGATCAGAAGCTGTACCTATGTATGTTTCCTTTTCTCTCTTTCTATAAAACAGAACTCCAACCCCCCGAAGTTCATGGCATGCCCGTACACACCGGCCGCATAAAATACATTTATTCGGATCATGTAAAAAAATTGGATTATCCATATTTACAGGGAATAGTTTTGATCGTGTTCTGACTCTTAAATGATCGCCGACAATATATTGCTTCAAGGACTGAAGTTCACAATTAAGATACTTAACACATGTTTCGCAATCCGGCGGATGACCGGCAAGCAAAAGCTCCATTGCGAGCTTTCGTGACTTATCTATTCTCTCTGTTTTTGTTTTCACTATCATGCCTTCAACAGCAGGCGTAGTACATGAAGTCTGAAGTCCTTCTATGCCTTCGATCTCAACCACACACAACCTGCATGCGCCTATTGGTGAAAGATCCGCGTGATAACATAAATGCGGGATATATATGCCGGAATCGAGAGCTGCTTCCAGAACACTTTTGCCTTCCTCAATTTCAATATCCTGATCGTCTATATTAAGTCTAACTGTACCCAAAAAAATACTCCCTATGCCTTCTTTGTCCCCCTTTTTACGGGACATCTCTTTTCTTTGATATGAACTTCATACTCATTGCGAAATAATTCTATACTGCTGAGTACCGGATTTGGGGCTGTACGTCCCAAATCGCATATACAACCGCTTTTCATTTGCTCCCCTATCTCATTCAATATGTCAATGTCCTGAGGTTTTCCGTTTCCTTTGCAGATATCTTCCAAAATATCCGACATCTGGAAAGTCCCTTCTCTGCAGAATACGCATTTCCCGCATGACTGGTCATGCAGATATGATATTTTCTTCATTGCCATTTCCACAGCACACGCTGTATCATTTATCAGTTCAAGAGTACCTGATCCTATAACGGATCTTTCTTTGATTGCTTCATAATCAAGAGCAATATCCAGATCATAAGCGAGAAAATACGAACCTGTTGGACCTCCGAATTGAACGGCTTTAATATTACCGGCATCAGCAATGGTTGCCAGTCGTTCAACAATAGTACGAAGGCTGGTGCCGAAAGGAATTTCGATAGTATATTTTTTTGATCCACTGCCTGATAATGAAATGATTTTCGTGCCTTTGCTGTTTTCAGTTCCAATACCGGATATTTTTTCAGGACCATATTGAAATATAGCTGTTATATTGGCAAGAGTCTCAATATTATTGATTATTGTCGGTTTCCCAAATAAGCCTCTTGTTTCAGGATAGGGAGGTCGCAGATATGGCATTGCCTGTTTATCTTCCAGAGAACGCAGTAATGCTGTTTCTTCGCCTAATACAAGGGAAATATGTGATTCTCTGATTTCTATTTCACAACTAAAATCTGAATCCAGAATATTGGTTCCCAGCAAGCCGTACTCTTTCATTCGAACGAACGCTGTATTGATGATTTTTATCGCATGTTCATATTCAGAATCAATGAAAAGGATGCATTTGGAACAGCCTATGGTATAAGCGCATATTAACATACCTTCCAAAACAGAATACGGATCGCTCGTCAGAAGCAATCTTGCTGTGAATGCTCCGGGATTTGAATCAGCTGCATTACAGATTACATATTTTTCTTTATCTTCGATCTCAAAGCATGCCTGCCATTTATCAGCAGTCGGATACCCGGCTCCTCCTCTTCCTCTCAAACCGGACCTTTTTATTTCTTCGATCGCATCTGACTGATTCATTTTCAGCACTTTAGAAAGTCCCGTATAACCTCCGCGTAATATGTAATGATTGATATTCTCGGGATCTAAATACCCGCAGTTGCGAAGTACTATGCGATTTTGTAGATTGAATAAAGGCAGGTCATACGAAGATGGAATACTCTTGATCTTGTGCGGCCCAATACTGCAAAAAGCTAAATCCGGACGTGGATTATTCTTAACGAGGTAATCATCAATCAACTCCGGAACTATCTCCGGATCAGCATTCTTATATAATATATATGGATTGCCGGATTTCTTAATTAATACTATGGGCTCAATATCATAATAACCGAAAGACCCTGCGGTAATGACTTTTACATCTAAATCCTTTTCCTTAACACTGTCTTGAAAGATATGTGCGGTTTCCTGGCCAGCCGGACTATCAGCCTGAGATGCAATAAAGACTTTTACACAATCACCATCTTTCAAATAACCGCTTTCGGATTCAGCTTTTGCGCAAATTTGATCGAAATTCATTATCGTTCCTTCTTACCGGAAAGCTATAACCATAATTCATTTATGATTCTTCTCACAATCCTGATCATTGATCAACCCGTCCTCCGTAGCACTGCGGAGGGTGAACTAATTTGTAGATGATCCATAAATCAATCAAAACTCAATAATGGAAAAAGTCCTCCGATATCTGACAATTTATCAAGCTGTCCGACCATTTCAATTACTTTGTCCATCTTTTCATTGCCTATTTGCTTTGCGCAATCCCTGAATTTTCTGGAACAGTCTTCGAAAGTCATCGGCCTTTCAAGACTGCCAAGGGGATGTTCCACTACTCTTGAATACTCATTACCTTCTGATGTCTTTATTTCAACTCTTGTCGGCTCCATCTTATCAGGCCTTCTAAGGCCATTATCTTTTTCAATACGCATCTTCTTAGTGATCCCTTTTATAACATCGCTTTTAATGGCAGTTTCTGTATAATCGTCAAGTGTTACCTGACTATTCGCGATTGCTGTAGCAACTCCCCATGGAATACTGAATTGCGCGTCAACAGGATTCCGCGGATTGCATTTCACATTCTCAGGCGAGCACAATAGGGAATAATGCGCTTCTGTAACGTATATTATAATTTCCTTTATATCTTCTTTTTTAATTTTGTTCTCATTCTTTAATGCCAGGGCAGCATCTATGGCGGGATGAATGCCCCTGCAGCAGGGATATGGTTTTATGACAACATTCATACCTTCGAATCGTTTGCCGAGATCCTCTCTTAAAATATCCGGGCCATAATCACCGCGTATATAAAGATTATAAAGGCCATAATCCCCTTCCAGGGAATTATGAGCTCCGGTTACGCCCTTTTCAGCCAGTAAAGCGGCTGTAATTCCGCCTTTAACAGCAAATCCCGGGCCCAGCCTTTTGGTTAATGCCCCATCTTTCACAGTCTGACTATTCCCGCAGCTCTGATGATAAGCAATACCTATTGCGTTTACAATACCTTCTTCATCCAATCCAAGAATCCTTGCGGCAGTTCCCGCGACACCCAAAAAGCCGAACAATGTTGTAAGGTGCCAGCCCAATTCTATCGGACTCTTACCGGGAGTTGTAGCTAACGCCAGCCTGCACATCATATCAACTCCAAGTGCAACTGCAGTGATCAGGTCTTTGCCTGAAAAACCGCCCTTAAATTCAGCCATAGCCAGGCATGTGGGAATTATCACAACGCCTGAATGCATTACTGCCTTTTCATGGACATCATCATAATCCAGACAATGTGCCATTGTCGCATTCGCGTGAGCCGCATTAGGCGCAGGGACCTTTACCGATGTTCCGATTATGGTACTTTCTTTTTTCCCGCCCCAGTCCAGAATGAGCTCACGCAACTCTTTAGCGCCGCGCTGAGAATAACCTCCAATGGCTACTCCCAATAAATCAAGAATCTGCTTTTCTGTTTCATCAACCACTTTTTGAGGCAGGTTATCGAACTCAGTATTTTTTAGATTTTTAGCAAAAAGGGAACTAGCATCCATGATATTTCCTTTCCGGTGACTTTAATAATGGAGTTTGTTTTTTTTCATCGATAAGCCGTCTTTATAGTTTGCCATATAATGACCCGGGTGGATATGATGTCCAATAAATATCGATTCCGGATAAGAGTGGCTCTGCCTTCTCGATATTCATCCCCTCGATATAATCTCTGGGTACGCCGATGGAATCAAAATACCTATATCTTTCTTCCTCACTGACGTCCACATATTCTACTGAGCGGCCGCTGATCTTCGCCGTCATCTCCACCATGTCACGAAAGGACACAAGTTCCAGCCCCGTAATGTGATAAATAGTGTTTTCATGATTTTGGTTCTCCTGTCTTCCTTCAATGCATTGTTGAAGAGGTGGATTTATGGATTATTATTTATTATTATTGACCGAAAGATAAAAGCAGCGCCCGTCTGGCCTTGGAGTTATGGGATCAGGGTTATAACCGTGATTAGATAAAGGTTTTAACCAGAGGTACGCCTCGTTGGATGGAGTTGGGCTATCCTCTTACAGCCACCGAAAATTAAAGAAAAGCTCATTCTTTAGTATTTTTTACTAGTCGTCTCTCCAATTCCAATCTTTGCCGCCTTTGAAAACTCCAGCGTTCATTTCATTACTGATAAAGAGATTGGCTTCCGGGAAACGCTGGACCATTGCGTAATAGAAATTGCCTTCATCTTTGGTTGTAGCTATTGCCTCTTCGGTAGCGACCAGATAATCTTTAGTAAAGGTGTACGAAGAAGTATCGAAAGGCATTCCTGGTTTCTGATGGCCCGGAATGATAACCTCCGCGTCCATCTTTTCCAGACGCTCAATATCCCGTATCCATTGCAGACGCTCTTCCGCCGTAACCTCACATGTAAAGGGGTGCGCTTGGTTAAACAGGACATCGCTGCCATAGATAGTCCTTATGGAAGGTATCCAGACCACTGAATTGTATTTCATATCACCCATGACATCCGGAATAATCTCAAGCCGCTCTCCTTCCAACTCAAAGTAATTCTCACTTAGAGATTTAATATCGACGGTTTTTCGACAGACGTTGGTAGGTCCGATAACCTTTTCCCAATGATCCAGTTTTCCAAAGAATTGACGATTTATCATGTCGGCTACAGAAGGCAGCGCAACACACTCGGCAGACGGAAAAGCCTCCGCAATGATCCCTGCGCCGAAATAATGATCCGGGTGAGCATGAGTCAAATAAATCGTTTTTAATTGTTTGCCGGTTTCCGCTATTTCCGCGATGACTCGATGGGCATTCGATAGCGTCCACTGGGCGTCAAGCAAAACGGCATCGGTTTTCCCCATTACAATTACAGAGGCAACCTCAAAACCCTTTTCATCGCTGAAAAACGTCCTTGTGGATAAGGAGTTGGGTCCAAAGGTATTGATTCTAATTTCCATACACTAATCCTCCGAAATGAAATAAATTATATAGTAAGCAAAAGGGCCATGGCGAACCTGTTCAAATCTCTAAAAATGATCCTCCACACATTGCTAATACTATTCCCAGCCGGATTTGGTTCCATAAGGCAACGTAAAACCGGTTGCTTCGATTTCATAAATCTTGCCCTTTCTAATCTTGAAGATATGCATCGCAGGAAGGTTAAACGTACCCTGCCACGAAGGCCGCATCTCCATTTCTCCCGAGGGCTTCTTATAAGGATACTCCTTGAGTGTGCTGTCGTGATAAAACATGGAAAATCCTACGGCCAGTCCCTTCTGCTGATCGGCAATAAGGACGCGTCGATCTAAGATCTCTGAAATATAGGCAAAAGCGCCGGTGCTGATCTGCGCTTCACAGGTGTTTGCCACCGGCTCCGAGGCCGCCATGGCTTCCAGGATTTCTTTCATCTCAGGATCGATTTTGGCATCCGCGCCGGGGAGTTTCGGAGGCGGGCCTCCGGCCGTTGTCATGCCGTTTTCGTGGCGTTCACACTCTTCGGCAAATGGTGCGAGCGTGCCGTCCTCTTTGGTGAGTGCGTCATAATAGGACCGTCCGATCTTCAACAACTGCCACCGAGACATCCGCTCGGCCGGAGGCACATCTTCAAGCAGCCCCGGACGCGGTTTCTTAAGGTTGTTTAACCCCATCTTCCCAAAAAGGCTCGAGTCGAGATCGCGAATCACATGATGCTCGGCCTCCCGTATCTTGAGATCCTCCAATTTGAGACGCGCGCCAAGAAGGACATCGTCGTCGACCTCTTTCATCATCACCAGACAGGCGACCTGTTGCACTACAGGGTCGGCTGCATACATTTGGAACTCCGTAGGACCGCCCGACGCAGTGACCCATAAACCTTTTCCCACGGGGATGTTCGCGGTATTTTCCACGAATTTTACTTCTTCGGCAAACGGCACGGCTGTTGGATCGTTCTCAACCAAAGCCGCCAGATACTGTCTCATAACATTTACCAGGCACTCCCGGTCACATTGGAAATCCTGAGCCGCGAATACTGGAGCCGAAATTCCCAATATGGCAATGGATGCGATCACCGTGACTCCTGTGACAAAGCTTTTTATCCTCATTTTGATTCCTCCCTAGAGTATGCAGATTTAAGCAAATCATTGTGCAATATTCACGGCAGAATTTTTCTCACTTTACTCTTTATTTTTATCTCCCTGTTGCCGAATTACGCCTATCACGATGATAAGGCCCAGAACCACCATAATTCCGCACAGATAAGAAGCAATCGCAATATCTAATATCGGCATAATTTTCCTCCTTTATTCGCCTGTTCGTGGTTCTACCATTTTTGTCCGGGATGGGTCAGTCTCCAGATTATATAGAAAAATAAAGCAAATCCCATAGTCACACAAAACTGAATTATTAGAATTTTCCAAGGCCATGCCATTTTTTATCTCCCCTTTCAAAATTATTTTTTTTCGCGTTACGCGTTTACACTCTCTTTTTGTTCAGCCGCTTTCAGCTGGCGCAAATAACCAGGCTCTCCGTGCAAAACGAGGTTCAAAACAACACCGAACAGAACCGTGGCAAAAATTGTTGCGTATACGTTTGATTTTATACGTTCAGGCAACCAGATCAAATTGGGGGCAAAAGTCCACAGGAAGTCCGCCGCGTAACCTGCCAACATAGTGATCCACGCGGCAACCCTGTTGACCTTCCACAGCATTCCGATTAAATAGACGCCAAATACGGGTATCGCAAAGGAAAAGGTCCAAAAGAAAATTTCAATTACCGGCCTATTCAATTTTAGAGTAGGAACAATCACCAATAAGGCGCAAACAAAAATCATAATTCTGGTGAGTATCAGGAAAGTTTTATCGCTCATCCTGGGATTGACGGCCTTCTTGAAGATGTCATGGACAATCATATGGGACGAAGCCAGAATCAGTTGGGCACTAGTGGAAAGCGTCGCTGCCAAGAGGGCTATCATTAAAACACCTACCATCCAGGGAGGGAATGCCTCTATTGCCAGTGTTGGTACGCACTTCGCGACGGCGATGGCGTCGGCGCCGGCGCCAACAACGGTAGCCATCGCAACCAGACCCAGGATAACCCAGGGGTATGTAACTATGCTGTTGACAAAGGAGGCGAAGAACACGCCGCGCCGGATATCCGACTCAGACTTGGCCAGTAGCATAGGCTGATACTGCGCCTGGGAAGCGCTGCACATGAATACCAGAAGGATCAGACATGGAAAAATAATAATAAACACTACATCAGGTGAGAAATTTAAGATGCTGGTATGCAATGGCTTTCCATCTGCTATGTAAAAATTAGCCACGGATTCCCATCCGCCCCTTCCTTCCAGCCAGTGACCGGTGGCGAAAACAGCCACGAAAGAACCCACAATCAGCATAACAGCGTTAATTAAGTTCATCCAGGCCGCCTGCATCACACCGGCAACAACAATATAGAGAATTGTGAAACCAACTGCTAAATAAATGCAGTCAGGATTCATTTTTAAAGTGTCACCACTCAGGGCATTAATAGCTGTTGCGGTTGTAAATACTTCGGCGATGCAGATACCGAGTAATTGAGCGGGAAAAACGGCAGCTATCAGCCATCCGATATTCTTGCCGAATATCTTGCCCATCCCTTCCGGAAAGGTTTGGACATTTAGCCTGCGGAACCAGGGACCAAACCAGAGCAAAAAGAGGGGCACAAAAATACCTCCGGCTATCATGCCCCACCATAGAACGGAGGCTCCCATGTCTGCCTGATATTGCCATAAGTTAAAAGTATGTCCGGCTCCTAAAGGGGCAAGCACAAAACCCGCTGTGACCAAGGGCCAGGCCAGTGTACTGCTGCCCGTTACTAGGTCACTGCCTGACTTTACTTTTTTTCTTAGAAAAAAACTGACGCCGAAACTCAGTATAAGGAAATATGCAATTGCGATCACCAATGCTGTTGACATTTAATCACCTCCCTATCGAACAGATCTATTTTTCCTCAACATGAAAAAAATGAATCTCCAAGATGACTTTTGACCTAAATCCTCCAACGGTTTCCTTATCCTTAACCTTTGCCCTTGTTTGGCATTAGTAAGTTCATAAAGAAACCACATCCGTATCAGACGAGGGCTTCGGTGTCGATATGATGAGTTTGTCCGGCCCGGTCGGATCTGCCGGATATGTTTTAGAGAAAGCCGGAACATGGATCGGCTTGGCATAGGACCGTCCGGGAGCGTACTTAGCCTTCGCCATTACCCGATACTCAAGCCGCTTAATTTTCCAACTGTCGCCTTGCTTCACATAGAGGACTTCATAAATCCCGCCTTCCCACCATTTTATGATCCCCTGCCCTTGCAGGCGCGCCATTTCCACCAACTGCGAATCCGAGATTATGGGAGCCCCCACCTGCATGGAATAAGCGAATCGAGCCTGGGCCGACTTGCGGTCCGGCGCCACTTCCACCATATCCTGCAACTGGGCAGGATTTAACTCGAAGCCAGGCGCCGGCTCGATCTTCTTTCCGGTGAAACCGGCATGGAAGTGATCACAATACAGACGGTGGACGCCCCGCTCTTTGCCGGTGAAACAACCGCCGTTGTAAAACACCTCTCCATCATTGGTGAATAGGTTGACGACCTCCTCGTACATTCCCAGATCGAGATAGGATTCATAAGTTTGGTGCAATGCGCGGATCGCGTTCGTGTCTTCATGGATTCCCAGCTGATTGGAAAGCTGATTGACCTGATCCTTCAAACCTGCATCCTGATCGACCCGGGGATTGGAAACCGCCGCCACCGAGGATGCTAATACGGCAGACACTGCGGCGCCCGCTTTCCAGAGAAAGGATCGACGCCCCGGGTCGTTGCCCGGTCGCTTCGGACTGCGGTTGGATCCTGTGTTCAGTTTTAAAATGGCCATCTTATGCTCCTTTCACTTTCGCCTTCGGTCCTAAGAATTTTTTCACGTCATAGGTTCCGATATGGCGTGCAATGGCTCCGATGACACCGAGGGTCACTCCCCTTTCGCCGCCGGAAAAGCCGAAACCGCACGCACGCAGCGTTTTGTCATTTTCTATGATACAGGTCTCCGCGCCGTTGCAGGCTTCTTCCACTAAATCAAAAATGTAAACGCCGTCCCGGAGTTTTACATAAATGGCAGGGGCGCACCATTGCATGCCCAGGGTCTGGTTCCCCGTGTATATCGTCCACGCGGAAGAATGCGGCGTGGTGTAAAGGTGCATGGAAGTCATATTGTCGGAATAGGACCTTGTGTACCCGCGGCCGGCCAGTTCATCCGTAAATTCGTGGCGCACATACTGCGGCGCTTCCAGTCCTTCCATCTCGACGACGCCGAAGATGGCTTTATAGGAAACCTCATTCCCGTAGTACTTCGTTCCCATCTTGGAGTATATGCAGGTGGTAAGCCCGTTGATCAGATCCAGGGCGATTTTCACACTGGCTCGGGGCCTGCTCCCGCTGTGCATGTGGGCGAAAAACACCATTTTTTCATCGGCTTCAAAAGCCCGGTAGGTCTCCTTGCGCCATTGCGTTTCGCCCTCTTTACGCCACTGGAGATTATACAGGTCGATAACCTTGTAATTATAGACCGGGCCGTCGTCATAGCGGAGAGTGAACTCTTTGCCGACAAGCAGATCGCTCAACGGCAGGGTGTTGCCCGACATCATACCTGCCTGCTCCTGGGGAGATTGGGGATCGCCTGCAAAAGTGTTGGTGCTTTTTTCGGCAGCCTTAAGCACTTCTTCTTCGGTCATATTGACAAAAGACCTCGCCGGACGGTATGCAGTTCTTTGGCCCTTCGGAGCCTGCTGGGATGGGGGGCCCATTCCGAGATTAATCGTCTCGCCGTGCTCGTCGAAAGGCGCCAGTGCGGCCAGATGACCGACCAATTTACCCGTTCCCCGGAACATGTAGTATTCCAGTTCGTCCTTTTCATTGAGACCGAGCCGCATGCCCACCTGGGTTTCCGTGAAAAGGTCCACGGCATACATGGTCATGATACCGGAAAATTCGCATTCGGTCCTGTCATAGATAAACATGTTGTCGTTGACCAGGATATAATCAGAAGGACCGCAGTAGCTCAGGTCGTCCGCGTGCCGGGTCAGTTCCACAAAATTCGTGGAAATAATAGAGGCGTAGAATTCCAGAGTTTCGATGCCTGTATCCTGTTTCCAGTACATACCCTTGCCTTCAATCCTGTTTGTCAGGGTATGGAGTTTTTCGGGCGGTTCCTGACCTTCAACCTCAACATAGCCGAAATATATCTGGCGCTGTACTTCCCTGTCATCTATGGCCATTTCTCCGCCGGACATAGTCCTTTCTTTTATGCCGCTGGAGAGCCATACTTCAAATACCGTGACAAGATTTGTATCGAGATCGACAAAGACGTTATAGCCCTTCTGGGTCTTGGGAATCATGTGAGAGAAGAAGACCATCTGTTTCAGGGTGAGTGCGCCGTAACCTGCTGAAACATTTGCTCCTCCGTTTTCGGAAATGGTCAGCTTGTTTTTGTCTTTAAAGGTGTAGTTCAAAACAGGCCCTTCATTGGTCACGATTTTGAGTGACTTGCCAACGAGAACATCCGAGAATTCGGATACGCATCTCGGACCGGCTTCAGTGGCTCTGAGTTTTTGCCCGACCTGTTCTTTTGTGAGTTTTGTGTATTTGAATCGATGCATCGGTGTATTCATTGACTCACCTCCTGGAAAAAATTTAATAAGAAATGATAAGGACTTGCTTTCTAGTAGCGGGAGTATAGAGAAATTAGTTTTATAAGTCAAATAAAGTCTGTTCTACCCCGGTATAGGCATTCAACCGCGGATTCACATGGATCAATGAAAATCCACGGTTGAAAAATTACGTGATTATGCCTTCCGAAGCCCCTGTGCCGGATGGATGAGCTTGTCCGGTCCACCCTGGTCCTCAGGATATGCCTTTGAGAAGGGAGGGATGAAAATCGGTCTGGCATAGGACCTTCCGGGTCTAAAATCAGCTTTCGACTGGACCCGATATTCAAGTCTTTTTATTTTCCAGGTGCTGTCCTTTATATCCCTCACATAGGACACTTCATATGTTCCGCCTTCCCACCATTTCATGATTCCCTGGCCCTGCAGGCGCGCCATTTTCACCAATATTGAATCCGAAATTATGGGGGCCCCCACCTGAATGGAATAGGTGAATCGAGCCCTGGCGGATTTACGATCAGCCGTCACCTCAACCATATCCTGCTGTTGTTCAATACCCGGCCGAAAGCCGGGCGCAGGTTCGATCTTCCTTCCAGTTAAACGGGAGCTGAATTGATCGCAATACAGGCGACGAACACCCCTTTTTTTGCCCTTGAAAACCCCGCCGTTGAATACCACCTCTCCATCGTCAGTGAACAGGTTCATGACTTCTTTGTACCTGCCGTTATTGAGCAGGTTCTCATAGGTCTGATGCAGCCTGCGGATCGCGTTCTCATCTTCGAGGATCCCCAGCTTATTAAACAACTGATCAACCTGGGCCGTCAAACCCTTATCCCGATCGATCCTGGGTCTTGACATACCCGGGACAGCGGAAGCCAGTACAGCGGACATGGCAGCGCCTATCTTCCACATAAATGACCTTCGCCCCGTGTTCGGATGCTCCAGGATGTCACATGGCTTTGATGTGGATTTCAGGATGTCCATATTACGCTCCTTTCCTTTTCACCTTCGAACCGAAATATTCTTTTACATCAAACTGTCCGATATGTCGGCCTATTGCCCCTGTCAGACTGAGATTAATGCCTCCCTCTCCCCCGGAAAATCCAAAACCGCAGTCATGGATTATTTTAGTGTTGATCATGACGCACATCTCGTGGCCATTGCAGGCCTCCTCATTTACGGAGAGGATATAGATACCGTCGCGGACCTTGACATAAATGCATGGCGCGCACCACTGGGCTCCCATGGTCTGGTTTTCCGTGAATATGGTCCATGAATGGGAATGGGGCGTGGTGTAAAGATGCATGGAGGTCATCTGGTCGGTATATGACCATGAAAAGGCGTGGCCTAACAGTTCATCGGTGAATTCATGGCGTACATATTGCGGTGCTTCCAGCCCTTCCATTTCAGCCACACCGAATATGGCATAGTAGGATGTCTCGTTTCCAAAATATTTAGTTCCCATCTGGGAGTGTATGCAAGTGGTAAGGCCGTTTATGAGATCCAGGGCGACCTGCACGCTCGCGCGGGGCTTGCTGTCGGTCAGTATGTGGCTGAACCATATCAGCTTTTCGTCCGCTTCATAGGCCCGGTAGTCTTCCTCATGCCATTTGGTTTCACCGTCTTCCTTATATTTAAGTTTGTATTTTTCGGTGATTCTATAATGCCGTACCGGACCGCCGCTATCGTAGCGAAGGGTGAATTCCTTGCCGACCAGCATATCGGTGAAGGGCATATTGTGTCCGGCCATGGACTGAACTGCATCCATCCCGCCTCCAAACGCCGTGGTTTTCTTCAAGGCTGCCTGATGGACCTCTTCGTCGGTCATATACTGAAAATCTCTTACAGGACGGTAGACCAATCTTTGACCTTTCCCAAGAGATTGCGGATCAGATTCCGCCTGGACAACCATAGGTTCGTCGCCATGATCGTCAAAGGGCTCCAGATAGGCCAACTGGCCGACAACCTTGCCGGTTCCCCGGAACATGTAGTATTCCAGTTCATCCTTTTCATTGAAACCGAGACGCACACCCGCCTGGGTTTCGGTGAACAGATCCGCGACAAACAGTGTAAAGATGCCGGAAAATTCGCATTCAGTCCTGTCATAGATAAACATGTTATCGTTTATAAGTACATAGTCCGAGGGGCTGCAGTAGCTGAGGTCGTCCGCGTGCCGGGTCAGTTCGACAAAGTTAGAGGAGACGACCGATGCATAGAATTCCAGGGTCTCGATGCCTGTATCCTGTTTCCAGTACATGCCTTTTCCTTCAATCCTGTTTGTCAAGTGATGGAGTTTTTCGGGCGGTTCCTGACCCTTAACTTCGATATAGCCGAAATATATCTGGCGCTGTACTTCCCTGTCGTCTACTACTATTTCTTTACCTCCCAGAGTCGGATATTTTCTTCCGCTGGATAACCATACTTCAAAGACAGTGACAAGATTTGTATCGAGATCGACAAAGACGTTATAGCCCCTCGGGGTTTCGGATTTGGGTATCATGTGGGAAAAGAAAACCATCTGCTTCAGTGTGAGTGCTCCATAACCTGTTTTAACCTTTGATCCACCGTTTTCGGAGAGAGTCAAGTTGTTCTTATTTTTAAAGGTATAGTCCAAAACAGGCCCATCTTTGGTCACGATTTTGAATGACTTGCCGGAAAGGATATCCGAAAATTCGGATGCACATTCAGGGCCGGCTGCAGTTGGGATAAGCTTTTTGTCTATCTGTTCTTTGGTGAGTTTCGTGTATTTGAATCGATGCATTGGTATATTCATTTTCCCGTCTCCTTTCCTTAAAAAAATATCAATTTTATCCCAATACCACAATCGGTAAAAGCATCCTTAGTAAGTTTTCAATCTGATCATCTGCACTCCCTTAGGAGTTATCAGCTTTCCCCAAGAGCTACGGCTCGACAAGACGGCAAGACGAGAATAAATAGGGCTTAAAACCGGTTACCTATCTACACATATCTGTTCTTCGGTAGGCCAGCCCATTGACGGGGATCCGGCGCCTACAACCGCATTGATCAGTTCAACCTTTCCTTTTCTCATCTTGAACACATGGAAATCGGGAAGACCACTGGCGAAATGAACGAATGCGACTACAATGCCTGCTTCTACATCAACCAGGAATCGCCGTGGACCATGGTTTGTAATGACAAGGCCTTTGGGCGAGCAATCGTGGGCTTGCATTTCCGCTGCCTCGCCGTCTTCTCCTTCAAGCGTGACCATCCCGCTGAGGGTCGTCTGCAATCCGTTTTCCCATCTGTCACAGATACCGGCGAACGGAGCGTGGACGCTCGGCTCCGCGGCGAACATATCAAAATAGTCATTTGCCGCGGCAATCATTGCCAGGCGCGAGCTCCGCTCTTCGATTGGAAGAATGCTTTCCCAATCCTGCTCCTTTGTCGCCAGTTGCCCCTCCGCATTAAAAGCAAATTCGCTTTCGCGGGCGATGATCGTTTCGATTTCGGAAATCTTTTCGTTTTCAACCTTGAGACGGACACCGAACAGAATCGGCCGGGGCGTCCCTTCTTCCGGCATCGGCTTTGTCTTTACGCCCGGCAGACTCATAGGTTGCCCGACGGTTGCGGGATCGAATTTCTCTTCAATCACCACATTGCTGTGCGTCCCGCATGTCTGGGTATCAATCAGGTCGCGCCTAAGCAACGTCTTCCCGGCGGTTTGCCAGAAACCCTTCCCGACGGCTAGGTCGACGCCATTTTCAGTATACTTAACATCCGAAGCAAGAGGCAGTCCGGACGGATCGTGTGCTTCAAGGGCTACGAAATATTTGTCGACGAGAGCTTTAAGATTCTGGCGCGAGCAGGCCGTGTCTTCCGATTGCGCGTTCGCCACTATATTGCTTCCCCATGCCATGAAAAAAACCGTTCCGCAAAAAGACATCAGCAATAATGGCCGCAAAACGCGTTGGATTAACCCACTTTTGATATAAGAATTATTTCCGTTATCTGTATGGTTCATCGTTCAATCCTCCTGTAACTAGAAAGAAAATAGGGATCAAGTCTTCATTCTCATATTGTTTAATTATCACGTTATCTTAACATAAATATCAATCCATTACATAATATCTAATGTGCATGCCAGACTATTATATGTAAGGCCTTTTTGCAAGCCCTTTATCACCACCTATTAAAAAACCGATAATAATATTTCTAATATATACTCAAAATTTTAACAGCTCTCTAACCCTATCTCCTAGATTAAAATCCTTCAGCGAAGCTTTAAATAAGTCTGTACCCATAAAAGGGCTAACTGATTGAGATACCTATGTTATCTTGTTTGATTTTGGGTGATATGGTTTTATTTTTATGTCTATTTATAATAAATGATATATACTTAGTTTAAGTCAATAAAACAACAAGGATGTAAAGTCATTTTGGAAAAATTATTTGCTCTTGATTTTTCTGACCATATGGCATAGGGTCACGATATTTTTTCAAATGTGTTGTCTCTTTGATTGGATGGTATTGAGGTATGTCAAGCAACAGGATTGAAAAATCACAACAGGTTTCTTCCGTCAAAATTGCCTTCATTCTAGGATCTCTCATGGCGTTTGGGCCGCTTTCCATTGATATGTACCTGCCTGGGCTTCCGGATATTGGGCTGGAGTTTAGTTCTGACGCTAGTGTGACACAATTTACCCTCTCCGTCTTCCTTATTGGATTGGCGGCCGGCCAAGCATTCTATGGTCCGGTTGCCGACGTATTCGGACGCAAGTTACCTTTGGTGTTCGGCTGTGCGCTTTATATCATAGCTTCATTGGGCTGTGCTGTCTCCACGTCACTCGCGAACCTGATAGTACTTCGCTTCATTCAGGCTATCGGCTGCTGTGCCGGGATGGTGGTTACGAATTCGATTGTACGTGACCTCTTTGATACCCGTAATTCGGCACGAATGTATTCAATGCTTATGCTGGTGTCGGGATTGGCGCCGATCATCGCTCCTCTTATGGGGGGATATTTATTACTATATTCAGATTGGCGGACGATTTTCTGGGTGCTCACTATCTTTGGATTCATCTGTTTGCTAATGGTAATATTCTACCTTCCCGAAACTCTGTCTGCTGACCGACGCATGTCAGGTGGTTTAGGTAAGGTGATCGTTGCCTATAGGCGCCTGCTGACCACTAAGAACTTTATAGGATATGCCTTATCCGGGGGCTTTATATCGGCAGTAATGTTTGCTTACATCTCGGGCTCGCCTTTTGTTTTTATAGAACTCTACGGAGTTGCCCCACACCACTACGGCTGGCTTTTCGGTATCAACGCCTTTGGACTAATCTGCGCTTCGCAGCTCAATCGCTGGTTGCTGAGACGTTATAGCAATATTACTATTCTAAGTACGATGCTTTGGATTATTGCTGCATCAGGTTTGGCTTTGGTCTTAATTGCCTCAACCGACACGGGCGGGCTGATTGGCTTGATCATTCCCATATTTTTTTGCATCAGTAGTATTGGCTTGGTTTTTCCGAACGCTGTGGCATCGGCTATGGCGCCTTACGACAAGATAGCCGGCAGCGCCTCAGCCCTGCTAGGGACGCTCAATTTTGCCATCGGGGCAGGTGCCGGGTCTCTGATCGGTGTATTACATACCGGAACGGCGATGCCGATGGCCGGGATCATCGGACTTTGCGCTGTTGCGGCCCTTATCTCTTTTTATACCATGACGGAGCAGAGAATCCTGCAGTCTTCTACGGCAAGGTAGGCTTGGAGATTTCCAAATTGGTATAGGGATGTTTCGGTTTGCTGCCAAAGAGGAAAGCTTGACAGGGCATTATAGGATTGTCCCGGTTTATGTTTTGCTGTCAATATAGGTTTTTTTTAATTCGCGCTTCAGTATCTTGCCGAGAGGACTTTTAGGGAGTTCATCAATAACATTATATTCCTTAGGGACCTTAAAAGGCGCCAATTTGGTTTTAAGATAAGACTTCAACTCACCAGTGTTAAGTGTCTTGCCATATTTCAGTTTTATAAACGCCGTAACACGTTCACCCCATTCCATGTCCGGAACCCCTATTACTGCGCATTCCAGAACTTCCGGGACCGAAAAGATGGCCCTTTCTACTTCATTGGGAGAAACATTCTCTCCCCCTGTAATTATAAGGTCCTTGAGCCTGTCCACTATGTAAACAAAATCATTATCATCAAGAATTCCGATATCACCTGTACGCAGCCAGCCTCTTTCCCAGAATGCAGCACTAGTAGCATCAGGATTATGGAAATACCCTTTCATAGCGCTCCTGCCTCTCACACAGATCTCGCCTTCACTTCCATGATCCAGAATATTGCCGGACATATCCCTGATCTGGATTTCCACCCCGGAGACAGGCTGTCCTACTGATCCAACCACGTGCTGTTCAGGATAATAATGATTAAATGTGATAGGCATGAACTCGGTCATCCCGTAAGATTCGGAGATTGTAATACCTGTACATTCCTTCCATCTTTCGACAACTTCTTTAGCCATACTGGCTGCCGCGGAAAAGCAGTAATTCACCCTGCCAAGCTTTTTCCTCAGATCAGGTACTTCAAGAAGTCTAACATACACTGTAGGCACAGAAAAGAATTTGGTCACTCGCCCTCTTTCAGTAACCCTGAGAATTTGTTCAAGATCTGCACTGGGCAACAGCTCCAGGCAGCCCGCGCTACAAATTGCCGAGTTCATGATGTGCATTTGGCCGAAGATATGATTGAATGGTTGAAAACAAAGAGCATGATCATTCGGCGAAGAATGCTCATAACGTGGGATGGTATTGCTCGATAGAATGATATTCTCATGAGTCAGCATGACGCCCTTCGGGTTGCCGGTCGTACCTCCCGTGTAAAGAATAACTGCCGTGTCATCGCGTTCCCTCTGGACAGCTCTGAATGAGCCGTTTCCGCTTTTCATGAGGGATTCAATTGTGAGATCATTATCCTTCAGGCAGATGATGCCCTCGATCACACCGGAATCCTTAAGGTGTTTAAGATCAGACAACTTATCGGAAGTTGTTAGAAGAAGCCTCGGCCTCGTATGCTCCAGCAGGGTTGCTAGCTCCGCTGATGTGAGTACGTTGGGATAGGTAACGGCTGTTGCACCAACCTTGATTACACCGAAATAAAAGATGATCCATTCAGGAGAATTGGGAACGCACAGACCTATGTGTTCGCCGGGCTGTATTCCTAATTTTATAAGACCGGTCGCCACATAGTTGACATACTCATTAAGCTGTGAGTATGTCAGCTCAACATTTTCACTACAGATAGCAGGCTTATTGGGAAAGAACCTTGCTGACGATTCTAAATTAGTTGCGACATTCATTGTATCTCACTCACTATATGAAATGATTCAAATAACATTAAAAAAGACATCAGGACATTCAGTCCTACAGATTATCCGCATGGTTATTGCCATATTAATAAAGCGAAAGCCTTACTAAGGTTAAAGGGTAAAGAAAAAATTACGTAATAATACAAAACAACTTAGTTTTAGGCAAGAGAATTGATGATTCCATAAGTTTCACTCTGTTGATATTTGTTGCTTGATAAGAAATAAAATATTGAAATTATTATTCTATATATTCAGTAATTTTACTTCATATTATTTGTATTGACAATGCAGATATGTTTTAATACATTCAAAATCCGGTGGGCCTCGCGCTCGTGTCGGTTTGATCCCGACCTCCGGCACCAGTAAAACCCCGTCTTCCATACTGGTTTCTTGACATACTGATCCCAAAGATTAGAAAGTTCTTTTCTCAAGCGGATAATGAGATTACCTATGATAGAAATTGACACTGTTAATGCCAAAAGAGTTAAAAGATGCGAAGTAGAATAGGTTGTAGTGGTTTAATAGGGTCTCTCTTATCGGTCTTTCTACTGGTTGCTTCCACAGGATGGACGGCGGAATCCATTCTCATCGGCGTACCCACTTCCCTCGGATTCGTTGAAGGCAGAGAAGGAATGAGGTCGGCTCAATTGGCGGTAGAAGAGATTAATAGCAAAGGCGGTGTGTCAGTAGGTCCGACAAAGATGCTCTTAAAGCTGAAATCATTGGATATCCGCGACGCATCGCCGGGTGTGCCGGTGCCTGAAGCTCTCTTAGGATTGGAAAAAATTATCCTTGAAAAAAAACCCGTCGCGCTTTTGGTTGGGCCTTTCAGATCTGAGGCGCTTATGGCCAGTATGGATATCATCTCCAAATATAAAATACCCATGCTTGGCACCATTGCGATGTCTCCAGCGTCGGAAGAAAAGATTAAAAAAGAGCCTCGAAAGTACAAATATATTTTCAGGGTTTGCCTGAATGCCGATTTTCTTGTCAAATATCTAGCCGGAACCATGGCCCTGATCAACAAAGAATTCGGCTTCAATAGGGTATTTATTATGCATCAGGACGTTGCCTGGGCCAGGGCGACCATAGATAGCATAAAAAAGGAATATTTTGAAAAAGCAGGCTGGGATATTGTCGAACAGCTAAGCTATCCTACAGGTTCGACTGATTTCTCCTCCGCGCTGATAAAGGCACGCGTAAAAAAAGCTCAAGTTATTCTTCCCATTTTTGACATGCCCCAGAGCGGCATATTGGTCAAACAATGGAATTCAATGAAAGTAACCAGTCTTCTCGCCGGTTTTATATCCCCCTTAGCCGGCCCAAAAGCATGGAATACCTTTGATCAGAACATAAGCGGTGCGATAAATTGTAACTATGAAATGGGCAGTGCCATATCATCTGAAAAAATGCCACTTTCGGTTGCCTTTGAAAAAGCCTACCGGAAACGCTGGGGTAAATCTTTGGAAGCGGGTCATGGACCCGCGCCTTCCTATGAATCGGTTTACATCCTCGCAGAGGCTATCGAGCGGGCGGGAACTCTGGACGCCGACGTCTTGGTTGAAGAACTCGAAAAGACGGATAGGGTCGGGGTCATGGGAAGAATCAAGTTCGATGAGGGGCACCAGGCTATATACGATATGGATCCCAAAAGCAGCGCCGTAGGCGCGGTTTTCCAATGGAATAGCGACGGCACAAGGAGTATCGTGTTTCCACCGGCACTGGCAGATAGAAAAATCAAGCTTCCCGAAGGATTGACTCCTGTAAACTGAATCCTAATTCGAATCCCTGCAAGAGACTGCACATGCTTGAAGGTACCATTATCTATGCGATAATAAACAGCGTCGTTCTAGCATTGACGGCCATCGGGTTCAACCTTACCTTTGGAATCAGCGGGATAGCCAACTTTGGTTACGGCGCTTTCTATGTGCTTGCCGCCTACTGCACATGGATGATGACTAATCTTCTTAAATTATCCTATCCTTTATCAATCACTATTTCAATTTTGTTCTGCACCCTTCTTGGGGCGCTCTTGTACCGCTTGGTATTAATTCGTGTACGCGGTCAGGTGTTGTCAGAGGTAATTGCCACATTCGGTATCGGATTAGTCATTTTAGAACTCTTTCGATACTTAGGCTTTGTGGGTTTCGAGTATACACTGCCGGTGTTCATTGATAAGAGCTTTATCATTGCCGGTACTTACGTGGATATGCAGCGTATTTTGCTGGTAGGAACCGGCACGGTATTGATGGTGTCGCTGTGGCTTTTCACACACCATACGTCGCTCGGGCTTGCCTTCAGAGGCATCGCCCAGGATGAGCGAACCGCTTTGACCTTCGGCATAGATGCGGATAAAATCGCCACACTCGCGGTAGCGTTCGGAGCCGGGCTGGCTGCGATTGCCGCCACCCTCATCATTCCCCTGGGAAGCATTTCTCCGGACGAAGGTTATGATGTCCTAATCAAGGCGTTAGCGGTCAGTATCATCGGCGGGCTGGGGAGTAACGGAGGTGTAATATTAGCAAGTTTCGTAATAGGATTCGCCGAACGATTTACCGATGCTTACATAGGCTCGCACTGGACGATGATTGTCAATATGGCATCCATTTTTCTAGTATTGCTGGTCAAACCTTCGGGACTCTTCGGCAAACAAAAAGAGTTGGAAGAAAGGATATAAAAAAGCGCTTGGAAAAAAGAAAGGAAAGACTTGATCGCGGCATAAAGGCCCGTACTGATGATGTGTTTGCCCTTACGTCATGGCGTGAAATGCTATATCTGGCAGCACCCCGCGTGATTCCCCTCGCGGTTTTCCTAATACTACCCCTATTTTTAGGTGCCTACTGGCAAAAGGTGTTGCTATCCGTAGCGGTTTTCGGACTTTTGGCCATCAGTTGGGATATAATGGCACAAACCGGTATGGTATCCTTGGGACAGGCACTTTTTTTTGGAATGGGGGCTTATTGTTCAGGGTTGATGAATCATTACTTCGGGATTTCTCCTTTTATCACATTGCCAGTCGCCGCCGTGTTTGGGGGATTAATCAGCACAATTTTACTTTTACCGGTACTAAGGCTCCGGGGTGTTTATTTTTCCATGGTAACCCTCATCCTGCCTCTGATGCTTGTTCGGCTGATCGAGGCCACCAAGATTTTCGGCGGCACAGAGGGACTAAGCGGAATGACGCCTCTGCCTTCTGTGTGGGTCGAGCTCTATCTGATTGTGGGATCCCTTCTGGCGGCCCTTTTCGGCTTCAGAAGAATGATGGCGTCCGATTATGGGTTGGTGCTCAAAGGCATCCGCGAGAATGACCGGTCAGTCATCAGTGCGGGTATCAATATATACTGGTATAAAGCCCAGGCGCTCTTTATCTCAGCATCTATCGGCGCGTTTGCCGGCGCGTTTATGACACACGTTTATATGTTCGTTGGAATGCCAGTGTTCGCACTGGATTATTCAATCCTCCCAATGGCTGCGGCGATTGTAGGAGGTCCTGGGACTCTGGCCGGCGCAACGCTGGGCGCCTGTATTCTTATCCCTCTCTCAGAGTTGTTAAGGGGTATTGGCGGATTGAGAATCGTATTTTACGGCATATTTCTAGTGCTGTTCATAGTTGCCTTGCCGGAGGGGATATTTCATTATATTCACCGGAAATATAACCAGTTCGAGAGATGGGTCGAGGTAGAAAAATGAGCGTCAAGCCGCTGCTTCAAGTGGAAAACCTCTACAAATCATTTGGCGGGATTCAGGCTCTTACCAATGTGAGTACCGAATTGAAAAAAGGCGAACTCCTTGGGGTTATCGGTCCTAATGGATCAGGTAAAACGACACTGGTCAACCTCATTACACGCTTTCTAAAACCCTCGTCAGGCAAAGTTTTCTTCAAGGGACACCCAATTCACCATCTATCGGCGTACAGAATTGTAAGGCTGGGAATTGCCAGAACCTTTCAAATGGCAAGGCCTTTTTACCAGATGGCGGCGTACAAAAATATGATTGTGCCGCTTTATTCCCCAAGAGTAAAAAGTCTATTAGGCGGGAAATACGGCGATAGAGATGCCGTTGCAATGGACCTTTTAGAAGAGGTGGGCTTTGAACGCGATGCCCATACGGCTTATAAAAACGCCGGAAGTTTACCCCAGGGATATCTTAAACGCCTGGAACTGGCGAAAGCTATCGCGCTTCAGCCGGAACTTATTATCTTTGACGAACTGTTTTCTGGCCTGAGCCTCGCGGAGGTAGCGAGCATCGTTCCAATTATAGAAAAACTGCACCAGCAGGGAATAGCAATCATGATGATCGAACATAGGTTAAGAGAACTGTTTAGAATTAGCGACAGGGTTATTGTAATGAATTACGGACAAAAAATCGCCGACGGTACGCCGGAAGATGTGATGAAAGAAGAAACAGTAAAAAATGCGTATCTCGGAAGTGAATAAACCAGTAAAAACTATGCTCGAAATAGAAAATCTCATGGTATTTTTTGAAAACGCCCTCGCAGTAAACGGACTTAGCATGAACATCCGTGAAGGAGAGATCGTAGGCGTAATCGGCTCCAACAGCGCAGGAAAAACCACGTTGCTCAATACGGTCTCAGGCCTGATTATAGATATGCGCACTAAGGAAAAACGAAAAGGGGGTGAGCGGATTTCAATATACGGGAAAGTGATTTACCAGGGTGAAGATATTACCGAAGCGACTCCGGAAGACCGTGTTGAAAAAGGCATTGTTTTGTCACGCGAACGGCACCCCGTATTCGCGGAGAGCAATGTAATCGAAAACTTGAAAATAGCCGGTTACCTCAGGAAAAAGAGTGAAGTAGCCGAAACCATGGAGTATGTTTTCGAACTCTTCCCACACTTAAGCAATCTTACAAATCGAAAGGCCGGTTTTTTAAGCGGCGGGGAGCAGCAGATGCTGGCTATCGGAATGGCTCTTATGGCGAGGCCTAGGCTTTTACTGCTGGACGAACCTCTGTTAGGATTAAGTCCTTCAATTCAAAAGGCCGTGGTAGAAGCGGTGGTTAATCTAAACAGGACTTCAGGGATTACGTTGCTGATTTGCGAACAATTTGCTAGACCCATACTTCCCATTATAGATCGAGGGTATGTGGTAGAAAACGGAATGCTTAACTTAAGCGGCACCGGTGAAGAACTGATGAATAACCCGGAGATAAAATCCGCTTATTTCGGGCTATAACCAATATGGAGAATATCGGATATAATATCTATTCATTGTTTGAAAATATTGCCGCAAGAAAGACCTTTCATACTGCCGTCATATACCTGGGAAGTTGTTATAGCTATAAAGTTATAAGGGAGTACGCGGAGCGGTTCGCCTCTTCCCTCGTCGGTATGGGGGTAAAGCCCGATGAAAGGGTAATTATTTATCTGCCTAATTCCATTCAATGGGTGATCTGCTGGCTGGGAATCCAAAGGGCCGGAGCCGTATGTGTCCCTATTACTCCCATATATACCCCCCAGGATTTGTCTTATATCGCAAATGACAGTGGTGCGGAAACAATTATCTGCGCTGATACCAACTTCGGTTATGTACAGAAAGTGCTTGCGAAAAGCGAATTAAAGCGTGTAATCTTCGCTCGAATGACAGACCTGCTCCCCTGGTATAAACGTTATTTCGGGCGGCTTTTCGATGTTGTTCCCAGAGGAAAAGTGACTCGGGACAACAAGACCTTCAACATCAAGTCTCTACTGAGAAGATATAAAAATGTGCACTTGCCCGATATAAAAAAGCGAGGTGACTCGGTGGCGGAGATTTTATATACAGGCGGAACTACTAAATCCCCCAAAGGCGTGCCGATTACCCACAGGTTCTTTCTAGTGTCGGCATTAGAACAGATAGGCTTAAGCGAACCTCTTATACCTTGCGAAAAAAACTTGATTCTAGGCAACGTGCCGCTTTTTCATATCCTGGGCCAGGCTTGCGGCCTCGCCGCGCTATTAGCGGGCGGCTCATTGCTGATCCAGCCCCGTATGAACTTGGACGCGACTTTGGATGTTATCGGCCGATTCAGGGTGCGCTCAATGATCGGTGTACCCGCATTATACAGAATGATTCTCGAACACGAAAGAATCGATCAATATGATCTTAGCTCCGTTGACTTTTGGTATTGTGCCGGAGATGTCCTGCCATTGGAGGTGAGCAACCGCTGGAAGAAAAAGTTCGGGAAGAGTATTTATCAAGGATATGGCGCCACCGAGACCTGCGGCGGCGTATCCATGTGCCCGGTTGACTTGGACAATAATCCCAGGAGTGTCGGGCAAATCCTCCCTTCAAAAAAGGTAAAAATTGTGGATCCGTCGCTATTAGAGCCGGTTGAGCCCGGGAAACCCGGTGAGCTCATTGTCCATTCCGAATGTATGGTTACTGAATATCTAAATAAGCCGGAGGAGACACGTTCTTCCTTTATTCGGCAAGACGGACTTACGTGGTACCGCACCTCTGATATTATGTCCATGGATGATAGCGGGAACCTCTATTTCGTTGACAGGACTGTGGATACAATAAAGCATAAGGGATATAGGGTATCGGCGTCGGAAATCGAGGCGGTGCTTCAGGAACATCCAGCGGTAATTGACACGTGTGTTGTAGGGGTACCAGATAAGAAAGTAGGTGAAAGGATTAAAGCCTATGTAGTGCTCAAGGATGATATAAAAGGCATCACAGGTTATGATCTAATTAAATTGTGCCGCAACAATCTGGTCGCTTACAAAGTACCCCACTATATTGAATTCAGGGACATGCTGCCAAAATCCAAGGTAGGGAAATTGCTTCGCCGTGAGATCAGGGACGAGGAGAGAAGAAGGGCGGGAAGATAGCGATAAGGGGAGGTAAGAAACATATGAATTCATGTAAAGGCAATCCAGGAAATAAAATAGGGCATGGCTTAATTATTCTTATGGCTGTTTTCGCCTTTATGATCCTATACGTTCCAAGCGTCAAGACAATGGTTTCTGCGGACATTCTCGGTCAAGAGGGCGCCATAGACAAAGAAAGGGAAAAGACCGACGCTATAAAGGATCAATCTATCGATAAAAAGATCATCGTGTTCGAGGTTAATGGGGAGACATTCACGACCCAGGAGATTTTGAAGCGATATGATCTCTTTTTAATTATGTCAGAATATTCCGAAGAGCACAGACAGCGCATAACACTCGATTCATACCTCGATAATTATATCCTTAAGTTACTCTTGCTCCAGGAAGCCGCCAAGATGGGAATCACTGTAGGGCGAGATGAAGTTGAGAAAGAGAAGAAGGTATACCTGACCAGGGCCGGCCTCACGGAGAAAACATTGTCAAGAAATCTGCTCAAGGCAGGGCTGACTATGGAGGATGCTGACCTCTATTTCGAGGATAACTTTATTGTAAATCGGCTTGGCAATAAAAAATTCGGCGATATAGAAATCTCTGATGAAGAATCCCGGGAGTTCTATTCCAGCAAAAATGAGTACTTTAATAGTCCCGAAAGAATAACCCCGAGCCATATTCTGATATGCCATAAAGAGAGCCAGGGCTGTAAAAGCGATCTCACCAGGCATGAAGCAAAAGGACGGGCTGAATATATCTGGAAACTGGTGACTCCTGAGAATTTTTCAAGTCTTGCCAAACGGTACTCCATGGACCCAACAGGAGCGATTGGAGGTGACCTGGGTGATATATATAGAGGTAAGGCTGTACCTTCTTTTGAGGAAGCCGCTTTCAACCTTGATACAGGGGGGATATCCGATGTTGTCGAGACAGACTTCGGTTATCACATAATATATGTAACTGATAAGCAAGAAGCACGCGCTACTACATTTGAAGAAGCCAAGGAATCAATAAAGAGGGATCTTAAAGAAGAGCGCATCAGCCCGGAATTGCTCAGCTATTCGCAACAATTACGAAAAGACGCCGATATACAGAGATATACCGTCGCAAGCGGCGAAGGCATAAAAGAACCGGAAACTAAAACCCAAGCCTCGATAGAGACCGTAAAGGGCATTTCATCCAGCAATAAGTTCCCGACCTTCACGGACACAGGCGAAGATATCTGCACAAATGATCAGGGTCTGCCTGTCGTTATTCTATTCAGCTCGTCCGGGTGTTCACATTGTGAATGGATAGCAGAGACTTTTGATAGTACGGTCATGGAATATGTTGAAATGGGCCTTATCGAAGCTCATCACTACAATATGGATACTGATGACGACCTGCTGACGCCTAATCTCGAGACCGAGATCCCCAACAGGTATCTCAAAATAACAGAGCAAGGGGACCCGGAAGGATATGTGCCCTACTTCTGTTTCGGATGCAGGTATGACCGTATCGGCACCGGCTATGAGGGTCAGGATGATCTCTTTGCCGAAGAGATGGAGATGCGTAAGGTCTTAAACGCTTTGGTCAGAGAATGAAATATCTCTAATGAGTACGTAAAGAAGCAAGAGATTAGACCTTATAGTAATGGCCCATGGGGCTCTCTTTTAATCGGCGAAAATATTAGCAGCATGGTAATTACTTAAAGTGCCACCCCCCGGTGAACCGGGATCTTCGTCAGGCGGGCGGATGAACCAGAATTCTCGGCGCCAATGTCCCTTCTGACAAGCCAATATTCCCTATTGATTTTTTAAGTTCTTTTATTTAAAGTCGAATATTCAATACACTAAACATAACGGCCAGCCAGATCCATAAAAAGAGTCAAGAGCGACAGACTCACCTGCTCAACGACACCCCCGGCCAATCCCCTCAGGAGAATGATGAGGCCATGGTCGAAACGGTTTTTGAATACGGAAAATACTCGGAAAATCAATTTTTATAAAACACGGAGGTTACAATGATTATTATTGGAGAAAAAATAAACGGTACCCGCAAATCCGTGGCCAAGGCCATTCAGGATAGGGACACAGAATTCATTCAGGAGCTTGCCCGCAGTCAAGCGGAGGCTGGCAGCGATTATCTGGATGTCAACGCTGGAACCGCTCCGCAGAGGGAGCCCGAAGACATGGCCTGGCTGGCAACCAGCATCCAGGACGTATGCGATACCCCCCTGTGTCTGGACAGCGCCAATCCCAAAGCCCTTCGTGCCGGTCTGGAAATTGTTAAGCATCCCCCTATGCTTAACTCGGTGAGCGGCGAAAAACCCCGCATCGAGGGCGTGTTGCCCCTGGCCCTGGAATTTAAAACCAACCTGATTCTACTTGCCCTGGATGACGAGACCGGTATTCCCGATAACAGCGACGACCGCGTGAAGATCGTGCACAAACTGGTGGGCCTTGCAAAGGAGGGAGGGCTGACCGAATCCCAGCTTTTCATCGATCCCCTGGTGACCACCATCGGTACCGGCACAGACAATGCCATGATCACCTTTGATACCATTCGAAAGATCCGGGCGGCCTATCCTGAATGCCATATTACCAGCGGGCTTTCCAATATCTCCTTTGGCATGCCGCTGCGATCCCTTATCAACCGGACATTCATGGTTATGTGCATTCAGGCTGGCCTAGACAGCGCCATTTTAAACCCCAACGACCGGAATATGACAGAAGTGATTATGGCATCAGAGATGCTTATGGGAAAGGACAGGCTCTGCCAAGGTTTCAGCCGGGCGTTTCGTAGTGGAAAGATCGGGAGAGCGCAGCAGAAGCAGTGAACAGGACACCGGGGTATCTGGAAAATGGCGGCTGAACAGTAAATAAATCCTGATGATTTCTAAACGCAACAAACTCATTGTCTGCCGGTCCCTGGCCGATGTCCTTGATTCCTTGACAGGCCCTGAAACTGAGGTCAGAGTGTTGGACATCGCTCTGCATGTTGATCCTCAGAGACTCAGGGCCCGTCTAATGGAGGAGGTGGGCGACATAGAGGAAGAAGATACTAATATTCTTCTAGGCTATGGTCTGTGCGGCCGCGCCCTGGAAGGTGTTGTTTCCTCCAAGAGCACCCTGGTGCTGCCCAGGGTGGACGACTGCGTGGGCGCACTATTAGGATCCAGAGAAAGGCATAAAAAGTTCTTGAAGCAAAATGCCGGAAGCTATTTTATTCACCAGAACTGGCTAAACACCGAGCTTAATGTCTTTAGCGAGATCTTGAAAGGACTTGAACGAATCCCCCGTGAAAAACGGAAAGCAATTGTAAAATCAATGCTTAAAAATTACAGAACCCTTGCGTTGCTTTACTCCGACGACCCGTCACCTGAAACCGAGTCCCTGTGTCTTACCTACGCTAAACAATACGATTTGAATTTGATCAAAGTTGAGATTGAGCCAGGTCTTTTAACTAGGTTGATCAAAGGCCCATGGCGTGAAGATGAATTTTTAGTCCTTCCTCCGGGCAGACCGGTTCCTTTTTTTTAAGAGGGTCATATGATGATCGGGGAAAAGATAAACTGTACAAGAAAAGCCATTGCCCAGACCGTACGGGACGGATGAGGTATTAAAAGGTGAACTTTGAACATCGAACATCCAAGCGCCCGTTCGACAAGCCGTTCGACAAGCTCACGGTCCTGAGCGAAGTCGAAGGACTCACGGTCCTCAGCCCCTCGGCTCTGCTAAGGACCGAAGGAGTGCGCCTTGAGCATTTTGCCTCCGCCTTGAGCCTTGCGCCCTTCGCCTTTCCTCTATTACACAAACCTAAATTGTTACCCCAAAATTGTCTCTTGTCTTTATCCCCCCCATATGATAGATAGTGACCGGCATCTTGTTCCGAATGAGCAAAGAGGTGATTTCGATGGATATAGACATAACTAAGGCCTCACCCGATAGGTTAAAGAAAAAACCGAGAGATGAAGATAATCTTGATTTCGGTTATATCTTTACCGACCATATGTTCTTGATGGAATATGAAGAAGGAAAGGGTTGGATCAATCCCCGTATTGTCCCCTATGGTAACTTCAGCATTGATCCCGCGGCAATGGGTATCCATTACGGTCAGGAGATATTCGAAGGTCTCAAGGCCTATTATGGGAAAGATAACGGCATCTACCTCTTTCGTCCCGAAGAGAATATCAAGAGGTTCAACCGGTCAGCCTCGAGGGTATGCATGCCCAACCTGGACCATGATACCTTCATGCAAGCCATGAAGACCCTTGTGTTCTTGGAAAAGGAATGGATACCCAAGAATAAGGGTACATCCTTGTACATAAGGCCTGCCATGCTGGCCACGGAGCCGCACCTGGGCGTCCGTCCGGCCAGAAATTACCTGTTCTTCATTATCCTCTCCCCTGTGGGGGCCTATTACAAGGAAGGACTGAACCCTGTAAAGATATACGTGGAGGATAAATACGTGAGGGCTGCCGTGGGAGGCACGGGTGCGGTAAAGACCGCGGGCAATTATGCGGCCAGCATCCTGGCCGCTGAAGAGGCCAAAGAGAAAGGCTTTACTCAAGTCCTCTGGCTGGACGCGGCCCAACGCAGATTTGTCGAAGAAGTGGGCACAATGAATATCTTTTTCGTTTTGGAAAATGAAGTGGTTACCGCACCTCTTACCGGCAGTGTCCTCCCCGGCATAACCAGGGATTCTGTTATCCACTTGGTAAAGGACTGGGGTATGAAGGTATCGGAGCGATCCCTTGCCATAGATGAAATCATTGATGCCGCCCAAGACGGAAGACTTTCAGAGGTCTTCGGAACCGGGACAGCCGCGGTGATATCTCCTGTGGGGCAAATAACCTACAAGGGAAAAAACCATGTGGTAGCCGGTGGAAAGATGGGAAAGATATCCCAGAGGCTTTATAATGAGATTGTTGCCATCCAGTACGGTGAAAAGGAAGATCCTTACGGCTGGAGGGTGAGGATAAATTAGGGAATAATAGCGTCCGCGACTATCTCCGTTATATCCATGACCTTTATCCCCCTCCTCTCCTCCTTAGGTATGGCCCTTGATCCCTTGGTCAGGTTGTCCTTGCATGCCGAGCACGCGGTAATGATTGTTTCCGCTCCCACCGCAAGGGCGTCTCGCACCCTTTTAATCGCCATATCCCTTGCAAGGGGATAATCGTTCGCCATTACTAACCCCCCTCCCCCGCAGCACCGTGCAAAGAGCCTGTTCTTTTCCATCTCTACCAGATCTAAGCCAGGAATATTTTTCAGGATATTCCTCGGCTCCTCGAATATTTGGAATGTCCTTCCAAGATCACAGGGATCATGATAGGTCACCTTTTTCCCGGGACCGCCATTCAACTTTATCCTGTCTTCCCTGATAAGCCTGTCCAGATAATGGACCGAATGATATACCTCCAGACCAAGGTCCCCGACCCGGGGATAGAGCTTTCTGAAGGTCTTATAGCAACCGGCACAGGGTGTTACCAGTTCTTTGGCCCCGAAGGCCTTTATTCTCTCAATCATCTTTTCAACATGAGGCTCGAAATCATCAGAGCCCATGAGAAACAGGGGAAACCCGCAACAGCCTTCCTCAATCCCCAGAACATTATAATCAACGCCGGCGGCATCAAGCGTCTTAATAAAACTTGGTACCATTTCCGTGTCAGAATAGCTGGGTACGCATCCCATGAACAGGAGGGTTTCAGCCCCGGTCTTGATTTGCCCCTTCCGGGCCCTCTCCTCAAGGGCGGGGGGATAGATCTCGATCCTCTCTTCCTCGGGGGCGCCATAGATATTTCCTGTCTCAAAGATATTCTTCTTCAAGGCTGTCACCGCGGGGGGAGCAAATCCGGCATCAAAGAGCTTTTTGCGAACCCCTTCTACGATCTCATCCACCTTTATCAGGGCGGGACAAAAATAGGTGCAGGCCTGACAGGTCGTACAACTGTAAAAGGCATCCGCCATTTCCTTAGAAGGTGCCTCCGTGCCGTTCATGAGATAAAACGCGAGGGCGTTCCTGCCCCTGGCATTCCTGGATTCTCTATGGGCTATATCGAAGGTGGGGCAGCCGAGGCGGCAATAACCGCAATGGATACATGACAGGACCTCGTTATCGACCTCCACGCCGAAAGAGTTGACCCCTTCAGGATGTTCTATCAACGGCTGGAAGGCGAAATAATCCAGGATATCCGGTTTTTTCCCGGTCTCCTCCAGGTTCATCTTGCCCGGATTCAGGATATTATCAGGATCCAGGGCCTTTTTTATCTTCCTCATTACCTCAAAGGCCGGCCCGAGCTGCATCTCAATATGAGGCGCTCGGGAAAGCCCCGTCCCATGCTCTGCGCTCAAGGTGCCTTTCACCTCCATAACGGCCTGAAACAGCTCTTCTGCGGCAGCCCTTAAACGCTCCCACTCCTTGCGGTCCCTTACGTCCGCCACAAATGTGGTATGGACATTGCCGTCCCCCACATGCCCGAAGGACGCTATCATAATACCGTGTTTTTCGGAAACGGCCTGGGCCTTCCGGATAATCTCAGGCATCATGGTCGACGGTACGCCAAGGTCTTCCGCGATGGTTATCAAACGGCTTCCCGGCTTGATGCGCGAGAGGGTAGGCACCAGCCGGCCCCTTGCCAGCATCAGCTCTTCCATTCTCGCAGAATCATCGGTCCATTCAAATTCGTCTACCTTGTATCTCTTACATATATCATTTATTCGGTCCATATCCCGGCCTACAACCGTCCTTTCCCCGTCCGCCTCCATAAGCAGAACGGCCTCTATCCGGCTGGTATCCCTGCCCAGGGCATCCTCCACCACCTTAAGACAATATTTATCCATGATCTCGCATCCGGCAAGTTTGATACCGGATACGGACACCTCTGTAACCGCCTCCACCGCGGCGGTTATGTCATTGAAGATAGCTATGGCCAAAGCGCTGTATTCAGGTCTCGGTACAAGCTTTATTATAACCTCCGTTATTATGCCAAGTGTGCCCTCGGCGGCGGAAAAGAGGTGTGTCAGGTCATATCCCAGGGAGGTCTTGGGTGCTATTGATCCTGTCTCAATTACAGTGCCATCCGCCAGGACCACTTTAAGACCCTTGATATAGTCTCTTGTTGTCCCGTACTTGCCCGCGTGGTGGCCGCTGGCATTGGTAGAAACCATACCTCCTATGCTTGCTACCACATCGCTGGCCGGGTTAGGGGGAAACATCAGGTTATCCCTGGCAAGGACCTTGTTCAACTCCATGCAGATTATTCCGGGTTCCACCCGCGCGTAGAAATCCCTCTTATTAATCTCAAGGATATTATCCATCCGGTGCAGATCGAGCAAAAGCCCACCCCTGACCGGCAGAACCGCTCCCGTGACGCTGGTGCCTGTTCCCCGGGCCGTTACCGGAATTTTCTCCCTGTGGGCCAGTTTCATTATGGCTGATACCTGTTCCGTTGTGGTCGCGAATATAACGGCGTCCGGGATGCCCTGATGAACCGACATATCACGAGAATAACATAGACACTCCACCCGGTCGCTGAAAACATTTTCCTCGCCCACGATCTCTTTGATCTTATCCATTATGCTCATTCATGACTCCT
>CAYQNR010000014.1:0-41087 GCA_964418945.1 uncultured Desulfobacteraceae bacterium
ATGTCAAAAGTCTGCGATATCTGTGGCAAAAGGCCTCAGGTCGGATACAGTGTCAGCCACGCCCATAATAAATCAAAAAGACGGTGGTACCCGAACCTGCAAAAGGTAAAAACCGTCCAGAACGGCCGGACCAGAAGGCTGCGCGTCTGTACTGCCTGTATAAGGTCGGGCCGCGTTCCAAAATCATAATTCCTATAACATATTAATATCGTTTTGTTTTTCTGGAAATGCCCGCATCAAGGAAATTCAGTACCTTATACACTATGATTGCCCCGGGGTCCATCCGGGGCAATTATAGCCTTTCCACGATCAATACTTCTCTTATCTTTTTAATCGCCCCCATGATGTCCTCAAGATGCCTATAATCCTCTACCTCTATGGTGAAAAGCGATACACCCTTTTTATCCATCGTGGTTTTCACTTCCGCCTGTATAATGTTTGCATCCTTCTGGGACATGATCGAGCTGATATCCGCAAGTATTCCCCTTTTATCCACAGCGATAACCTTTAACCTGGCCAGATAGACATCCTCATCGGTCGGTTCCCACACAACCTCCACCAGTCTGTCCGGGTCAACGTCAAGTATATGCCTGCAATTGTGTTTATGAATCGTCACTCCCCGGCCCCTGGTTATGTAGCCGACAACATGTTCACCCGGTAAGGGGTGGCAGCAATTGGCAAACCGGACCAGCATATCATCCAGCCCCTTGACCTTTATGCCCCGCGTGCTTTTCTTTCGCGTGAGACGAGAGACCACCTTGCCGACCAGACCCGTCGGTTTATCCCCTTCAACCCCCAGGACAGGTTTCAGGCGGCCCATTACCTGATTCACGGATATCTTTCCGTATCCAATGCCGGCGAGAAGATCCTCGGCAGATTGCAGGGAAAAATCTCTGGCAATCGCTAAGATCTGTTTGTTTTTATGGATATTGGTGAGGTTGATATTGGACTGTTCGAGGGCCTTTTCCAGGATGTTTCTGCCGAGATTTATGCTTTCATCTCTTTCCTGGTTCTTTATCCACTGCCTGATCTTGGACTTGGCGCGGGTGGTCTTAACAAAATCAAGCCAATCTTTGCGAGGGTGCTGTCTGCTTGAGGTTATAATCTCTACAATATCGCCGTTCCTGAGGGTGTATTTAAGAGGAACCATCTTGCTGTTTACCCTGGCCCCACTGCATTTTTCCCCTATCTCGGAATGGATGCTATAGGCAAAATCAACAGGCGTAGCGCCTTTCGGGAACTCCTTGACCTCTCCTTTCGGGGTGAAGACATAGACCTCATTGGGGAACAAATCCATCTGGACCATTTCCATAAATTCCCTGGGGTCATGCAGATTCTTCTGCCACTCCAAGAGCTGTCGAAGCCAAGCGAACTGCTTCTCATCGGTCTCGCCCGTTACTCCTTCCTTGTACTTCCAGTGTGCGGCAATGCCCTCTTCAGCTACCTTGTCCATCTCCCAGGTCCTTATCTGAATCTCCATTCTCTGGGCATAGGGACCGATTACGGAGGTATGCAGCGACTGGTACATATTTGCCTTGGGTAAGGATATATAGTCCTTAAATCGGCCCAGGACGGGCTTCCACATCGAATGGATAATACCGAGGACTTCATAACATTCCTTTAAAGTGTTCACGATTACTCGAAACGCCACAAGGTCGTAAACCTGATCCACATTCAGGTTCTGGTCCTTCATCTTGCTGTATATACCATAGAAATGCTTGTGCCTTCCCTTGATGACAGCATCAATATTATGTTGTTTCATCTTTTCGCCGAGGAGACCTTTTACCTCCCTGATAAATTTCTCTCTTGCGCCCCGCCTTTCCGCCGTTCCCGTGTTTATCTTGTTATACACCTCGGATTCGAGATAGAACAGGCACAGATCTTCAAGATTGGATTTCAACCAGTATATACCCATCCTCCCGGCCAGGGGGGCGTATATATCAAGGGTTTCCCTGGCTATGCCCCTTTGTTTTTCAGGATTAAGAAAGCCCAGGGTTCTCATGTTGTGCAGCCTATCTGCAAGTTTGACCATGATGACCCGTATGTCGTTAGTCATAGCAAGGATCATTTTACGAATATTTTCAGCCTGACGTTCTTCCGTGCTGTTAAATTGTATCTTGCTTATCTTGGTAACCCCGTCCACAATATTGGCCGTCTCGCTGCCAAAAATCCTTTCCAAGTCCGACATTTCAGCAGCCGTATCCTCAAGTGTATCATGGAGAAGCCCGGCCGCGACACTGGTCACGTCCATCTTCATCTCCGTAAGGATATATGCGACCTCCAGAGGATGCGAAAGATAGGGCAGACCGGAGAGCCTCACCTGGCCTTGATGAACCTTCGCGGAATAGACATATGCCTTTTCCACCATTGTTGTGTTGGCGTTTGGGTGATAACTGACCACCCTGGAGGTAATGTCATTTAGTCGAATCATAGAGCTCTTTTATCTTATCAAGTATTATCGAAACGGAATCCCCCAGTGATATGAGTGAACTCTCGGTTTCACATCGCAGTTTTAACTCAATATGCCCCTTCTTGATGTTTCGAGATCCGATGGTAATCCTCAAGGGGATGCCCAGGAGATCCGCATCATTGAATTTAAAGCCCGCCCTCAGGTCCCTGTCATCCAGCAGGACGTCTATACCTTTTTCCAGAAGTTCAATATATATCTTTTCCGCCGCGTCAACAACCTCCTGTTCGTTGACCTGCAAGGGCAAAATAATTGCTTCAAATGGTGCTATGGAGATCGGGAATATAATACCATCCTTGTCATGGTTCTGTTCGATGGCGGCAGCCAGGGTCCTGCCAACGCCGATCCCGTAGCATCCCATAACTATATCCCTTTCCACGCCATGCTCATCCAGGAAAGAGGCGCCCATTGCCTTGCTGTACTTGGTACCCAATTTGAATACATGACCCACCTCTATGCCTCTTCCGAACTTTATGCCGGAACCGCACCTGGGACATCGATCCTCAGGCGTGATAAATCTCAGATCGCCAAAAAAATCCACTTTGAAGTCCCTGTTAATATTCACATTTTTAAGGTGAACGTCCTCCCTGTTGCCTCCGGCGATGAAATTTTTCATCCCCATAACAGCGTTATCCGCTACTATCCTCACCTTCAAACCCACCGGCCCGGCAAACCCCATGGGTGCTCCCGTGGTCTCCGTCACAAGTTGCGGCCCGGCCAGTTCCAATCCAACCACCCCTAAAAGATTCTTTAATTTGGATTCATTTATGTCGTGGTCACCCCTTACCAGTACGGCCAGTATCTCATCCTGCGTACTGAATATGAGTGTTTTCAGAAGCCGGTCCGCTGGGACGGAAAGAAAATCAGTGACCTCTTCAACACTCTTTTTCCCCGGTGTTATCACCTCTTCGAGTGGTTGGAGAGCATCATGCCCAGCACTGTCTCCTGAATCCAAGGGGGTTGCCTCCGCCTTCTCAAGATTGGCGGCATAGTCGCACTGAAGGCAACCGACAATCTGATCTTCTCCCGTATCAGCAAGGACCATAAACTCATGTGAAAAGCTGCCTCCAATACTTCCCGTGTCAGCCTCAACCGCCCTGAACCTAAGGCCGCACCTGCTGAATATCTTATTATAGGTCTCGTACATTATCTCATAACTTTTTTCCGCACCTTGTTCTCCGGTATCAAAGCTATAAGCATCCTTCATAAGGAACTCGCGGCACCGCATAATACCGAATCTCGGCCTTATCTCGTCCCGGAATTTATTCTGTATCTGGTAGAGGGTTATGGGCATCTGCCTATAGGAGCGTATCTCTCTGCGCGCCAGATCCGTGATCACCTCTTCATGGGTCGGCCCCAGACATGAGTCACGATCGTGACGGTCCCTGAATCTTAGAAGTTCCCTGCCGTAGTAATCCCACCTGCCGCTCTCCCGCCACAGCTCCGCAGGCTGGACTGCGGGCATCAACAATTCGACGGCCCCGGATCTATTCATCTCCTCACGGATAATATTCTCCACCTTCTTTATCGACCTCAGACCCGCCGGCAGATAGGTATATATACCGGACGTCAGTTTTCTTATAAGACCGGCCCTGAGCATCAACCGATGGCTTGCGGTCTCTGCATCGGCCGGTGTCTCCTTGAGTGTAGGGATAAAATATCTTGAATATCTCATAGCAGCAGCAAGTACCTTCCTTTATCATATTGTCCGAATCAGGGCGGTTTCTCCCTTCAGACAAGCCGGTTTTTTTGGCGAAATCAGAGAGACCTAACCCGATACCAGCTTATTAAGCTCTTTGATTAATACATCGGCAAGATCTTCTTCCGGTATCTTTTTTATTATCTCCCCTTTCTTAAACAGGACACCCTGTCCCCTGCCCCCGGCTATCCCTATATCAGCCTCTCTAGCTTCGCCCGGCCCGTTTACCGCGCATCCCATAATAGCCACCTTTGGAGAGGATTTGATTCCCCGGATCTCTTTTTCAACCTTTTCCACGATACTGAACAGATCTATCTCGCACCTGCCGCAGGTGGGACAGGAAATTATCTCCGGCCCCCTGTGCCTGAGACCAAGCACCCGCAATATCTCGTAGGCCGCTATTACCTCCTCGACAGGATCCCTGGAAAGTGAGACCCGGATGGTGTCTCCTATGCCTTGGTAGAGAAGCATTCCTATCCCGATAGCGTTCTTTACAGTACCGGATATGAGGGTCCCTGCCTCGGTTACCCCCACATGGAATGGATAATCGACCTTCTCACTTAACAGTCTATAGGCCGCTATGGTGTTCAAGGCATTGGAGGATTTCAGGGAGATCTTTAAATTAGTATAATCCAGCTCTTCAAAAAGCCTGATATATTCCATGGCGCTGTCCACCATGGCCTCCGGTGTAGGGTGACCGTATTCCTGCAGGATTTTTTTAGGGAGAGAACCTGAGTTCACCCCTATTCTTATGGGTATATCCCTATTCCTTGCCTCGCGTATTATCATTTCAACCTTTTTCCTGCCCCCTATATTTCCCGGGTTTATCCTGAGTCCGTCGGCCCCGGCATTAATGGCGCCAATTGCCAGGCGGTAGTCAAAGTGAATATCCGCAATCAAGGGGGGCTCTACCTTGGCTTTTATCTCCCTTAATGCGTGGACAGAAGCCATATCAGGTAATGCCAGGCGAACAATTTCACATCCCGCTTCATGCAGTTGCCTGATCTGATTTACGGTAGAGATGATATCCCTGGTATCTGTATTGGTCATGGATTGGACGGAGACAGGGGAGCCTCCTCCTACAGGGATACGTCCCACAAATATCCGACGGCTTTTTCTTCTCTGAACATCCTTTCCCAAAGCTTGCCTCTCACCAATTTTTAAAAAAGGGTAATTCTGTAACTGTAATATCTTTTTGAAACATCTGCGCACCCGTACATCTTTCCATTGATAAAGGCCAATAGTAGCTTAAGGTGCCATCCATAAACCTGGTAACCTAGTGCTCCGGATGCCTCAAAATATCTTACATATTTATAAAAATGCTGTTTATGACGGAGTTTTCTGGAACAGTTATAGTATCTTAACAGAATAGATTCAGGAGCCCGTTCATGTCAATCAAAATGACTGAAGTTTATGCTCAAAACGAGATTCCAGCTGAACCTTTATCAGGGGGGAGGATAAACATGTATTCTCAACAAGAACAGGCATATACTATATTTCAGACTATCCATTGAACCCTTTACAAAAGGAAAAAAACCGACTATTTTAGTTCCAGAATCGAAAAGGGGTGCGTATGACTGTCGCAAAAAGGATTAAAGCCGCCATAGATACATCCTCCTGGATCAGGAGGATGTTCGATGAGGGCGCCAGAAGGAAGGCCCTATTCGGGGATGACAATGTCTTTGACTTCAGCCTCGGAAACCCGAATATCGAACCTCCGGCTGAATTTAAACTGGCACTCACACAACTTGTGAATGATGCCGGCGAGGGGAAACACGCCTATATGCCTAATGCCGGTTACCAGGCCACCAGACAGGCAGTGGCCGATTATCTCACAAATCACAATCGGCAGGTCTTTTCCTATAGTGATATTGTAATGACAACAGGCGCCGGAGGGGCATTGAATGTTATTCTCAAGACCATCCTGGACCCTGGTGATGAGGTAATAATTCCCTGTCCCTATTTCATGGAATACAATTTTTACCTGGAAAATCATCAGGGAATGCCCAGGATAGTTGGTACAAGACAGGATTTCTCCCTGGACATCGAGGCAATAGGGGGCGCCATCACAGAAAGCACAAAGGCCGTGTTGATAAACACTCCCAACAATCCCACAGGCAAGGTCTATTCCGAGAGGGAACTCCTCGACCTCGGCAGTCTGCTGAGCGAGAGCAGTCGGAGGCTCGGCCGGCCCCTTTATCTCATATGTGATGAGCCTTATAGAAAGATAGTCTACGACGGTATCAAAGTCCCCAGTATCTTTGATTCCTATAAGGAAAGTTTTGTGGCCACATCCTTTTCCAAGGACCTTTCCCTTCCCGGTGAAAGGATAGGCTATGCTGCCGTGAACCCCGATATCTCGGACAAGGATTCTATTGTTGATGGAATGATTCTGTCCAACCGGATACTGGGCTTCGTCAACGCCCCCGCGCTGATGCAAAGGGCCGTTTCCAACCTTATGGATGTCAGCGTAGATATATCTCTCTACCGGAAGAAAAGGGATTTGCTTTGCGCCGGCTTGGCATCCATTGGATATGAATATATAAAACCTGAAGGGGCCTTCTATCTGTTTCCTAAAACCCCCACAGAGGATGATGTGGAATTCGTCTCCGTGCTTCAGGAGGAGAATATCCTTACGGTTCCCGGGAGCGGTTTCAAAGGTCCCGGACACTTCAGAATCGCCTATTGTGTGTCCGATAATGTTATAGAAAGATCGATGACTGGTTTTGAGAAGGCCTTTAGAAGGCATACTTAATTAGGTATCGAAGATCTAAAATTCTGTCTTAATTCTTATGGACGATCCGGTTAATGAGTACGTAAAGAAACAAAAGCTTAAACCTTATTATTAAGTACCTTAATGGCCCATGGGGCTCTCTTTTGTGCGGCGAAAACATTGACAGCATGCTAACTACGTAAGGTGCCACCCAGGCGGGCGGAATACTTATGAGATAATAGAAAATCCCCCGGTCCGGCTAAGTCTGGAAAAGGATGCTCGCCCGCCTCGTCTTGTTTTGTGCAGGATCAGTGCACATAAACAAGTTCGCCGGTTAAAAGAGAACCCCATGGCCCATATAGCACAAAATATTTAGATATCATTAACTAGCGTACTCACTAACCGTATGGAACTTTCTTATTTAAACCTTTAAGGAGAAGAATTCAATGTATTCAAAGACCCTCTCACTCAGGTTTCCGAAGAAGATTGTCACTGAACCCATAGTAGTAAACCTAGTTAAGGACTTTGATCTTACCTTCAATATCCTCAAGGCAACCGTCTACCCCCGGGAGGAAGGTTTCATGGTCCTGGAACTAAGCGGTCATAAAAAGAATTATCAGAAAGGGCTTAATTACCTAAAGAATCTCGGAATAAAGGTGGAAAGCATCGGTCAAAGTATCCGGCGGAATGAAGAAGCATGTTTTCAATGCGGTGCTTGTACCGCGGTTTGCCCCACCAGCGCCTTATATATCAAGAGACCGGAGATGGAAGTAATCTTTGACAAGGAAAAATGCAGTGCTTGCGAGCTTTGCGTGGCAGCATGTCCGGCCCGGGCCATGGAAGTAAAGTTCGACAGGAGCCTGCTTGAGTAAAGGGCATTGACATCGCCGGACCTCCCATGCCCCAAAGGACATTCAACATAATAACACTGGGCTGTAAAGTTAATCAGTATGAATCCGCCTATTTGGAAGAGCGACTCAGAGAATCAGGGTGGCTCAAGGTCTCAAAAAGCGAGCAGGCCGATGTAACCATAATTAATACCTGCATTGTCACTAACCGGGCCTCTTCCCAGTCCAGGCAGGCCATAAGAAAGGCAATAAAAGAAAACCCCTCAGGCCTTATCGCAGCCGTAGGCTGCTATGCTCAGGTATTCCCTGAAGAACTCTCCAGGATAAAGGGTATAGGTATGCTTGTCGGGAATCTGGAGAAGGGGCGACTTCCTGACACCTTGTTGAACGGAGCGGATTCGGGCCGCTTACAGGTATTACCCATAAACTTCAAAAAGAAGATGCCTTTCGAGTACCTTCCCCTGAAAGGTTTTGCTGACCGCACCAGAGCCTTCTTGAAGATACAGGACGGATGTGAGGCTTTTTGCAGCTATTGTATTGTTCCCTTTGCAAGGGGACCTTTTAGGAGCCTGGAGCCTTCCAAGGTTATTAGTGCGCTTCAATCTCTGTGCGATAACGATTACAAAGAAGTCGTACTTACAGGAGTGCACCTGGGAATGTATGGGGCCGATCTCAAAGGAAGCCCCGACCTCAAAGGACTTGTTCGGATGATAGGGAAGGAAAGGTTGCCCCTCAGGATAAGACTCAGTTCTCTCGAACCGACAGAGATAGACCAGGATCTAATTGATATGATGGCCTCGGAAGAATGGCTCTGCAGGCATTTCCATATCTCTCTACAGAGTGGTGATGACCTTGTACTTAAAAAGATGAACAGACATTATACATCAAAGGAGTTTGAAGGGCTGGTCAGGAGTATCCATCTGAAAATACCTTTTGCCGCCATAGGCCTGGATATTATGGCCGGATTCCCCGGCGAAGGTGACACAGCCTACAGAAACAGTTACTCCCTGATTAGAGATCTGCCGGTTTCCTATCTCCATGTCTTTCCCTTCTCTCCCAGGAAGGGGACCTCCGCTGCAGGTCTCCCTGGACAAATAGGTCAGAGTTTGATCAAAAAAAGGGCAAGGATGTTGAGGGAATTAGCTCAGGAAAAACGGGAGGCATTCCACCGATCCTGTCTAGGAGAGGAAGTACCAGTCCTTGCCGAGGGATGGCATCCCCAGAAGGAGGGGACAATAAAGGGATTTAGTGATAACTACCTATCCGTAGTCTTTCGCTCATCCTATTTGGTCAAAAACAGAATATTAAAAGTGCGGGTGGAAGATGTAGCTAATGGAACTGTAGTTGGCACACCCCTGTCTTCCTCTTTTTAAAGATGCCCTTTACCCTTCCTTCGATGTTTTCTCGCCTCTTCTTTCCACCCCTTTTTCTTCCTGCCCCCGTACCTGCGCGAGCGCTCGGTGTCCCTGTTCAAGTCCAGTGTAAACGTGCCCCCATGGAAGACATCCCCCGAATCGGGTATCCTGTCGGATTTCTCCTTACCTCGCTTTATAACATCTTTTGGAACAGGAGGACCGGCAATATATCTCACGGGTATCTCAGGAGACAGAAAAAGGTCGCCAAAACGGCAAAACAGGTTTCCACCTCTTTCTGCCGCACCCGCCATGACCTCCAGCAAAACAGGTCGCGGATCACGGCGTTTCCCTATCCTTTCGGCCATTTCACGTCCAGGCGATAGCACATAAAATCTCCCGTCTACCTTTTTAAGCCCCTTTTCCATTACAACAGGGTGAGCCTTTCTCCTTATTCCCATAAAAAGTACCTTAGGCAATAATCCAGCCGGTTGATTAAGATCAAGGCTCCATCGTCTGTCAATTGTTCTTATCCGTTTATTATCTACCTGGAAGAGGGCCCGGTCTTTGCCCAGAAAGACCTCGGTTATATCACCCTGCCTCACATAACCCCAGCCTGCCTCCTCGTGAATAGCCTGGAGCAGCTCCTTGAAAGACAGGAATCCCTCCTGATCCGGGACCAGGCCGAACTCGAAGGGCTTATGACCCAGGATATAGATCATCAGGCGGGTAAGGTTTCCCGTCTTTATGTAGCGTTTTTTCGGCACCTGCCTTTACCTCTGCCTACATTGCTGATTAGATATAATCGTATTTCTTTGAAAAGGCTACTGAGATCCATACAATTTTACTCTTGCTTCAATCAATATAATTAATTTAGTACATTATTTTAAACCATTTTTGTACAAAAACAACTTTGCAAAACCGGAAAGATAAACGCAGAAATCATCCGGTCTTGGCACGGTAAAATGGATATACTTACTCATAAAGAAATTGATGAAGAGCTCTGCGGAAAAGTCCTGTCGGCTGAACATAATTTCAGCAGGGTAAAACTGAAGACAACCGGGCGCATGGCGGTTGACGTTACCGGTCTTGTACATGGAGGATTTATTTTCGGTCTCGCGGATTATTCGGCCATGCTCGCCGTGAATCATCCCAATGTCGTTCTCGGATCAGCGGAAGTCAGGTTTTTAAAGCCTGCTGAGGCCGGAGATGTGCTTATTGCCGAGGCCTGGGTCGATTCAAATGGAGAAAAGAAGAAATCCGTCTGCGTAAGTGTTTTCAAGAACGATATAGAAATCTTCAAAGGTGTGTTCACGTGCCTTGTCCTTGATCATCACGTGCTGAAGGAATGATAGTCTATTTCTTAGAATGCTTGCTGGTACAGGAGGAGCCCGTGGATTATTATTTCCGTTTTTTTACCTTTTAATCATTAATGATTTGAAATAATTAAAAAAGTGTGTATACTTAGTACTAGCTAGGAATGGAAATAAAAGATATACTAATATTCAAGAGATAGTAAAATGAATGGCTATGAAAAAAGGGAAAAATCCAGGATTGATACCCACAACCTTATTTCCTATGTCTATCTTGATGAGAATAACAACCCTCTGGGACAGGGCATGGGAAGGACATTAAACATCAGTGAGGGCGGTATACTTCTGGAAACACACGCTTTTATTGACCCTCAATATATCTTGTCCTTTACCATAAGCCTGGAGGATGAAATGATGGATGTCAAAGGCAGGGTGGCCTATAACGAGAAGCGTGACGATGGGATGTTCGAAACAGGAATTCAGTTTATCGAAAACGATGAATCAAAGGTCCGGATCCTGAAACAGTTTGCCGTGATGTTCAAGGATGAGGAATAAATACCGTCTGAAACCGATAGCTTCAAGGATTTAAGGGGACCTTATGTCTATGAAGGAACGCATACAGGGATTAGTAAAAGAGGCGGAAACCTATCGTTCCATGAGCCTTTTGAAACAGTCAAAAGGAAAGTACATGGAACTTCTTGCACTGGTAGAAAAGGATCCATCGACTTCTAAACAGAAAAAACTAATCGATGATATAAAAAGCAGGATTCGGGCGGTAGATAATGAGATAACCGAGATCGATCAGGCAACGGAATCACCCGAGATCTCCGAAGATGTTCAAGACCTGATCAGAAACCTATTCTCATTTTCACCAAACCAGGCCACCGCGGCAATAGAGGGTGCCGTTGCGCTGGCGAAATTCGGACAATATGAAAAGGGGGTCAAGGAACTTGAAAGACTGGTGAAGGACGGTCCCACCCCCCTTCAGGCGGCAATAAACCTGCTGAGGTGCCATTTGTCTCTTGCCTCACCTGACGTAGCCGTAGAGCAGTATAAACAATGGGCAGTCAGGGAGGAATTAGGGAAAGGGGACCTTAAATACCTCCGGACTTTTCTTGAAAACTATTTCAAGAAAAGGGGTATTGAGGCGGAACTTCCGGAGACCGGTGAGGAATCTGCTGAAAAGGCCGATATGGAGGGGAAATCCGACGATATATTAGACTTATCTTCATTGGGCATTCAGTTTGAAGATGGCCCGTATAAAGGTAAGACTGTTGAATTCGATGTGTCATTCCAGTCAGGCAATAAAGTAAGTATCATTATACCATCTAATAAGAAGGCTCTGGTTGACCTTTTTAAGCAAGGCCAGAGATTGTCCAATATTCAATGTACGTCATCTATCGCGATTTTTAACGGGAGCGGAGCGGTTTCCGGAAAGACAAAGGTCACTACGGGGCCGAAGCACGGCAGTTATAACATTGATATAACACTGGATGGCAGGTAGTCTTGGATCATTCAATATTATGTGGAGCATGCTCATATTATTAACAATACAGGGTATGAGACAATCGGAAGGCTGAATCTATGGCTATTTTCAACGCAAAGGACAGGGTTATCGAATGCAGGCTCGTCTTTTACGGCCCCGGCCGTTGCGGAAAGACTACCAATCTGGAACATATCTTTAAAGCAGGGAAAAAATATACCCAGAGCGATATGGTCTCTATAAACACAAAAGGAGATCGCACCCTATTCTTTGATTTCCTGCCCATGGGACTAGGAAAGGTAAAGGGCTGTGACGTGAAACTCCAGCTTTATACCGTGCCAGGACAGGCAAAATACAGTTCCACAAGAAAACTCGTTCTTAAGAGTGTGGACGGCGTCGTCTTCGTCGCCGATTCTCTGGAAGTCCGGAGACAGGCAAATATCTTGTCTTTGAAAGATCTCCAACAAAATCTGGCGGAACAGAATATGAATATATTCAAGATTCCCCTGGTCATTCAATATAACAAGAGGGACCTTGGCGACGACGGCATCCCTATTTTACCTTTGGAGGTCCTAGAAAAGGATCTTAACAGCAAACTCAAGGCCCCGTCTTTTTCGGCAAGCGCGGTAAACGGTAAGGGCGTGGCAGAAACCCTTAAGAAATCCATCCAGATCACATTAAGTTATCTTAATAGAGAGCTGAAATGGACTCAATAGAAGAGATGTATTATGAATGATACATCAACACTTTCAGGAGAATTGAGTTTTATAAGCCTGGCTGATCTCTTTCAGCTTCTTGGTGGAAACACGGGTACGGGGGTATTAAAGATTACCAGCCAGTATGCACCCAATCCGGGCTATATATACTTTGTTAAGGGAAATCCCGTAAACGCGACCTGTGGCCGTCTTAAAGGAATAGACGCCTTATATCCCCTTTTTGGATGGCTGGACGGAAGTTTCGAGTTCCGTGAAGAGAAGGTTCAAAAAAGCAAGGTTATCAAGCAGGGCAGGATGGAGATTGTCCTTGACGCCCTCAGGATGCTCGACGACGGCGCTATTAAGAAACTAGGCCCTCCCTCCGATATGCTCACGGATGAAACCATAAAAAAAGACTCCCTACCACTCATCAAAGGTGCTATCGGGGATTATTCCTATATTATCGGGGAAGAGGAATTCGAGGACGGCAGGCCCATTGTCAAAGAGGGCAAATATGGTAAGTGGATGTGGGTTATACTGGAAGGAACTGCGGACGTGGAAAAGGAAACCGAAAACGCCCCTATGACCGTGTTACGTCTAGGAGAAGGAAGTTTTATCGGCACATTCACCGCATTGTTATTTGGAAAATACGCCAGAAAATCCACCGTGATCGCCAGAGGTAAAGTATCCCTGGGTCTCCTGGATACAGAGAGACTTTCAAGAGAGTTTAATTCCCTGTCTCCCGATTTCAGGTCTCTGCTGCTCAGCCTTGATATCAGGTTAAAAAAGATTACGGACAGGGCCGTTGCCCTGTACACCAAAAAGGCGGAAGATATGGCGTTGCCGGAAGGGGCAAAGGTGATAACAGGAAAAGGCTCTTCGAAACATGATATATCTATAATAACCGACGGGGTTGCATACCTCATAGGGAAAACCCAGCATGGTGATTTCCCTTTATTCACCTTGGAAAAAGAAGATGTGATCGGACCTCTTCCCTTTTTGGATATAGGCCATGAACCCGAGTTCGCCTTTGTTGCAGCATCGAATGATTTGAAGCTAAAAAAGCTTGACACGGGAAATCTCCAGGCCGAATATGATAACCTTTCAGGCCTGTTCAGAAGTTTTATGTACAACATATGCGCTTGTATCTCCCTGACAACAAGGGTCGCCTACCATCTGCACTCCAAAGCAAAAAAGAATAACAAAAAATAGGGCCGAGGATTGTCGACCGGGTAGTATAAGGTGTTAAAAGATGACCACGATTCATTACCTTATAGGACGGAGCGTTGATATAAGGCAACGGTTGCTGGAAGATAAGATATCTTCCAGCGGACCCTGTTCCATACTCCACCTCGTCCCTGCCAGAGGCCGCGTCATTGATCTTGAGGCGGATCATCGCTTCTGGCTTAAGAAGAAAGTAAACACATTAACTGGAATCATTTACAGGATATTTGAAGAGGATATCAGGCACAAGCGATTCAGAGATTACGCGCCTGTGGATGATGACGTAAGGCCCTTGCTTGTAAGAAAGGCCGTGGAAAAAAGGATGTCACAACCAGACGGTCTGATTTACTTTGAACGGCTTCTGACCGGCCATAACAAAAGAGCAGATTTCCCCAATATATACAGAACAATAGCAGAATTTTTCTCCCAACTCATAAGGAATAACTACCAGGATATCTTTGCCCACGATCTTGCAGGCAGGATCATCATGCTGGATGAGAAGGACCCTGGAAGGGGAGAACAGAGATATGCTATGGAGAACGATCTAGTATGGCTGTTGGGAGATTATGAAGAGATGAAGAGGGAGGTCAGGGTATATGACGGCGATGATATTATCTCCAGCGTAAGGGATTTTCTGGTGAATGGGGGTGAACCATCCGTTACGGCAGGCATCGATATGATCCTGTTTGACGGATTCGTTCATATATCAAGGATAGAGGAGGATATCCTCTTTAACCTGTTCAGCAAGACAGGGGAAGTATGGTGGCCTCTTGACTATGACGGCAATGCGGAGGACCCTATCTCCGATTTCAAGGAAGCATGCGGGAGAGAAGACACAGGACCGTGGCAACCCAGGGCACCAGACAGAGAAATATGCGAAGGACGTAAAGATATCTGCAAGGTCTTCACCCCGATGGTATCCCTAATGGAACGACTGGAGGATGCGGGCATGGACTGCCGTATCGATAAGGCCGGTGAAACACCCTTTATAAACCCCTTGGCCGGCGGTCTATACTGGAACGGCCTGATGGAAGAAAGCGGAGGTGATAACCTTAGAATAAGGTCTTTTTGGAGTATGGTGGACGAGGTGCGCGCCATTGCCACCGAGATTAAGAGGATTATCCATGAAGACAATCTGGACCTCTCCCGTGATCTCGGGAAAATACGTCTAATCTTCCCTAATCTGGATGACTATTCCCCTCTTATCTTTGAGATATTCCAAGAGTACGGCCTTCCATTCAGCCTGACAAAGGGAATCCCACTGAACACCCATCCCTTATCGGACCTATTTCTCCATATCTTCAAGATACCTGTAAACCATTTCAACAGGGAAGATATCCTCAATCTGTTCTCCTTGGACATTATTCAATGGAGTTTAGACAAGGGGGTGACAGATAATAAGTCCTTCCCGGAATTAGGGGAATACCTCCTTCCTGGCGACAGGATGTCAGAGGTAGAGAACCTTTTCCAAAAAGATAAAGCAGATACAGTTTCAAATGCGTTTGATAACTCTATGTTCGACAGGACAGTAAGAAGATGCGGGATTAATAATCTTGGCGATAACCTTTCCGCTCTCACCAGAGAGGGCCTCCTGGATGTGAAGGATTTTATTACCCATAGTCTCCGGGATATAAAAAACCCCGCAGAAGCTGACCGGTTGCGCTCGGAATACTACTGCTTTCTCGTCCAGGCGGATATCATGAAAAGAAAGCTGGAGCCCTTTCAGGGGCTTTTTAGGCAAAACAGCCCTCGAGAAATAGCAAACCGGTTTTCAGGAATACTTGATGAATTGGGGCTACCGGAAAATATCATAAGTTTCCGGGACCCCGGCATCGCTCCCGTTCCCCTTCTGCTACGTGAAATGATGAAGAGAGATTTGAAGGCCTATTCCCTGCTGAAGAAACTGATTTCCTCAAGCGCTGCAGAAATGGCCATCGCCGGTGAACTATTTCAGTCCGATACAGGTCATGGTCTACTCTCTAACTTCTATTCCGTTTTTAGACAAAGGCTTAAGAAGCAATCTCTTCTTGATGAACGAAACCCTAATGTTATACGCATCTCCCAGTGGCTGGAGATCAGGGGAAGGTCGTTTGATTACGTCTTCGCAGGAGGGCTTACCGGGGATAGATTCCCCCTGAGGGATGAAACGAATTTTATCCTTACAGAACCTCTTTCTAAGATCTTCAGGATCCAGGACAATGTGGATCTCTCCAGGCACCTGTTCAGCCATCTTTTAAGAAACTACAGAAAACGTCTCTATCTGTCCTATCCACGTTTCAGGGAAGATAAGGCGCTTCAGCCGTCGCAGGTGTTAATGGACATGGATTCCATGGTAAAACCCTCCTCTGTCACTTCCGAGGCCGGGTCATGGAACCTTGAAGAGATATTCAGATGGGAAGACACCCTATTTATTCCATCCGATTACGAGATGTTAAACGCCCACTTCAAAAAGAATACCTCCAAAGTCCTAGCGGAACAGCACGATCCTTTCCGGTTAAGAAACATAATCCTCAGGGAAGGCTCCGAAGCGCCCATAAGGGGAATCAGGGCCCTTGCTTGCAGGCGCGCTTTGGACGGTCTCTTTGAGTATGACGGGATGGTGGGAGGGGCGAAAAGATTTGGTGAATTCCTGAATGATAAGAAGGATAAGATCTCCGCCTCCCAGTTCGAGACAATGGCAAACTGCCCCATGCGTTATCTGTTTGAATACATTTATGGGCTGGAGAGGATTGAAGAGCCGGGGCTGGCAGCCTCTGCCCTGGATATAGGAAAATATGTTCATCATGTATTAAGTCTTTTTTTTAGGAAACTCCTGGATCAGGGTAAGAATGTGTATGATATAGGTCTTTCCCAAGCATTCTCCGAAGTGATGGAGATAGCCCGCGATTATGCCTCGCAAAATCCTTCTCTGAATAGGCTTGACTTCTTTGAAATGCAAGAAACCGATTTCCTGGCCGGGCTAGAAAAGGGTCCGGATGCAACAAGAGAGCCCTCTCTTGGCAGGGAGGGTGTTCTAGCCAAGCTTCTCCGTTTTGAAGAAACCGCCTTCAGAGACAGGGTCCCAGGAGGGGTTGAATACGAATTCGGTAATAGAGGAGACCTTGTACTGATGGGCAGGACAAGTCTAAAGGGATACATAGACCGATTTGATAGGGATAAAGTCGACAGGGAAAAGGTATATATATATGATTATAAAACCGGTATGATTCCTTCGTCCAATATGGTCAAAAAGGGCCTTTCCTTTCAACTTCCGGTCTATATAAGGGCCTTGAGATCGATATCGGGCATCAATAGAATATCCGCCGCCTATTATTCGCTGAAGAAGGATGTCTTTTTGAAGGACGGTCCTTTAAGTCAACTCATTATCGACCATGACCCTGGAGTTAAAGGACTTGACTTAAGCGGGGTCAGCCTTATCGACTACTACGCAGACATGTTGATGGATAACCTGGAAAAGGGATATTTCCATCACTCCGCTGACAGGGCTAAATGCGTTCATTGCGATTTCAGGTATGCGTGCCATAAGGACGAGAGGAGAATGGATTACCTTCCGGGGTCTGGAGCAAATGGTAGGATATATTCAGGATCTAAGAATCTTAAAACATGGGAGCAGGTGGATCAATTCAAAAAAGAATGGGAGGATATCCTCAAGAGTATGCAAAAGGCCGTCACCCTTAAGACTAATTCAGCTAGAAGGAGACATTTTGAATCGGTTATGAAGTTTGATAGGGAACTGGCGAAAAGGACAAACTCATTGCCCTTCCATAATGAATATATCGATGAATTGCTGGCAGACATAAAGGAATTTGAAAAAAGGTATCATTCTTCTTGACTTTTATACTTTATTTTCGTTCTATGCAGGGAAATATTTGGTTCATCCGGTTAATGAGTACGCAAACAAACAAAAGATTAAACCTTATTATAGGTAAGGTACCTTAATGGCCCATGAGGCTCTCTTTTACGCGGCGAAAATATTAACAGCATGCTATTTACGTAAGGTGCCACCCAGGCGGGCGGAGTAGTCATGAGATAATAGAAAATTCTGGAGTCCGGCCAAGTCTGGAAAAGGCTACCCGCCCGCCTCGTCTCGTTTTGTGCTAGGTCATTGCACATAAACGAGTTCGCCGCTTAAAAGAGAACCCCATGGGCCATATAGCGCAGAATATTTAGATATCATTAACTAGCGTACTCATTCCGGATGAAACAAATATTTTCAATTAGACCTTAAGCTGTGCGCCGCCTCACGTTATAGGGCCCCATCTGAATCCTACATTCCCGATTCCCTCCGGCCTAGTGGGGCTTTTTAGGTCTGTGAATTTCCGGATTTCTCCGGACAACTCAAATCCATGAAGGAAACAAAACGATTCGGATATGATCTTTAATAAATAACACGAAGGAGGATAAAATGGAGAGATTGATGTATTTTCTTGAACAGAAGCACCTGCCGACCCACTGGTATAATATTCAAGCTGATCTGCCGGAGCCGTTGGCGCCGGTGTTGCACCCGGGAACTGGAAAACCTGTAACTCCCGATGATCTGGCTCCTCTATTCCCCATGGAGCTCATTAAGCAGGAAGTGAGCACCGAGCGCTGGATCGAGATCCCCGAGGAGGTACTGGATATCTACCGTACCTGGAGGCCGACGGTTCTGCACCGAGCACGGCGCCTGGAAAAGGCCTTGGATACACCGGCCAAAATATTCTATAAATACGAAGGGACAAGCCAGGCCGGGAGCCATAAGCCTAACACGGCGGTCGCCCAGGCATACTACAACATGAAAGAAGGTATTAAGCGTATAACAACCGAGACCGGCGCCGGGCAATGGGGAAGCGCCCTTGCCATGGGTTGCGCCTTCTTTGATATCGAATTAAAGGTCTATATGGTCAGGATCAGCTATGACCAAAAACCTTACAGGCGTATCTTGATGGAGACATGGGGTGCAACATGCGTCCCCAGCCCCAGCCCGGACACGAAAGCTGGGAGAGATATGCTGGAAAAATGGCCCGAATGTCCGGGCAGCCTGGGCCTTGCTATCAGTGAGGCAGTAGAGGATGCGGTTACTCGTGATGATACCCATTATTCTCTGGGCAGTGTGCTTAATCATGTCCTTCTTCATCAGACCATTGTAGGAGAAGAGACCAGGAAGCAGATGGAGATGGCTGATGCATACCCGGATATAATTGTGGGGTGTGTTGGCGGGGGTTCCAACTTCGCCGGTCAGTTTCTGCCGTGGATCAGGGACAAGATAAGCGGGGAGAAACCGGATATGCGTATTATTTGTGTTGAGCCCGAAAGCTGTCCAACCCTGACTAAAGGATTATATGCCTATGACTTCGGTGATTCAGCCGGGATGACACCACTGCTCAAAATGCATACCCTGGGCCATGGCTTCATTCCTCCTCCAATTCACGCCGGGGGTCTGCGTTATCACGGGATGTCTCCTATTATATGCCACCTCTATGACCTGGGTCTGGTGGAGGCCCAAGCAGTGCATCAGAACGCCGTTTTCGATGCGGGAATCAAGTTTGCCCGTACCGAGGGAATTGTTAGCGGGCCCGAGCCATGCCATAACCTCAAGGTGGCGATTGATGAAGCCCTTAAATGCAGGGAGTCGGGTGAAGCCAAGACTATCCTAATCGCCCATAGTGGTCACGGACATTTTGATCTGTCTGCATATGATCGGTATTTGACGGGTCAACTCCAGGATTACGCGTATCCTGAAGAGGAGGTTAAAAAGGCACAATCGGAATTGCCCGATGTTGCGGCTTAAGGTTGATGACAAGACCGGCTGAATCCGGGCATGGAGTACTTAGGATATGATCGACGAACATGACCATAAAAAAATTCGATGCCCCAGAATAGGAGGTGAGGTTAATTTTCTTTTATGCAGAACCGAAAATAATCTTCTTCCCTGTAAATGGATCGCAGGCTGTTGGCAAAGCCGCATAGATATCCACAAGTTTATCGATGAGAATTACTCTGAAGAAGAAAAGAAAAGATTCTCAATATCACGGACGCCGAAGCTTGCGAGCCTTGTGGAAATGGCAGAAAAGGCAAAAAAGTGATAAAAAAATGCTCCCTAGTAGAGGTTCTATTTTCGTCAACAGGAGAGACTAGGGAGCTGTTTAAAGGTTAATTATTGGTAAGCCTCCTACTTTGTAATTTGTTTATATCATAATAATATATAAATGTCAATCATTTATTATAACATTTTATAATTTATGGACAGTAACAGCCCCACTGGACCGCGCTGTCCGCCGGGGCCGAATGAATAGGTCTGACCGCTGGTAATTTACTGAAAGAACCGCGCCACAGGTCCTGGGATTACCCAACATCATTTCAAAGACGGTGTTACCGAAATATCCCCTTCTTCAGCATAGTCTCCAGGTTCCTCACCTTCAAAGGGCATCTTTGTGATTTTAGGCCTGTACTCTTCCCCCACAGGCTCTCCGTCCACTGTTTGAATGACCGGCCGAGGGTGGGCCTTTTCGTGCTCTGAAAGGGCCTTTTCCCACTGCTTCTTTGTCTCATCATCCAGGGAGGTCCAGCCGAGCTTCCCCCGGCATTTGGGAAACCTGGAACAGCTTAACCACGGCCCACGAGTTCCCCGCCTTATATTGAGATAGGCGCCACACTTGGGGCATTGGATGTCGGTGAGAAGAGGCGGAACCTTCGGCGTCTTGACAAGGCCCTTTTTGTCCAGGTTAATTATTCCGTCACAATCTGGATATCGGATACAGCTCAAGAACATTCCGAAACGTCCTCTCCTGATCAACATGGGACTACCGCACTTCGGACATGCGATATCGGTCTGTTCCGGGGCCACAGGATTGCCTTCCTCATCAATGGGCGAGGCAAACTTACAGGCAGGGTAATTGGCACAGCTCAGAAATCTCCCGTTTCGACCGAAACGATAGACAGTAGCGCTGCCACATTGGGGACAGGTGTGGGGAGCGGGCTGGACCTCTGCTTTGGCGTGCTCCATACCCTCATAGGCCTCTTCGAGCCTCCTTTTGAAGGGTCCGTAAAACTGGCGGAGCATAGCCACCCAATCGGCATGTTTTTCTTCAATATCATCAAGCTGCTTTTCCATGTCTCGAGTGTAGCCTACTTGAAGTATCTCAGGAAATGCCTCCACCAGTTTATTGGTAACCACCTCACCCAAGTCCGTGGCATGGAATCGGTTTTTAATCTTTTTGGCGTATTTGCGATCCTGAATAACCTGGATAATCTGTGCATAAGTGCTGGGTCGGCCGATTCCTTCCGACTCCAGCTTTTTGACCAGGGACCCCTCCGTGTACCTTGGAGGAGGCGTGGTAAAATTCTGTTCAGGCTCCATCTTTAAAGGATAAACAGGCTTTTCTTCCTCAAGTGACGGCAATACAGCCTCCTCGGAATTATTGGGTATTCCGGTCATCTTGTAATATCCGTCAAAGACCAGGGACCTGCCAGTGGCTCGGAACATCAGCTCTTTGCCCGCTGCGAGGCCCGAAATCATGACAACGGTGTAATCCCACTGGGCATCTTTCATCTGGCAGGCGATGAACCTTTCCCATATAAGCTTATATAACCTGTACTGCTGGTTAGTCAGTGACGAACGGATGTCCTGGGGTGTAAGGTTTACATCCGTGGGCCGGATAGACTCATGGGCCTCCTGGGCTGCCTTATCGGAAGAGGTAAAATAGTTGGGCTTGGAAGGAACATACCGATCACCAAACCTGGATTCAATATAATTCCTGGCCATGTTTAAGGCATCAGGAGAAATGTATGTTGAATCGGTTCTCATGTAGGTAATCAGCCCGACGGAGCCCAATTTATCAATCATCACCCCTTCATAAAGGGCCTGTGCTGTCCGCATGGTTAGTCGAGTTGTGAAGCCAAGCTGGTTTGCAGCCGCCTGTTGAAGGGTGCTTGTAATAAAAGGGGCCTGTGGCCTGTTGGTCGTACGCTTTTTTTCAACTGACTTGATCTTCCAATCAGGGCCGCCTTCCACATGGCCTTTCAGCATGATCCTGCGGAGTGCTTTTCCTCCCGAAACCGGTCTTTCCTCTTCTACCCTGTCATCAAGATGAAAACCGGCCAATTCGGCAATTGCCAGTGCTTCATCGACATTACCCGGCCTGAATTTCCCCCCCTCCACCTTGATCAGTTCGGCGGCGAAACTGTGGTGCTCAGAAAGCCACTCGTTTCTCTCATCCACCGTCCTGGTATTTGACTTCCCTTTCCCCGATTCCTTCGCGGATTTATCTAGCCATTCATCCCATTCTTCGGCAATTAATGCGGTTTTCTCCGGCAGGATGGTGAAATACCCCGTCAATCTCCAGTATTCTTCCGGTACAAAACCTCTGATCTCCTGTTCCCTTTCTACCAGCAAACGGACAGCCACAGATTGGACACGGCCGGCGCTCAATCCCGCCGCCACTTTTCTCCATAACAGTGGCGATACCTGGTAGCCCACGATCCTGTCCAGAATTCTACGGGCCTGCTGCGCATTCACTTTATCCATGTCAATCAGACGTGGATGCTGGAACGCCTTCTGTATTTCCTGCTTGGTTATGGCGTTAAAAACAACCCTTTTTATACTGTTTGCATCAATCCCTAAGGCCTCTGTAAGGTGCCATGCTATCGCCTCTCCTTCCCTGTCCAGATCGGTGGCGAGCCATATCCCGGAAGCCTTTTGAGCGGTGGATTTCAATTCCCCCACCGTCCTATTTTTGCCTTTGATTATCTGGTAGGTTGGATTGAAATCATTATTAAGATCAACCCCGGGCACGGGATCCTTCACACCCTTAGGGTTCTTTTCAGGTAGATCCCTGACATGTCCGACCGAGGCCATGACAGTGTAGTCAGGGCCGAGGTACCTATTTATGGTGCGTGCCTTGGCAGGTGATTCGACTATGACGAATTGTTTGCCCTTTGTATTGGAAACAGTATCCGCTAAGCCACGTTTTGTTGTTTTTTTCGCTTTTTCCATGAATCCTAACGTACAAACATCTTCCCTGGAAGCTGTCTTATTATGCCTTTAAGCTCCATTCTCATAAGAATGCTGGAGACCTCCTTTGACTCCAGATTGCCCTGCCTGGATATCTGATCGATATGCATGGGGTAATCTCCAACCAGATCATATATTGCTTTTTCAGTTTCGTCCATTGAAGGAATATCGCCCCTCTTAAATGTGTCGATCTTGGAAACCCAGGCATAATTCAGGCCCAGCTCCTCCAGAACATCATCTGAATTTTCTATTAATCCGGCCCCCTGTTTTATCAAAGAATGACAGCCCGTGCTTTTGAATGAATCGATGCTTCCAGGTACCGCAAAGACTTCGCGTCCCTGGTCAAGGGCTTGGGAGGCTGTAATAAGGGAACCGCTATTTCTGGTTGCCTCAACAACGACCACTCCTTTACTGAGGCCGCTGATGATTCGATTACGTATGGGGAAATTACTCGGCGCCGGCGGAGTTCCCGTTGTGAATTCAGATATCACCGCTCCTTTCTGGGTTATCACATGATACAAGTTCTTATTGGAAGCCGGATAAATTATGTCAATACCCGTACCCAGCACAGCAATGGTAAAACCCCTCCCCGCAATGCACCCCTGGTGGGAGGCTGAGTCTATTCCTCTTGCCATGCCACTTACTACACCCATGCCGCGTCTTGCCAGCCCCTGTCCGATCTTTTCAGCCGCCTTCAGGCCGTAATGAGTGGCATTCCTTGATCCCACCATAGCGATAAACGTGGTATTGACCGGTATATCCTTGCCTTTCAAGTATAACACCACTGGTGGATCGTGAATCTCTTTCAGGGCTCCAGGGTATACGGCATCGGTATAGGTAATAATCCTGGCGCCGTGACTCTCCGTCCTCCTGAGTTCTTTCTGAGGATCGCCCTCGTATCTTCTATTCAATATATCCAGAGCGACCTCTCTTCGAATACCCTCAACATTCAATAATCCCGATATTGTCGCCTGAAAGATTTTATCAGGGTCCCTGAACCTATCCACCAAGTTCCTGCGGGCGATATTCCCCAGGCCCTTGATCATACATAAGGCCAGCCAACTGCATCTTTTATCCGACCAAATAGGCATGTTTTTCCATTCAGATTGGCGAAAAGATTATGGTGGGAATATAAAGCAAAGCGGATTTTAATAGTCAAGGTTTTTCTTGAGACCCGACTTCAATACTCAATCATTCTTGGGATTAATGCCTGTTGCGGGTGGGTCAGGCCTCAGCACTTTTCCAAGGGCATTATTATTCAGCCGGGCAATCTAGCATGCTTGACAGAAAATCAGGCATTTCCTGCCAGGTGAGGCCTACGATATAAACCCCTGGTGAAAATGGTTCGACGGCGGATATAACTATGGCGGTTGAGGTATCTGTCCTCGACTCCAGAACCATGATCTTACCGACCGATCTGTCAGGGAGGATTATTACGTCATCTTTAGATAACCAAAACGTTTCCGGTTGGGGATCCGGGACTATCTTTGCTTCAACGACATCAAAGACGTTTCCTCTTTTTACCCCGTCCTTAAGACCGAGGTCGATATACACAATAGAGGTAGGTTCAATAAGCACCCGTTCGGCCTTTGTTGCAACGATATTAGACACAATTTCACGGTTCAAAGACACAGGCGCCACGCAGGGGAAAACGGATCTATATGGTAAGACTGAATCATCGATCCTGATGGGCTCGTAGACCTTGACTAATCTGGTCTTAAAAACATTCTTTTTCTCATAAAATTCATCAATACCTTTTCGGGCAAGACCCAAACGCTCTTCAACTACCAATTTCCCCTTTACCAGAAAGGTGTAACCCAAATCTTTTCCTGTGACAGGGTGCTTGAAAAGCGGAGATGATCTGCCAATGGAAAACTCATCGCCTATCCCAATATCCTTACTTTCATCAAAGAGGATATATGCCGTGTCGCCTTCACTCAGCATAATATTGTCATTCTTGGACGCGAAGAGCACGCCCCAGGGAATAATCTCTTCTGTCGAAAGGAAACCAAGGGCATCCGCATTCGTAAAGCCGGCCAAATCTATGCCCACCATTTCCGGCCCTGGTTCCTCTTCGGGCTGAGGAGGTTCCTCTTCCTCCTCTTTCACTTCAGCGACCTCTTTTACCGGTTCTTGTTCGAAGAGGGTAATGACATCGCCAGGCTTGATGAGGTGAGGATTGGTAATGAACTCATTCATCTCCCACAGCTTCGGCCACAGATTGGGATTACCATAGTATTCTTCACATATATCCCACAGTGTATCTCCTTCGTGGACCGTGTGTGTGAGTTTTTGAGCATAGATTCCGTATGGATTAGCAAAGAGGAATCCGGCCGCCAATAACAACACTATGATATATCTCTTTTTCATTATTTTCCCCTTATTCCGCCATCATTCAATATATATGAATTTTTAATAAAATACAATTTCCAATAATAATTGTCAAGGAATTTTTATCCTGAATTAGTTGAAATGATGTCATTTTATCCCATACCCTGATCCAGGATAAATGCGGAAGGTCCTGCTACTATGCTGATGCCCTTCTCCAGCCTAACCACATAAAATTCATAAGGCGAGTCTGTTGTATCTACAATGATCCCTTTCATGCCCTTATAACCCTTTTTCATCTGGATTTTTGTCCCCTTATCAATCATAATCCTACCCCTGTGTGATTACTTGCCATGGTATAACCTGTAGTGCCCTTTACTTTGACATGATTTCCCTCGCTATTACCATCTTTTCAACCTCTTTTGTCCCCTCATATATCTCAAGGACTTTGGCAGCCCGGTAGAATCGTTCAATGTCATAGTCATTAAAATATCCATACCCCCCGTGGAGCTGCAAGGCTTCATCCACTACCTCAACAGCTATATGTGATGCAAAAAACTTGGCCATGGCAGTAAGCATGGGATCCGATCGGCCGTGGTCCAAAAGCCATGCTGATTTATATACGCTATTACGCGCCACCTCGATCTTGGTTGCCATATCGGCTATCTTAAATCGGGCCGTCTGAAATGCACCTATGTTTTTCCCGAACTGTCTCCTGGACTTTACATGTTTCACGGCCATATCTAAAGCCCCCTGAGCCAGGCCAACCCCGTGCCCAGCAACATAGGCCCTGGAATAATCCAAGAATTTCATCAAGTGCATAAAGCCGTTGCCCCTGACACCGACAAGATTCTCTTTAGGTACGCGTACATCGCTGAAATAAATTGAGCAGGTATCGGCCGCGCGCATCCCCATCTTTCCATGCATGGGGTCAGCCTGGTATCCTTGCCGGTCGGTCTCAACTATGATAATGCTATGTCGCCCGTATCTTGACTTGATATCCGGGTCTGTAAGGCAAAACACCATTAGGAATTCACCTGCAGAGCCGTTACTGATCATAGTTTTGGAACCGTTTATAACATACTCCTCCCCATTCAGTACTGCCGAGGTCGATGCGGAAGCTGTATCACTCCCAGCATCAGGTTCCGTAATAGCAAAACCCATTATAGATTCATCTTGGAACAGGGGGGTCAGCCATTTCTTTTTCTGTTCCTCTGTTCCGAAAAGCAGTAATACTTCAGCCCCGAATGTGACGGAACTCAGTTGCTGACCGATTCCAGGATCTATTCTGAAGAATTCCTCCAGGACCATAGCTTGTTCCAGAAAACCAAACCCCGGTCCCCCGTATTTTTCCGGGATAAAGAGGCCGAAAAGGCCTAACTCCCGAGCCTTTTTTACAATCTCCGCAGGAAAGGTTTCATTGATATCAAAATCGCGGGCCACGTCGGTGAATTCCCCGACAGCAAATTCACGTGCCGCCTTTTTAATATCTTTCTGTTCTTTGGTCAGTTCAAAATCCATAAGATATCCTATTTTCTCTGTATTTCATCTGCTACTCCGGGGTGTTCGTATACAAAGCAACAACTATAATCTTGACAATTAGATAATCAAAAGATGCTGCTGGTCATACTAAATTAATACAATATTATCAAGTATGAATAGCTCATAGGAGATATTAATCAAAATAAATTTAGCGAGGGCCCAAGGGTTCTAGGGGTCGAGGGATCAAGGGGGTAAGTGTACTAAAAAAGTCTATTAGACTGAAGTCTGTTAGGTTTTAGATTTTAGCCATTAGCTATTAGGTATAAGAAGACAGGATACAGGAGCCAGTAGCCAGAATAATATCGAATTGTGATACTAGCACTTCTTACTTCTTATCTTATCACCTTCTCATCTTCTTATCTTCTGACGTTCTGATCCTCTTACCTTTTGATCCTCTCTGCGCTATGCTTTTTTCGCCTTGCGCCTCACGCCTTACGCCCTGCGCTACCTGGCTCGCCGTAGCTTGTTAGCGAAGGCGGCTGCGCTTTGCTCTATGCGCTCGAACTCTCGAACCGTTCGACAAGCCGTTCGACAAGCTCACGGTCCTGAGCACCTCGGCTTTGCTCGGTGTCGAAGGACTCACGGTCCTGAGCCATTCGGCCTCGAGCGGCTCGACAAGAGCTCTTCGACATGTCTCATGGCCGAGAGGCGCCGTCGAAGGGCCTGGACTCCTTGAATCCTAATATACATCGTCTTGAAAAGAATGGCCGTGACCGAAGGGCCGTCCCTTTTTTTCGTTCCGGATCTCCCGGGCTGGTCATTTCAAGGGGTTACGGCCGTGGGATGCCTACCCCCTCCGCTGTTCTCCCGTGTCTTTGACACGGGAGCCAGGGGGTCCCCCACCCGTAACTTCCTGAAATAACGGCGCCCTCCCGATAGTCACTCAAAAAGGAACAGCCCTTCTCCTTAGTTCCATACCTCCGGCCTTGCGCCTTACGCCTTGCGCCATGGGCTTGTCGTCTTGAAAAGAATGGCCGTGACCGGAAATTAGGCACACCTTTATCCAGTGCTGTTGGCTATCCTGCAATTTGGAATAACCGAAAGGTTTGATGTTGAGATTTTGCTGTATTGAGACTATAAAGGATTAAACTGAGGTTAATCCTCCAGTCAAAGGCGCCTTTGTCTCATCTAATTTGGGAATAATGATAGAAAAAAATAATTGAAGACTTGGGCAGGGAATCTCATGGCAAAAGACTTTTACGAAATACTGGGAGTTAAAAAAGACGCCTCTCAGGAAGAAATAAAGAAGGCCTACCGAAAGCTTGCCAGAAAGTGGCATCCTGATATCAATCCCGGCAACAAGGAAGCAGAAGGGAGATTCAAGGATATATCCCGAGCCTATGAATGCCTGGGCAACAAAGAAAAGAGAAAATTGTACGATGAATTCGGAGAAGAAGGACTTCATGCGGGCTTTGATCAGGAAAAGGCCAGGCAATATAAACAGTGGGACGCCTACCGACAGCAGGGGGCTTCCGGTCGGGCCTGGACCGGACAGGATTTCGGTCGATACCAAAGTTACGAAGATATATTCGGGGATCTCTTCGGCACGGGCGGAGAAAGGGGTGGCCGCTTCAGGACTTCAGCGGCCCCCATGGGAACGGATGTGGAACATGACATGACCATTGATCTGATATCAGCCCTGAGAGGTTTCGACACGGAGATTGCCATTCAGAGAATGCAGGTTTGTCCGATATGTCTGGGCTCAGGATATGATCCTAATTCCGCTATGACCACCTGTCCAACCTGTGGGGGATCGGGACGCGTGAACATAGCAGAGGGGCCCATCCAGTTTACAAAGTCATGCCCGACGTGTCACGGCCATGGTAAGACCGGAAAGCCTTGCCCGCGATGTAATAGCCAAGGCAGGATCCCCGGCAGTGAAAATATCAGGGTATCTATCCCCCGAGGGGTAAAAGAAGGGTCAAAGGTACGTGTAGCAGGCAAAGGAGAACCGGGGTCTAATGGCGGCCAACCCGGAGACCTTTACCTTATTATCCACGTAAAACCTCATAATCTTCTCAAAAGAGAAGGGGATAACCTCTTTATGGAAATACCTATCACGGTTAAGGAAGCCATCGCCGGAAGCGCTATAACGGTTCCCACCGTTGACGGTATGGTAAAGGTCAAGGTACCTCCCAAGAGCCAGAGCGGGCAAACCCTAAGGTTAAAAGGAAAAGGGGCGGTCAATCCCAAGACAAACAAAAAGGGAGACCTTATGGTGAAACTCATAGTCAAGGTTCCTCAGTCTGACGACAAGGATCTCCTTGATGCGGTGGAGAAGCTTAACAGGTTCTACCAAGAGGACCCGCGGAGGGATATTAAAATCTATTGAATTGCGCCATCAGGTCTTTAAGGATAGCGTCAAACTGTTTTCTCATCTCTATCATGTTTTGTCTCATCCTGAGTATAACCTCCACTCCGGGCATATTTACCTCCATGTCCTCCATGAGGATCCTGGCGAGACGTACTTTGTCAATCTCGGTAGCGGAGTAATGCCTTAAGTTATGTCCTTCCGGGCAGGTGGAACATATGATCTCCTCTCTCTCCAGTTCCTCGATCAGCCCCTCATCAACATGGATGGTTTCCATAATCTCGGTAATTGTCCAGTATTCTTTTGCCATATAATTACGCTTTCTTTATCAGATTATTTCTGCCCCCGACTCTTTCATTCTGTTTACGGCTTCCTCTCCCCCGTCAGGAGTGACCGCACGGGTGGCTTCTAGGATAAGCTTGACCTTAAACCCCTCTTCCCTGGCGTCCATGACTGTTGCCAATACACAAACGTCTAAAGCCAGCCCACCGATAAAAAGCCTCTCTATGCCGTCCTTTTTCAACTGGGATGCTAATCCCGTCTCATCAAACGCGGAATTCTGGTCCTTGTCAAAACGAACTCCCTTTGTAATCTTGATCACATGCTCCGGCATTATGAGTTCCGGATGAAAAGCGGCGCCTTCCGTGTCTTCAACACAGTGAACAGGCCACTTTCCCCCTTCGTCCTTGAAACTTAGATGTCTAACAGGATGCCAGTCCCGTGAAGCATAGATCGGGATATGCTTAACCAGGGATGCCTGTATCCACTTGTTAAGCACGGGAACAACTTCGTCTCCGCCTTTGATCGGAAGCTTGCCGCCGGGACAAAAATCATTCTGGACATCAACCATCAGCAGGCCGTCCCCCCTCCTTATTTGTTCTTCTATGCCCATTGCCTTATGCCTCCTTATAATGAAGCTCCCCGCCTTTCCATCCTCCGTAGCCCGTCCTCCGCAGTGGCCTGCTACGGAGGATGGACAGGCTACTGCGGAGGACGGGCGCTCTCTGAATTACAGCGCGGTTCGCCACGCCATCTTGTCGAGCCGTAGCCTTTGGCGAAGGCTGATCATCCCTGTGGCAAGACTTCGGCGAGCTCAGTCGAGTCGCCACAGGGTATTCTGGCAAAGGCGAATAGACCAGAATCCGTTAAACTCTATCTCATCGCCTCATTCCCGGTATCCCCTTTATGGGACACAGACAATCCTTCATAGAGAATCCTGTCAACTTTTGACATTCGCAGATTCGATCATCTCCTTTTTCAGTTTCCAGAGTTTATCGGACAGAGAGACATGGTAGATATGCGGATTTAAGAGGCGTCTCACTCCGGTGTCCAGTCGTTCAACATCAGCCTCACGTATCGATCTAATTTCATCGATTGAAGGCAACGTACCAACAAGGGTGCCATCCTTCAGGAATTCCACGAGGAGCGGCTCCATCTCACTGATCTTGTTTCGTTCCATTACTCGGTATGTCCCTTCTTCCGTGGTATGGTGAAGCACAAGATTCTCATCTTTGGAAGGTTGCTCTCCCTGGATAGTCATAAGGTCGGCAGTAGCCCTTTTCTTGTCATCATATAACCGCCAGACCTGCTTCTGTCCGGGGTTTATAATCTTGCTTACAGATTCGGAGATCTTTATTGCCGGGATCCATTTTGCCCTGTCCTTAATCGCAACAAGTTTATAGACACCATCCAAGGCTGAGTCACCGGCAGAGGTGATCAGACGCGTTCCTACTCCGAAAATAAGTCGCTTAATCAACGACTCCGGATCCAGACCAAAATCTGCGGCCTCTTCTCTGATCTGGCTGATTATCTGCCAGATTACCAGTTCGTCCAGTTGGTTCGAAAGTATGATTACGGTATCTGGAAATCCCGCCGCATTAAGCATCCGCGCGGCTTGAATACTCAGATAGGCGAGATCACCCGAATCCAAACGAATGCCGACGGGTCTATGTCCTTTGCGGCTCAATTCCTCGAATACCTTAATGGCGTTAGGTATTCCGCTTTCAAGGGTATTTACGGTGTCCACAAGGAGAAGACAGTTGTCGGGATACAAGTCTGCATAGGCCCTGAAGGCGCCCAGCTCGCCCTCTCCAAGCGCCATTAACGCCTGCACCATACTGTGAGCGTGGGTCCCCTTGGGGGCATATCCCAGTACATGGGATATCCCGACCGCGGAGCTAAAATCCGCGCCACCGATAAGTGCGGCCCTTATACCGGCGTTGGTACCCCTTTCATGACCTCTCCGAAGCCCGAACTCCAAAACCGATTGATCTCCCGCGCTCTCCCTGATTCGTGCCGCCTTAGTGGCTATAAGTACTTGATAGTTTAAAAAGTTGAGTAAGGGTGTTTCGAGGATCTGTGCCATGGCCATAGGCCCCTGAACAACGGTGAGAGGTATATCCGCATGGACTACGCGTCCCTCTGGTATAGCTTTTATAGTGATACCTTCAAAATTCCCGTAATCACCCAACCATTTCAGAAAATCCTCGTCAAATACCCGTTTTCCCTCACGCCCCCTCTGACTGCGAAGATAGTTTATATCTTTTTTTCTGAACACCGCCCCTCTCATCCAATCCAACAGATATTGAAAACCCGCGTTTACACAGTAACCTGCCTTGTGGGCTCCGTAGTCAGGATAACTCCTGAAGAAGTGGTCAAATTGGGCCTGACTCTCATGTAATCCCAACCGGTAATAGAGTTGAGCCATGGTGAGTTGATATTCATCCGTAAAAAGAATGCCTTCCGCTGTTAACTGATCCGAGCGGTTCATGAAACTCTCCTTGTGATTCTAAAGAATAAACAGAAAAAGGCATTAATTCAATATTCTTTTGCTATGCGCCCCGGGCCTCAAGCTTTTTTCGTTTATCCGGACAATACACGTGGGTATGAAGTATTTTATTTATTTGACGCAAAAAAGGTTTTAGCCTATTATAGTTTTATGGTTTCCTGGTTAACAAATCTGGTTCATTCGCTTAATGAGTATGCTAGTTAATGATATCTTAAATATTTTGCACTATATGGGCTATGGGGTTCTCTTTTAAGCGGCGAACTCGTTTATGTGCTATGACCCCGCACAAAACAAGACGAGGCGGGCGGCTAGCCTCTTCCAGACTTGGCCGGAGTAGAAAATTTTATATTATGTGATAAGTATTCCGCCCGCCTGGGTGGCACCTTATGTAATTAGCATGCTGTTAATATTTTTGCCGTTTAAAAGAGAGCCCCATGGGCCATTAAGGTACTTATTATAAAGTCTAATCTTCTATTTCTTTACGTACTCATCAACCGGATAAACCACAAATCTTTTACGGGTATCAGATCATGGAATACTCCAGCAATATTAGACAACCAGCACCGGCTTCTGATGTTCATTTGAGATACATAAAGGATATAATTTATTCCATCCGGCGACTTATGCAAGCTGGGGAGCTTTATACAAAAGCATTAAACAAGATTTACAATATAAGCTCGGCCCAGCTTAACTGTCTTCTTTCCCTTTATGAAAACGGTCCCCTTCCCCCCTCACAAATCGCCAAACTTATAATGATTAATTCAAGCACGGTAACGGGAATTATCGACCGACTGGAACAAAAAGCACTGGTGAAAAGATTAAGGATATCTGATGACAGGCGGATAATTACAGTCGAGCTGACAAAAAGCGGCAAGTTGCTTGCTGAAAACGCCCCTCCGCCCATACAGTGGAAGATTATTGACGGGCTGAATAGAATATCGGAAAGGGATATTAAACAAATCGCTTCTACTCTCGCTAAACTTACCAACATGCTTGATGTCCAGGACCTGGAGGTGACATAAACCACGAGAATGTCACAAGCTGATACTATGATTCTTATCCATTATCGTGATCTTCGCATTATTACTAACCTTGCTAAATTACTAATAAAACATAAAAATAACATAAATACATTGTCGGAAACATTGACCTATAGGACTCTTTGGTATATAATTTCAACTGAAACATTTTGAACCGATATAAGTTCAATACACAAAATATGTTAGATCTATATTGTATAAAGGTTTCCAGATCTTCAATTAGAATCCTTTTGCACTGACATTTTCATAACAAGATAAATGATAGGAGAAGAATGTGAACGAAGAGCGGATTAAGATAACCAGATCTTTACTTGGCGAAGATATTCTGGACATGCTTTTCCGTGTCCACGAGGACAGTCTCTGGATTCTTGAGAATCTCGGGGTGGGATGCAGGCAACCTGAGATTCAAAATGTCTTTCGAACATTTGAAAAGGATGGGCTGGCAGTTGTATATGAAGGCAGGATCTATCTGATAAGGGACCTTGTTAAACGTTGTCTGGAAAACACTCCAGGGCCCGATGACTTCTTTGTTCCCTTAAACAGTTTTTTCATAGGCGGCACCGCGCCCTATGTTTACGACGACGCGGCAGGCAACGGCGGGCTGACACCGACAACTGATCATGCGATACGTATTGCAAAGTTCGCCGAAGAGACACCGGTAGTCAAAGGTATAGGCAGAGGAATAAAACTAAAAGACGAAGTGGTTCAAATAAACATTATGCACGAAAACTGCACAAAACCCATCTATTTTGCGGTAACCTCCGACACAGCCCTGGAAAGAGCTATTGAGATTTATGAACAGAGAAAGAATATCATGATCGTATTTTGCCTCACCCGCCCCCCTCTCGAGGTAAACGAAAACTTTTCTGAACATTTCGTAAAAGTGGTCAGGGCCGGGTTGCCGGTGTTCATTTCCGCAATGCCCATGGCAGGCATTAGCGCTCCTTACTGTTATAACGGTGTCTTATCCATGACCCACGCTGAAGTCCTTTTTGGTATCTGCGCAGCTCAGCTGCTGAAGCCGGGAGTAACCTGTGTTCATGCCGGATACCCCACAATTGCTGATCCTCGAATCGAGTATAACCCCAATTATGGACTCATCAGCCACAATTTTCTGAATATCCTAATGACTCATTTGAACCTGATGCTTGATCTTCCTGCGTTTCAGAGTGCCGGTACCACCCATGAGGAAAAACTGACCGACCGCGCTTATGAAGACGCAAAAATGGGTCAGGCCCTCTGTGTAAAATACGGCTTTCACATGATGAGACATCCCTTTGCCTTTTTAAGATACCTAATCGACTTTTCATTCGAAAAACTGGAAAAGGCCGCACAGATCGCCGAAGAAGTTTCGCCCGATGATGCCCCTGAAGTGGAGACGCCAGTATATGACGAGCGAGGCATGGAATCCCTCAAAAACATCGGGCTGGGCATGTATATGGAAGATACCCTTACAACCGCCAATCTCGGGAAAATCTTTGTGGATTAACACATTAAGGGGATTAGAATGTGCGGTATCACGGGTTGTATCTGAAGATAAGGACGTTGAAACTGCTCTTTGATCGCTGATTCCATTCAAAGCTATTAGATAACAGATTGGGGAAACTGGTTGACCTTGAGCCCTTTTCTCTGGAGTTAACCCCTCTTGGGTCCGGCGGTTTCTCGGCCATTCCGAATCTCTTTTTAGATCCTTTTAGTTCTTCCAGGCCCTAATCATATAGTCCCAAGACTCTCTGTCCGGCTTGAGGCATACCGGGTGAGGGCCTATGAGGACTATTCAATAATCCAAAAGGATATTAAAAACATTGACTTGTCTAATGACGATACGCGGGTGAATTTCGATTCTTTAGGAGAATAGAGACTGTCATGATCCAATATAGGGGTGTTACGAAGATATTCGGAAAGGGCCATGATGCGATTACAGCCGTTAAAGATGTAACCCTTGATATCAAGCCCGGTGAACTCGTAGCTTTTTTAGGACCATCAGGATGCGGGAAGACCACACTACTTCGACTCACCAACCGCCTCCTCTCCCTAACCGGTGGAGAAATATTGATCAACGGTCAGGATATTATGGCCTGGAATCCCATAAAGCTGCGGCAGTCCATGGGATATGCCATTCAGGAAATTGGGCTGTTCCCCAATATGACCATTTACGGGAACATAGCCGTGGTGCCGCGATTAATGGGATGGTCAGAGGACAGGATAAGAAAGCGAGTTGATGAATTACTTTCAATATTGGGCCTGGAACCGGATGTTTTCAAGGATCGCTACCCGGCTGAGCTTTCAGGCGGCCAGCAGCAACGAATAGGGGTGGCCCGAAGCCTGGCAGCGGACCCGGACATCCTCCTCATGGATGAGCCCTTCGGGGCGATTGATCCCGTTAACAGAGGGCATATCCAGGATGAGTTTCTGGATATTCAGTCAAAGCTTAAAAAGACTATAGCCTTTGTTACTCACGACATTCACGAGGCCATAAAACTGGGTGATAGGATTGCCATCTTTCAACAAGGACGGTTGATTCAATACAATACTCCGGAAATAATATTGGCGCGCCCGGCAAATCAGTTTATTTCCGATTTTGTGGGGACTGATAGAGCTGTAAAGACCTTGGGGCTTTACAGGGCTTATGAAGCAATCAGGCGGAATCCGGATAATACCATACAAGGATCAATGAACAGTCTTATCGCATTGGATAGTTTTTCTCCTGAAGATCTCCAGGACATGATTGTGATTCAGGAGAACAAGCCTTTGGGACACATAGATATCGATGCCCTTAAGAATAAAAGCACAAAGGTTAAAGACGCGGCCACAGCGTATCCCGTCCTCATAAGGCTCAACGATAATCTGAGAGATGTGATGTCTCACATGCTTATGCATAATATCAGGCAGTTCCCCGTGATAGATGATAATGGAGACCTTGCGGGTGTAATAAGCCACGATGATATCCGGAGGCGTGTTTTAAAGATATTTGATGATTGCAAAAGTAAAACAGGACCATAGCATGAATATTATCACGTTTATCATGGACAATGCTGAAAAATGCTGGTCTCTTACGCTGGACCATATATCCATTGTGGCCTTTTCGATCTCTCTGGCCGCCATAATCGGAATACCCACAGGCGTGATTATCAGCCATGATAAAAGGCTTGCTCAAAAAATCATCAATATTGCCAATATATTCATGACTATACCATCAATAGCCCTGTTTGGGCTTATGTTACCGCTGCTCGCCATTGCCGGGTACGGTCTGGGGAAGGTACCGGCAGTCATAGCTTTGGTTCTTTACAGCCAGTTGCCTATCATTCGAAATACCTATGTCGGCATCAGTAATATCCCTCCGGAACTCGTGGAAACCGCCAGAGGACTCGGTATGGGGAGGTGGGTAAGACTGAAGGAGATCGAGATCCCCTTAGCCATGCCGGTGATTATTGCCGGGTTGAGAAATGCGGCCGTGATGAATATAGGCATCGCCGCCATAGCGGCGTATATCGGCGCAGGCGGTTTGGGTGTCTTTATACAGCAGGGCATAGCTAGGGCATATGAAGATATGATTCTGGCAGGAGCACTTTTAGTAGCGGTACTGGCCATATTTATTGATTGCGGGATGGCATATCTTGAGAAAATATTGACACCAAAAGGCATAAAAATTGCGGGGGATCAGCGACCGTGAATAAGGCCCTGAAGTATCTTTACCGACTAATACTAATAATTCTTCTTCTGGCAGGCGCGGTATTTATTGATCGAACCGGTCTTATCGAATATTTATCCGATGCTAATGAGATACTTTACACTGCCGGCCTAGTATGGCAACATATTAAGATGGTGATGGTAAGTATGGCCCTTGCTACCACCATTGGACTGAGTGTGGGTATATTGTTTACCCGGCCCAGTTTGAAAAGATTCTCCGGAGTAATCATGTACATTGTTGGACTCGGACAGGCTGTCCCATCCCTGGCCGTCCTAGCTATTGCCATGAGTTTTCTTGGAATCGGATTTGAAGCAGCTGTTTTTGCCCTGTTTATCTATTCCATATTACCTATTGCCAGAAATACAATGGCGGGGATAAAGTCTGTCCCGCCATGGGTCATTGATGCCGCTAAAGGAATGGGAATGCCGGGTCTTCAAATTCTTTTGTATGTTGAGATCCCTAACGCCATGAAGGTCATCTTGACCGGCTTCAGGGTGGCGCTTGTTATTAATATAGGGACCGCAGCCCTGGCTTTTCTCATAGGCGCAGGCGGCTTAGGAGAGCATATCTTTACCGGGATAGACCTGATGAGACCGGATAAGTTGCTAGCAGGAGCTATTCCCACGGCATTATTGGCGCTTTTGGCCGATTATCTGTGTGAGCTTTTAGGATTCATTATAATACCCAGAGGGCTGCGCTTGACTCAGGAGGTATAACGAAAGGAATGAAAAAATAATATGAAAACGGAAATAAAAAGGTGGGCCCTTGTATCTTTTTTTCTCCTCGGTATGGTTGTTGTCTCTATCTCGTGCCATAAAGCCGTAAATGATAAGAAAGTCATTATAGGCGGGAAGAATTTTACTGAACAGTACCTGCTCGCGGAAATGGGCAAGAATCTTATGGAAAACAACGGATTTTTTGTGGAGCTGAAAACCGGCGTGGGATCATCCGTAATCAGACAATCTTTGCTCAAAGGCCAGATCGATCTTTATTATGAGTATACCGGAACAGCCTACACGGTTTATTATAAACAGGCTGATCCCCACATGATGACAAACAGGACCAGGTGCTACGAATGGGTCAAAGAAGCAGATGCCCGGAAAGGTCTTATTTGGCTTGAAAGCGTACCTTTTAATAACTCCTATACCCTGATGATGAGGGAGGAGGATGCTGAAAGGCTGGGGATATCTTCGATTTCCGATCTCAGTCGATATATAAATAAATACCCTGAAAAACTCCTGATAGGAGTCAACGCTGAATTCTGGGAAAGACCCGACGGTTTTAAGGCCCTTATGAGTCATTATGGTTTTACGGTCCCTTATAACAGCATTAAAAAGATGGAATCAGGACTGGCCTATAAGGCCCTCCAAGAAGAACATGTCAGCGTATCCATGGGATTTGAAACCGACGGCAGAATAGAGGCTTTTGGTTTTATCAATCTTAAGGATGATAAGTCCTTTTTCCCTGTTTACAATCCGGCTCCCGTAATCAGAAAAAAGGTCCTGGATAAGTATCCGGAAATCCAGAAAATTCTTGAGCCTATTGCTGAACACCTTACCACGGAAGAGATGCGAAAGCTGAATGCCGAAGTGGATATCGAAAAGAAACAGGTAGAAGATGTGGCGGCCAATTGGCTGAAACGTAAGAACCTATTATAAATAGGGGGAATAATTCATGAAGGTTGCAATATACCAGACCCATCCCATCCTGCTGGATGTCAACAGCAACCTGGAGGTTATAATAAATAAGATAGAGGAGGGGAAGGCAAACGGTGCGGACCTGATAGTCTTCCCTGAATTGGCGCTGACAGGATATTTCGTAGGTCAGCGTTATCATGAAGTGGCCCTCAGACTGGACTCCAAGGAGATTAAAACACTGGCATCTACCACAAAGGGCACTTCCGCCGTGGTGGGATTCATCGAGGAATCCCCGTCAATGAATTTCTACAACTCCGCGCTGGTAGCGGTTAACGGGGAAATGCTTTTTGCCTATCGAAAACTGAACCTGCCGAATTATGGTGTATTCGAAGAACGTAAAATGTTTTCATCAGGGAAGGTTATCCCCGTATTCAACCTGTATGACTACAATATAGCGGTCTTTATATGCAATGATTTATGGCACCCTTCAATCCCTTACCTCGGGGTATGCCAAAAGGCGGATATCTTTATCTCCATATACAATTCTTCCCAGGGCTCCATGGGAGATGAATTCAGCAACATAGAAACCTGGGGTATTATCAACAGTTTTTATTCTCGCGTATTCGGAGTTTATAATATTTGCGCCAATCGTGTCGGTGAAGAAAGCTTTGAAGAGAGGAGGGACATAACAAGCGATTTTACCAAAAATACAAACGGGCAAACAGACACTGAACCATCTTGTACGATAACAACTTACCGATTCTGGGGGGGCAGCGAAATACTGAATCCTTTTGGAAAGCCTGTGGCCAGTGCCGTGCTCTACGAGCCGGACGAAATCTCCGGTGTAATAGAACGGGATCTATTGAGGAAAAAAAAGATACTCCTGCCCTATCTTAGAAACGATGATCCGTTCTTCACTTACCGGGAACTTCAACGCATTTTGTACCGCAAGATTTATCCTGATTCCCAGTAAATCGGCAAAAATAATGTCTTGTTGTGAAAAAAATAAGGAATTGTATATATATGAAAAGGTAACGCTTGATGCGAATCATCCACTGGCGGGTGAATCATTGTTTTTTACCATAAAACTACTTGAGGTAATGTAAATTTGAATGGAAGGATAGAATGGGAGTCAATGATAGGATCGAATCAACGAGTATAATAATAGAGGACAAGGTTCCTCTACATGAAAGAGTCTCCGTGGTGAAGGAAAGGATTTCCGAATGGACCGATAAACTTGAGGAGAATTTTGATCGTGAAAAGGATGAGGTCCGACTAAACAGATATGAAAAAAAAGGAGATAAATATTTTTATCAATATATCATAGTCAGAGGAGTAAATACCCTGAAGAGGAACCTGGAGAGGGCCAACCAGTCCAGATGACCCAAAAAACATTAATCTGAAGGCATGGTTGAGTCATTGAGGCTCAGGGGACAAGCCATACGGCGCAATCCGATGCGTTGGTAAGAACGTGTCTGGAGACACTGCCCATAAAGAAAGAGGCGTTTGCTCCCCGTCTGCCTATTACAACAGTGCTGTAATTGCCCTTTTTTATTTCACCTACAATTGCCTTTCCGATTTTTACCTTAGTCGTTACCTGCTTTATATCTATCCGGCCTTTTCCTATCCCGGCCTCTTCAAATCTCTTTTGAGCATGGGTATAGAAGTCATCAATACATCTTTTATCAGCCTTTGTTATCACCTCCTCCAGGACTTCTCCCTTGTCGTCAAAATCAATCGTGCAGTAGTCCCTGATCCTCGGAGTAACGTGCAATAACGTTATTTGAATCTCCGGGTTTTCCCCGACCATGAATAACACATGATCCATTGCTCGAAGTGCACTTTCAGAACCGTCTATGGCTACCATTATCCTTAACGACCTGATATCCCTCCCTACAGCCCAGACAGGCGTGACAGATGCGTGTTCCAGTACATCATTGGTTACGCTTCCCATAAACGCTTGGGCCAGGCGGGAGACGCCCCTTCTCCCTATAACTATGGCGTCACAAAGGCACTCTTTGCTGTAATCCAGGATGGCCTTTGAGGTACCTCTGGATACCGGCAGGCTGACAGTCTCGATATGTTCTTCCTTGATTCCCAGTCTGGTCATAACTGTCTTGGATTCACTGAGAATCCTCATGGAATCCTCGTGATTCCTATCGCTAACCTCTTTTAAAGCAGCCTTTGCCTGCCTGTCCCTCCTGGCGTCTTCAACAAGGAATTCTGAAATCTTAGGATGTATGTTGATCAGGACGTAATTAAGATCCTTTATGAGGTGGGCCATTTTAACAGTATATTCGATAGCCTTTCTTGAATAAAGAGAGCCATCAACAGCAATTAAGACCCTTTTTCCCACAGGATATCCTCCTTCAGTTTATTATTTTTCTTATTTTAAAGGTATTATTCCCCGTGTAAGCACCACATCAGCCTTGCCGTGCATTACCCGAAATAATACGGGGTATCGCTGATATCCCCTTGGAAAAGAGGCCCCTGCCAGACAAGATGAAGATTGCTCAAAAAGGGGGAAGAATACCATCCTCACAAACCAGCCTGGTTTTTAGTGCTGACCTTGAGTAAAACAATAATATTGGGGAATTTTGAAAACCCCGTTTTAGGCCCCACGCTTAGAGGCCTTCAGGGGGTTGATTTTATCGGCTAAGGCCTTCCCGTTGGTACCCTTTACGTGTGTTGCCATGTTGCAAACTCCGGTTCTCCATTTAATAGCAGGGTCCGGGAAGCTTATGCAATATTTACCGGAAGGAAATTCCCTGACCTTCTGGCAGCCTTCACATTGTTCAATTATCTGATGACAGGCGCCTCCGTTATACTGACATCCGTTTTTGGTCATGAAAAGGCATTCAACACCGGGCTTTATGCTTGTACAAACCATGGTTATCACATCCTTTCTGATAGATTTAAAAAACAAAGTTGAATTTTTTCCTCTAATCCAGCAAAATTGTCAAG